>NZ_CAJYDP010000001.1:0-360663 GCF_913757945.1 Methanoculleus sp. 10 | reverse complement strand
TCCTCAAGGATCCGGGAGCGCTCCTCTGCGACCGCGCGGTTGTGGGTCATCGCATCAAGCATCACGTCCCCGACAAGGAAGACGCCCTCCGTGATCCCCTCGGCCGCGAGGTTCGCGACGGCCGTCTCCGTCGGGCAGAAGAGGAGGTCAGAGCAGTGGTCGGTGAGCACCCGGTTGACCTCCTCGGGCATCCGGCGGTCAAAACTCCGGAGCCCCGCCTCGACATGGGCGACCGGCACGTGGAGCTTTGCCGCCGCAAGCGCGCCGGCGAGGGTCGAGTTCGTGTCGCCGTAGACCAGGACGACGTCGGGTTCCTCCTTTTCGAGGACATCCTCGATCGCCCCGAGCATCGCCCCGGTCTGGCGGCCGTGGGTCCCGGAGCCGATGTTGAGGTTGTAGTCGGGTTTCGGGATTGAGAGTTCTTCAAAGAAGACCTCCGACATGCCGTGGTCGTAGTGCTGCCCGGTGTGGACGAGGATCTCATCATGCGCCTTCCTGAGTTCCCGTGAGACGGGAGCGCACTTGATGAACTGCGGCCGGGCCCCGACGATCGATACGATCTTCATGGTTACCGCCGGATCAGGTGGCTGTTTTTGTCGCCCCGGCCGATGCCCTTGTAGATGAAGCCCGCGCGGATGAACGCGTCCGGGTCGACGACGTTCCTGCCGTCGACGATGACCGGGTGCTCCCGGCCCGAGAGTTCCTTTACCCGGACGGGGTCGAGGGAGGCGTAGTGGTGATGGCCGGTGAAGATGACGACGACGTCCGCTCCTGCAAGGGTCGCATCAAGGTCGTGGGAGACCTCTATCCCCAGGTAGTTGTCCACGAACGGGTCGTGGACCCTGACCGTTGCCCCCGCCTCCTCCATCGCCGCGAGGTAGGGCTCTGCAGGGGTATTCCGGGTGTCGTCCGAGTTCTGGATGAACGCCCACCCGAGGAGAGCGACGTTCGCGCCCTCCGGGGACTTCCCGGCCCGCCCGAGCCCCTCGACGGTCAGGTGGACCATGTGCCGGGGCATGAACTCGTTGATCTTCCGCGCGACGCCGAAGATCGACTCCTCGCCGTGCGGGTACCAGAGGTCTCCCCCAAGGACCTGCGCGCCCCGCTCGAGGTGCCACGAGTCCTTCGTGAGGCAGTGGCCGCCGACCCCGGCCCCCGGCCAGAGGATCGCCCGGGTGATCCCCTCACCCTTGAGGGAGTCGATCCCCGCCCGGACGTCGTAGACGTTGACGCCCATTGCCTCACAGTGGAGGGCGAGCTGGTTTGCGGCGGCGATCTGGAGGTCGCGGAAGGCGTTCTCGGCGGTCTTCGTCACCTCGGCGGCGGTCGCGCTCATCGGGATGATCGTCCCGGTCGTGAGGACCGGCCGGTAGAGCTCGACCGCCCGCGCCGTCGAGATGTCGTCGATCCCGCCGACGATCCGGTCGTGCTCGCGGATGTTTTTGAGCAGCCGTCCGACCATCACCCGCTCGGGGGCATGGGCGAGCGCGAAGTCCTCGCCGGCGACGAGACCGGACTCGTCTTCGAGGATCTCCCGGGCCATGCGCTCGGTCGTGCCGGGGGTGACCGTCGACTCGAGCACCACGAGCGTGCCCTCGGAGAGGTGCCGCCCCACCGCGCGGAGCCCCTCAGTCAGGGCCGAGAAGTCGGGGATGAGGTCCTTTGGGTCGAGAAACGGGGTCTGGATAGCAAGGGTCACCGCGTCGCACGCCGCGACCTCCGAGAAATCCGATGTGCACCGGAACTTCCCCGCGCCGACGACCTTGCCGAGGAGGTCCTCAAGCCCCGGCTCCTCACCCTTGAGGGGCGACTCACCCCGGTTCAGCATACCGATCTTGTAGCCGGATGAAGGAGAATCCCGCTGGAACCCGATGACCGACTCGAACTCCGGCGCGTCCGCAAAGAGGACCGCGGCGGGGATGCCGACGTAGCCCATGCCGACGACACCGATGTTCCGGATCGGGCCTCTGGCATTGATTATGGATTGTAGTTTCTTACTCATGCAAAAACCACCCTTACGCTGCAAAACACCGCGTAACGTCCTCGCAGATCTCCATATTCAGCAGCGCCTGCGCGGGGCTGACCGGGAACTCCCGCCGCTGGGCCACGCAGTCGAGGAACGTCGAGAGTTCGAGCTTCAGCGGCTCCTGTTTGTTCACGAGCACCTTCTCAATGATGTTCTCCTGCACGTAGCGCTCGTTCTCTACCGAATACTGCCCGGGCTTTCTGTGGATGTAGATCTCCTGGGCCATAAAGTCCCCCTCGATGGTGAACTCCTCCTCCTCGATGTAGATCATACGGATCTTCTTAGATGACTTCCTGCTTGCGGAGAGGTAGACCGTGGTGCCGCCGAAAGAGAAGAGAGCGCTACAGACATCAGAATTGCCGCTGCCGGCGAGGCGGTAGGTTCCGTCCGGGAGGAGGACGTTTCTCATGATATCCACGTCATGGATCATCAGGTCTTCGACGACCGAGGAGCCGCTCACCCGGGAAGAGGCCGGGTTATGCCGCTTCATCTCGACATAGAGGGGGTCACGGACGATCTTTTTGATCTCGGGGACGATCGGGTTGAACCGCTCGATGTGGCCGACGCCGGCGACGAGGCCTTCCGGGATCTTTTCGATAAGCCTTCTCGCCTCTTCCGCCGTCGCACAGATGGGTTTCTCGACGAGGAGCGGCACCCCGGCGTCGAGGACCGTCTCCGCAATGGAGAAGTGGTAGGGCGTCGGGACGCAGATGCTCACCGCATCCACGCATTCGAGCAGGCTCTCGACAGTCGGGGAGGCCGTTGCCCCGAAGGTTCCGGCAAGGTCGCGGGCCGCCTTCTGGTTGAGGTCGTACAGGTAGAGCGAGTCCACCGCTTTCAACTCCGAATACACGCGGGCATGGTTCCTGCCCATTACTCCGACACCGATTACCCCTACGTCCAAGATTTCACCGCCGATAATATATGTTGCGTGCCCTCTCCTGTGAGCGCTGAATTATAATACTATACATGTGCGCCGCTTTGCTATGACGGTATCGGGGCCCCCGTTCCGGGGGGTGGAGGAGACCGTGGCCACCCTCCTTCAGCTCGACTGAACAGGCAGGGCGTTCCCGGCAGAAAGCCCGGGGCGGTTAACAACCAATAAAGGCTTTCACGGCCAAACCAATGCTCGTGTTCCGGCCCTCCGGGTATCTCGCCCGCATCATGCGCATCGACCCTGTCCAGCGCCAGAGCCTCATCAGCCTCGGCTCGACGATCGGGCTTACCGCGATCGGGTTCCTCTCCACGATGTACTTCGCCCACGTCGTCGGCCCGTCGATACTGGGTGCCTACTTTCTCTTCGTCGCTTACTTCAGCGTCTTCAACCTGATCGGGGACGGCGGATTCGGGGGCGCCGCGGTGAAGCGGATCAGCGAAGGAGAAGACCAGAACGCCTACTTCACCGCATTCATCCTCCTCCGGGTGGCGCTGACGGTCATCTCGGTGGGCTTCCTCCTCATCGTGCAGCCGTACCTCGTCAAACTCACCTCGTCAGGGGTGCTCCCCTGGCTGATCCTCGCGCTGATCGTCAGTACCTTCACAAATATCGCCTCAAACAGCGTTTACGGCAGAGGAATGGTCGGCATCAACCAGATCGGCAGCCTGATCGACACCCTGGTCCGGATACTCGTTCAGGTTGCCGCGGTCGTCCTCGGCTACGGGGTCGCCGGCCTCGCTGGCGGGTTCGTTGCCGGGGTTCTGGTCTCGGGACTCTTTAACTTCCGGTTCCTCGACCTCTCGCCGGCCCCGTTTCGCCGTTCGCACATCGCGAGCCTCTTTGCATTCTCGGTCTGGACGTTCCTCAGCTCGAGCGGCTACCTTGTCTTCTCGTATGCCGATACCATCATGATCGGTCATTTCATGACCGAGGCCGACATCGGCATCTACCGCGTGGCGCTCCAGCTCACATCGATTGCAACGTTCGCCACCATAGCGCTCCATACCACCCTCTACCCGAAGATCAGTTACTGGGGGAAGCAGAACGACCTCTCTTCGGTGGAGCGCGCGCTCGCCCGCGCCTTCACCTACTCGCTCCTGCTCGCGGTCCCGGTCGTTGCCGGGGGCTGGCTCCTCGGCGAACGTCTCCTCTACTTCTTCTACGGGGCATCGTTTGCCGCCGGGGCGGGGGCGCTCGCGATACTCCTGCTCGTCCAGGTAGCCCACGTCTTCATGTTCCTCCAGACGATGTGTTTAAACGCCCTCGACCGACCGCAGGACTCGTTCCGGGTGACGGCAGTCGCGGTTGCCGCAAACATCGGGTTAAACCTCCTCCTCATCCCGGCATACGGCATCGCCGGGGCGTCGGCGGCAACACTCGTCACCATGGTGCTGAACGCAATACTCGCTCATCGCGCCCTCTCCCGGGGCATCCGTGTCCGGATAGAGCCCCGGGCCGTGAGCAACATCGTCTTTGCCGCGCTCGCCATGGCGGCTGTCGTTATCGGCTACTCGTACATCATCCCGCTCTCAAACATCTTCGTTGTCCTTGGGGCGGTCGCACTCGGCGGGCTGATCTATATCCTGCTCCTCCTCAGGATTGACAGGGGCATCCACGACGAACTGAAGGATCTGGCCGGACAACTCGGCATCCCCTGGCCCCGTGCGCTCTGAGGGCCGGCGGGGCGCTTCACCCGGTGCGCCGGGCACGGCCGCCTTCTTCCGCACCTGCCGGGCGGGAACCCCTTCCCGTTCAGAATCCCCGGGTCGGGGAGCCCCGCGGCGAGAGGAGAGGTAGTCGGCTTGAAATAATAGGCGCGGCAACGCCTGATCATACGCGAGGAAGACCATGAAGAAAGAAGTCCGAGAATTGAAGCACGAAGAGTTCCCGCTTGCAGAGAGGGTCTGGACACACTACCGCAACCAGAAGGCGGACCCGAGCCGGGAGAGGATCTTCGGCGTCTTTGTCGACGGCGCCCTGGCGGCGACGGCCCGCTGTACCCGGCACCCGGGCGGTCTCGAGATGGACTGCGTCTTCACCCTGGACGAGTACCGTGGAGGCGGGTATGCAAGGGAGGCCGTGCAGCGGCTCCTCGATGAATGCGGCTCTGAGACGATCTACATCCACTCGACCCTCCCCCTGGTCGGGTTCTACGGGAAACTCGGGTTTGTGCCCATCCCGGAGGCGAGACTGCCGGCGAGCATCAAGGAACGGTTCGTCTTCTGTTTCGGGGAGATGGCGGGGTGCAACGTCGCCCCCATGATGCGCAACCCGGGGAGTGGATAACCCCGGCCGCCGTCCTCCCGGCCCCCTGCCTGCTGCAGGCCCCTCACACGGCGGCTTTCCGGCCGGGCCGCGCGGGAGAGGGGAGGTGTTCGCCGGCGGACCTCCGTGGACGGGATGTGTCTCTCCGGGCCAGAGCGACGGCAAACCTGATGTGCGATGAGGCCCGATAGACCGGATCGCCCGGGGGTCCTCTACCGCTATGATGAGCATCGATTATGTCGTTTTGACCTGGAACAGCGCTTCAACGCTGGAACTCACGCTCTCCTCGATCCGGAACTAGGGGCACCCGAACAGGATCATCGTCGTCGATAAGCACTCGACGGACCGGACCACGGCGATCGCCGGGAAGTACGGTTGCAAAGTCATATCGTCGGGAGCGGGGGCAGTGCTCGCGATACCCGGTGGAAAGCCGTGCCGGGGCGTATCCGCCGATGCGACCTTCCAAAGAGTGCGAAAAACGATCGGCACTCTCCTCCGGTTATGATACGGGTTACTGAGAGTCGATGTGATAAATAGCTCACACTCCCTTGCGGCAACGCGAGAACCGGCAGTAGAAGGAAATGAGAGGACCTCACGCGAAGGAGAGCTGCCATACCCATCCACCATTCCCCTGTTCACCCGGACCGGCGGCAGATGACGGAGGGGCGGTAACTCCGGGGAGGTGGGGCGGGCCTTAATGCTCGATCTTCCTGATATGCCCGATGGCGTTCTCCGCGAGTTTCTCCCGCCCTTGCAGCTCGGCGACGTCCCGTATCGCCTCGAGCATGTGGACGGAGTCTTCGAGGAAACTCAGGATATCGGCGGGGTAGAGGTCGATCCCGTATTCGTCGAGGAGGTAGGCGCTGATCTGGCGGTGATCGAGCCCCATCTCCCGGAACTCGATGATGGCAAGGGTGAACTTCCGCTCCGGGCACCCGCAGAAGGGGGCGTTTTTGCACTTGCAGTCCATGAAATCGCGGAAAAAGGCAAGGAGCTGCTCCTGCATCCGGCGGTCGAGGTGCTCGAAGTTGACCGCCTTCCCGAGAGATTCGAGGAACGCACCCGAGAAGACATGGTCCGGGAGCCGGAACCCTGCCGCCCGCTCCAGCTTCCGTGCCGCCCGGAACCGGGCCTTGTCCGCGATCACGACGCTTCTCCGGGCTCCTCGTCGAACTTCGCAAGAGATTTGATAGCGTTGCTCATGGTCTCGATCTCGATGAGCCACTCGTCGAAGAGGCCGGGGTTCTCCGCATCGTCCTTGATATACTTCGCGCAGCACGTGGCCCCGTCGACAACGGCGGCCCCGATATTCGCGGCAACCTCAAGCGCCTCCTCGAGGTTCTCTTCATCGAGAGCCCGGCCCTTCTTCACGAGCGTCTTTATATCCTTATCGAACCCGCCCTCGAGATACTTCCGGCAGGCGGTGAAGAGTACGAGCAGGGAGAGCTGGAGCGACCCGATGACGTCCTCGAGCTCTCCTTCGGGGAGCCCGGTCATGACGATCAGTTCCACGTCGTCGAGCTTCTCCGTGGCCTCCTCCTTCGTGAACCGGCCGTTCTGGTAGAGGCGGATGATCTTTAAGACCGAGAGGGTGATGTCTTCGGTGAAACTGTAGAGCATCTGCTCGCCTTCGGAGACGTCTTCGCCTTCGGCAGGCTCGAAGTCAGCACCCTCCAGTGTTTTGATCCAGTTGTCCCAGCGCTCCTGATTATAAAAAATATAGAAGAGTTTCATGGGCTCTGCCTGTTTGGCTTTCGCTTTCTTCGCCATATCAGTACACATTCGGAGTGCCTCTGTTAAAAATCATTTGCTCGCTGTGCCAAAAGCCCGAATTGCCGCGATTCGCGAACATTCATCTAGAACAAGCGAGCATAAGTTGAGCAGATGGCACAAGATGCTGATCTCGCTTTACTCCTGAAATCCTGCGAACCTGTTGCGGTCGCGCTCTCCGGGGGGACGGACAGTTCGGTCCTGCTGGCCACCGCCCGGCGGCACACCGTCCGGGCGATCGCTATCAGCGTCGATACCGGTCTTGCCCCCCCTGGGGAGATCGCCGCGGCGCAGGAACTCTCGGAGCGCCTCGGCGTCCCGCATATCGTGATACCGCTCGATGCGCTCGAGATCCCCGCGATCCGGGAGAACCGGCCGGACCGGTGCTACGCCTGCAAGCGGGCGATGATGGAGGCGGTCGCGAGAGAGGCAGAGCGGTGTGGATGCCGGACGGTGGTCGACGGGACCCACGCCGACGACCGGCCCGCGACAAGGCCCGGGATGCGGGCGCTCGTCGAACTCGGGATCAGGAGCCCGTTTGCGGAGTGCGGCATGGGGAAGGCGGATATCGAGGCCCTTGCGGCAGACCTCGGGGTGCCCGTCCGCCCGCCGTCCGCATGCCTTGCGACACGCATCCCCACCGGCGATGCAGTCACCCGGGAGTGCCTCGCGCTCGTCGCGGCCGCTGAGGCTCTCCTCGCGCGGGAGATCCCGGGGACCATACGGGTCCGGTGCAGTGGTCGTCGGGCCTCCATCGAGGCCGATCCGGGATACCACAAAAGGCTGGAGGGGCTGCTCGGTGCGGTGAAGGATCTCGGTTTTGAGGATGCGGCTATCGCCCCGGAGGGCTACCGGGAGGGAGGTGCGGACTCGTGGAAGCAGTGATGGTCAGGTATGGCGAGATCTTCCTCAAGAGCGAGCCGGTGAAACGGCGGTTCGTATCGATCATGACGGAGAACATCCGGCTCGCGCTGGAGGCGGAAGGACTCTCCCACCGCATCGAGGCACCCCGGGGGAGGATCCTGATCTTCGGCGACGAGCCCCGGCGCATCGCCGCGATCGCCGCCGGGACCTTCGGGGTGGTGAGCGCCAGCGTCTGCACGGTGACCTCCCCCGATATCGACGGTATCGCGGCCGCAGCCGTAGAGCATGCAGGGCGGCACCTCCGGTCGGGGATGTCGTTTGCGGTCAGGGCGCGCCGGACGGGCGTCGAGGGGTTCAACAGCCAGGAACTCGCGGCGGCGGTCGGCTCGGCCGTCCTCGACCGGGTGCCGGAGGCCACGGTGGACCTGACGGCGCCCGACTACGAGGTCTTCGTGGAGGCCCGGGAGTTCGGCGGCCTTGTCTACGACGAGAAACTCGGCGGACCGGGAGGACTCCCCTACGGGACGCAGGGGGAAGTGATGGCCCTGCTCTCGGAGGGGATCGACTCGCCCGTTGCATCGTGGCTGATGATGCGCCGGGGGTGCCGGATGGTGCATGTCCATATGCACAGCGGGCGCTTTGGGGGGGCGGACGTGGAAGAGATCGTCCTCCGGCACCACGCCCGGCTCTCCGCCTGGGTCCCCGGGCACCCTCTCGACCTCCTGATCGTGGATATGGAGCCGTTCTTTGAGGTCATCACGGCCTTAAAAGAGCCCCGCTACCGGTGCATCCTCTGCAAACGGTTCATGCTCCGGGTGGCAAGCATCCTTGCAAAAGATCGCGGCGCTTACGCGCTCGTCAACGGCGACAACCTGGGGCAGGTAGCGTCCCAGACGCTGGCGAACATGACGGTGATCGCCCCGGCGGCGTCTGTGCCGGTGCTCCGGCCGCTGATCGGGTTTGACAAGGAGGAGATCGTCGAACGCGCCCGCGCCATCGGGACGTTTGAGGCCCGGCCGGGGAGCACCGGGTGCACGGTCGCCCCCCGCTACCCTTCGACGGCGGCACCCGCGGCGACGATCGCGCAGATTGAGGAGGAGATCGGCGCGGAGAGCCTCGCGGCCCGGGCGGCGGGGACGGTGCGGCGGTACCGCGCAAAGAACGGGGAGATCGGGGAGGTCCGGTGAGGAGAAGTCCTCAGGTACTCAAGGTGCTCCTGTTTCGGCTTGAAGTCATCTTGGAATGGACGTGGACCTTTGCGGGCCGAAGGCGAATCATGGGTGTACCTCGTAACTCACCACCTCGTGCCCACTCCGGTGGGGCGTCGTTCTCCGGTTCATTGCAACTCGAAACTTTCAGGCCATCAAGCACCATCGTTCGCGCTACACATACACGGATTCCTAGCGGATATCGCATCTGGGGAGGGGTTGCAGGGGAGGGGTTTTTCCCTCCGTGACGATATTCCCACGGTCCACTGTACCGGGCTTTTCGATCGACTACAGCAGTTCTCCCTGGTACACTCCATATCTTAACTGTGATAGCGTTCCGGCCCGCACGCACCCGCTCTAAAAAGTTCGAGAGTATTCTTAGAGAATATTCAACCCGTTCTCCCGCGCAACCTCGACGAACGACTCCCCGACGTGCCGGATCTGCTTCTCCGTCAGCCCGAAGGTGTTGAACTTCCAGACCCTGGTCGACCCGGGGATGACCCCGGTGATCCCGCGCTTCTTCATGTCGCTTGCGAGGAAGAAACCACGTTTTTTATGCCGCTGTGCCACCGTATCGAAGGATTCCCGGGTGTCTATCCGGGTCAGGGTATGCCTTCTTGGGTAATCGGAGAGGACCTTCGTCCCCTCGATGGAGAGGAGGGCGTCCGTGACCGCCTGCGAATGCGCCACCTCGGTCTCCCAGTGCTCCACCCGCTCCCTGACGCGGGGGAACGAGGCCATCATCCCGACGACGGTGACGCCCATCAGGGTGCAGCCCATCATCTCCACCTCTTTCATGCCGAACGTCCGGCCGGTCACGTCCCCCTTCGCCTGCGTCATCCGAAAGACCCTCTCTGCATGCTCATTCGTCGTCGCAAGGAGGCCGGAGGGCGCCGGGGCGGCCATGCTCTTGTGGCCCGACCCGACGACAAAGTCCGCACCGAGCCCTTTGCCGTTGATGGGCATGATCCCGACCGTGTAGGCCCCGTTAACGAGGACCGGGATGTCGTACTGGTGGGCGACCCTGATGATGCCCGCGACGTCGTGGACGTTCCCAAACTGGTAGTCGACGTGGTCGACGAAGAGCAGCGGCGGTGTGCGCGAGAACTCCCGGATAACCGCCTCGATCTTCTCCGCCGCGGCGTCGGGGGTGATGTGGTTCTTTGCATCCTTCGGGATCTCGCGCGGGATCCCGCCCGCCGCCTCAACCGCCATGAACTCCGTGTAGTGGGCAAGCGACGTGAGGATGACCGGGTCGCCTTTCTCCACGTAGGTGCTCGCGACCGCCTGGAACCCCCGGCGCGCCCCCGGCACCACCCGCACCGTGTCCATATTCAGCCATGCCGCGAGGTCCGCGTGGAACTGCGCGATGGGGGGATTTTTGATGTAGTCGAGCCTCGGGGGGTTTCGGCAGTTGTCGCAGACCGAGTAGCCGTCGCCGAACGAGATTGCCGCCTTCATGGCATCGGCGGTGAGCCGCCCGCCCGCCTGGATGGGGTCGATGTTGATATACATCTCCTCGACGTCGCGGGCATCGATATCGACTGCGCACTTCACCGCATCAGCTCCTCTTCGATGATGGCAATCTGCCGCTTCACCTTCTCGATGGAGGTTGCGGCACGCTTCTTCTGCGCTTCATCAAGGTCGTGCTGCGGAGCGGTCTCCCGCAGCAGGAACCGGATGTCGGAGAGGATGAAGAGCGCCTGGAAAACTGCATCAACGGCTCTTTTTGACATGAGATCACCATACAAATATCATTGAGGATATATTAGGTTACGCGTATTCCGGGCACCGACCCGGCGCCGGACACTTTCACACCGCGCACAACAGCCATTTATACCAGGGGCACACGGAGACTAATTGGGCATGAAGATCGTTCATCTGGCAGACACGCATCTCGGATTGTCGGCATTTAATCGGGTTGATCCGGAAACCGGGATGAACCTGCGCGAACAGCTCATCTACGACAACTTCCTCGCCGCCGTCGACCGGATCATCGCCATGCGCCCCGATGCGCTCGTCCATGCAGGCGACCTCTTCCACCAGGTCAAACCAAAGACCCGCGCCTACACGACGGCGCTCGACGCCCTCTCCCGCCTGCAGGACGCGGGAGTGCCGATGCTCGCGGTCGCCGGCAACCACAGCATGGCAAAGACCCGTTACACGGCATCGCCGTTCGAGGTACTCGAACGGGGCGGCTACCGCGCAACCGATCTCTACGTCGCCCACCACAACCGCTACCGGCGGGTCGAACTCGGGGATGCGGTCTTTCACCTGATACCGAACATGCTCGAGGCGGAGGGCTACCGGAGGGCGTTTGACGGGCTTGAGTTCTCGCCCGGCACGAACGTGCTCGTCACCCACGGCCTTGCAAGCAACTTAAAAGACCGGCGGCTGCACACCGTCGCCGAGCACGAACTGGAGGCGACCATCCTCTCCGACCGGTTCGACTACATAGCGCTCGGCCACTTCCACGGCCAGGTGCAGGTTGCCGACAACGCCTGGTACAGCGGGTCGCTTGAATACTGCAACTACGGCGAGATCGCGGATATCAAGGGGGGCCTCGCCGTGGACCCGGAGTCGCGGGAGGTCGGGCATATCGATCTGCCACACACCCCCATGCTCAGCCTCGGCAGGATCAACTGCGATGGCATCTCTGCCCGCGAGGTCATGGACGGTGTCCTCGACGCGGTTGACAGCGCAGGGCAGAAGACCTTCCGAGCGATCTGCCAGGTCACGCTTGACGGGATACGCCGCGAGACGCTCCGCGCACTTGACCAGAAAGCCCTCTCGGAGGTCCGGGGCCGGATGCTGGACCTCAAACTGCAGGTGCTCGCCGCTGACGATCCTTCCCGGATCTTTTACGAAGACTCGCTCGTCGGCCTCGACTACGTCGCCGAGTTCGAGCGCTTCGTGGAGAGGGAGCACCTCGCCCCGGGCGACGAGGAGTACGTGAAGAAGACCGGGACGGCGATCCTCCGCTCGGTCATCGCGCGCCATAAAGAGGGAGAGAATGCTGCTGAATAAACTTGCGATGCGCAACTTCAAGCGCTTCCGGGACCAGGAGATCACCTTCCAGGATGGGATCACCGGGATCGTCGGGAACAACGGGACCGGCAAGAGCAGCATCGTCGCCGCCGTCCTCTTCGCTCTCTACGGCCTCCAGGGGACCGGGCTTGACGCAAACTACATCGTCAGTTCCTTTGCGGGCCAACAAGACGTCTGCGAGGTCCGCCTGGACTTCATAGCCGGCGGCAACGAGTATGCCGTCGTCCGCAGGTTCAAGCGCCGTCCCTCCTCGACCCTTCACGAGGCAAACCTCTACCTGAACCAGAGGCTCCTTGCAAGCAGCGTCCAGAAGGTAGGGGAGGAGGTGCAACGGATCGTCGGCATGGGCCCGGGTGACTTCCGGAACACCATCTACGCCGGGCAGAAAGAACTCCTCGCCCTGATCGAGAGCAGGGCCGGGTCCCGGAAGGACTGGTTCATGCAGGTGCTGGGCATCGAGTACCTCAGGAAGGACAGCATGGAGGACCTGAAACGGGTCGTCGATACCCGGGAAGGGGTCTTTCTGGAGCTCTCCGGCCGTCTCCGGGAGCTCGACGCCGCCTCCGTGCGCGACCGCCTATCAGCGCTCCATGCCGAACTCGGCCGTGCGGAGGAGGAGGCGGAGCGCGCCGGCGCCGCGGAGAGAAGCGCCGTCATGGCGCTCGATCAAGTCCGGAAGGAACGCGACCGGCTGCTCTCCGTGCGCGACCGCTTCCTGCACCTCGCACGGGAAGAGGAGACCCTTGCGGGCGAGATCGCGCGGCTCCGCACCGAGTGCCGGGGGGGTGAGGAAGAGATCGCAGAACGCAGGAGACTGCAGGCCGAACTCGAAGACCTTGCCCCTCTCGCCGGGCGCTACGAGCCCCTGAAGGCTGAACTCGCCGCGATGGCGGAGGTGAAGGCCGCAAGAGACCGCCTGAGCCTCGAAGCCGGCGCCGTGGGCGAGCAGGTGCGGGAGTACGACGAGCGCCGCGCGAACCTTGAGGCCGAGCTCGCCGCGTTTGCCCGGGATGAAAAGACGGTTGCCGGGCTTGCCCGGGAGGTCGGGAAGCGGCAGGCCATGCGCGACCGTATTGCGGCGATGAAGGCTCTCCAGCCGGAATACGATGCCCTCCGCGAAGAACTTGCCCGCATGGATGAGCGGTTCGTCCAGACGGAGCGCCGCGTCCAGGAGAACCGCAGGGAACTCGAGGGGATCGAGGAGAAGAGCCGGCACCTTCGTGCCCTCGAGGCTGAGGTCAGCGGCTACGATACCCTCCGGGCCCAACAAGAGGTTTTTCTCAAGGCTCTCGAGTATTCCCGGCAGGAAGAGCGGTGCCTGCAGGAGGTCCGCGCCGGGTCCGAGGAGATGAGCCTGCTCGAGAGCGAGATCGCCGGGCTTGCCCGGCAGCTCGCCGGGATGGCCGCCGCCGAGGAGCGGATCGAGTCGGCGGAGAGCCGGAAGGAGTACCTGACCTCGCGGATCAGCGCGTGCGCCGAACGCCAGGAGGCGCTCCGCGAGGAGATCCGGCGGCTCGCCGGAGACCGGGCGGAGATCCTCGCCGCGGGCCCGGAAGGGGCCTGCCCGACGTGCCACCAGAGCCTCGGCGACCACTACGAGGAGCTGGTCGACAACCTTGCCGCCGCTACCGTATCGATGCAGGCGACGCTTGCGGACCTCGAGCACGAGCATGCGCGGGCGACCGCCGACCACCGGGGCCTCGCCGCCGAGCTCGTCGACCTCCAGGGACAGCTCACCGTCTACCGGCGCTTAAAGGAGCAGCACGTCCTCTACTCGACCCGGTACGAGCAGAGCGCGGGTGTCGTGCAACGGTGGCAGGCCGAGGCCGCCGAGCACCGTGCCGCGGTCCGGGCGCTCGGCATGGGCGGGTACGACCCGGCGGCGCATGCCGCCCTCAGGGAACGGATCCGGGACCTCGAGGAGAAGCGGACGGCGGCCGACACCCTCCGGGGCGCATGCAGCCGCCTCCCCGCCCTCCAGGAGGAGCGGCGGCGGCTCATCGGCGAGGTCGAGGGGTACCTCGCCCGCAAAGAAGAGATCGAGGCGAAGATCTCCCGGCTCGGGTTCGACCCGGAGGTCCGGCAGCGCCTCGAGGCGGATGCGGAGGGGCTTGAGGCATCCTATCGGGCATACACGGAGGCGCAGGCCCGCCTTGCGCGGAGACCGGCCATCGAGGAGGAGCACAGAGCCGTTGCCGTCAGGGCCGACGGGTTCCGCGAGAGGCTGCGGATCGCCACGGGCGAACTCGCCCGCCTCGCGTTCGACCCGGAGAGGTTCGCGCACCTCGGCGAAGAGTGCAGCCGCGCCGAAGCAGCCCACCGGAAGGCGCTGGAACTCAGGGTCCGCCTCGAGGAGGTCCCGAGGCTCGCCGGGGCGCTCAAGGCAAAGCAGGACCTCCTCGCGAGCCGGGAGGCCGAACGGCTCCGGGTCAAAAAAGCCTTGAATGGCCTTGATTTCGACGAACGGCAGGTTGCAGCGGTAGAAGAGGCGCTCGCGAATCGTGAGGGGGACCTCCTGGCCTCACGGGAGCGGAAGTTTGCGATCACTGCCCGCATAAGCAGTCTCTCGGCCGATATCGAGGAAGCGGCCGGGAGGCTCTCCCGTGCGGATGCCCTCCTCCGGCAGCAGGAGGCGCTCACCGAGGAGATAGGGCGCCTGAAACTCACCCGTTCCCTCATCAGGGACTACACCGACTACCTCCTGCAGGTGGTCAGGGACCGGATCGAGGAGGAGGCCGGGAGGGTGCTTGCGGAGATCACCGACGGGAGGTACAGCACCGTGATGCTCGACGACGACTTCACCGTCCTCGTCCACGACATGGGAGACGACTACCCGGCTGACCGGTTCAGCGGGGGAGAGCAGGACGACATCGCGATCGCTCTTCGTGTCGCTCTCTCCCGGTTCCTTGCCGAGGTGAACGGGGTGCACGACTCCACGTTCCTGATATTCGACGAGATCTTCGGGAGCCAGGACGAGGGGCGGCGGAGCAACCTTCTCCGCGCGCTCCGGACCCAGGAGGCCCATTTTCCCCAGATCCTCCTCATATCCCACATCACCGAGGTTCAGGACGAGTTCTCGACGACGCTCGTGGTCGAGATGGGGGCAGACCATGCAAGCCGGGTCCGGGAGTTCGAGTGATGGACCGAAACACCCTGTACCGGGACGCTATCCGGCGGGTCGCCGGGAGGATCCGGGAGGCCGCCCCGCCGGACCTTGCAGAGCGGTTCTCAGCCGCCGGCGGGTTTGACCCGGCCTCCTACCGGCACTGCCGGCCCGAGTTCGACGGTGCCGTCTGCGCCGTCGACGGGAGCAACACCATCGTCCTTGACGCGGGCTGTTTTGCCGTAGCCGCCGTCCGAGCATCGGTCAGCGCGTATGCCGGCGGTGCGCGCCTCCACCACAGGACGACGCCTCTCTACGTCGTCACGGTCAACCCCGGCACCGGGAACGAGGACTTCGATGCGCTCTTTTACGACTGCTTCCGCCGTCCCCCGAAAGTGCACCTCGACCACGACGACCCCGCGAGAAACGCCGCCGTCATACGGGATACCCTCGAGTACCGGGCGGCGATGGAGATGGCCGAGGAACTCGATACCGGCGACCTCATCGTCCTCGACGGCACGCTCCAGGTCCGCCACGCAAGCCACGACGAGGTCATCGAGAGTCTCCTGAACCTCTGCAACCTCCGGGGGGTGCTCATCGCCGCAGTGACGAAACGGACGTCGCTCACCTGGGGCGGGGGGCACCCCGTCGTCCCGGCGGCGGAGGGGCTTGCCCGCGGCCTCGGCGTCCCCGAGCCCTGGTACCTCTGTGTCTCCGCCGCCGGGGGCCTGCTCGACCGCCGGGAGACCTCCGCCTGGAAACAGCGGGGCGAACAGTACGTCGCGCGGCTGCACCCGCGGGCCGATCGGGCGTTCAAAGTGGAGATCCCCAAGTATTACAACCCGGAGCGGGTCGAACGGGTCTTCTCCGCGCTCGCCTCCTTTGCCGACGACGGCAGGGTCACGGGCTACCCGTATCCGCTCCTTGACGCCCACCTCACCACCCGGATAGGGAGGGATGCGGTCGAACAGGTCCGCCACGACATCATCCGGGACATGGACCGGCTCGGCATGAATCTCGCCGATTACACCAGCATCTTCGGTGATTACCATGATGAGTTTGATCGATATTGACGGCGACGACGCCTCGAAGTACCGCCTGATCGGGGACCGGGTGCTCAGCTACCGGTTTGCCGTCCCGCACGACGCAGAGCTCTATCTCGGGGACGTCTTAAAGATCACCGACAGCGTCAAAGGACTGACGTTCTTTGCCAAAGTCAGCGACCTCCTCCACGACTGCAACTTCTCCGACCCGAAGTGGGACACCCGCCCTCATACCGAGCACTTCTACGGGATAGGGGAGGACGTCTTCATCCTCGTCGAGGCGGTCCCTCTCGGCTACATAGGGGAAGACGGCGACTTCCGGAAACCGCGGACGATCCCGGCAAAGTTCTCCCGCGTGGAGCGGCCGGAGTCCCGGGACTTCGCGTTCCTCGCGCAGGTGATGGGCGATATCGAGGTCGGCGTGATGAAGACCGGCCAGGGCGTCTTAAAGGACGTGAGGGTGGCGCTTCACCCGGCAGTGATGCGGCAGCACATGGGCGTCTTTGCGACGACAGGGATGGGGAAGAGCAACTTCATGAAGGTCTTCTGCGCCTCCTGCATGCGGACGAGGGCGTTCGGGCTCCTCATCGTCGACCCGCACGGCGAGTACGTGGCGGGCGGGCGGTCGTCGAGCGGAGAGGCGACGAGGGGGCTCCTGCACTACCAGGCGGGCCGTGACGGCCTTGCCGTCTTCTCCACCCGACCGGAGCAGGACAGGAAGAAGTACCGGCTGGACCAGCTCTACCTTGACTACGACGACTTCCGGATGCCCGACCTCCTCCTGCTCTACGAGCACTCCCCGCCCCAGCGCGAGGTCGTGGAGATGCTCGAGAGCGTGCCCGGTTCGGACGTGATCGACTTCTTCCAGGGGATCGACGCCGCGACCTTCGATGCCGCGACCTACAGCGGCCCGCACCGCGGGATTGCCCGTGACCTGAAAAACTTCTCCACGAGCACGCTCGCCGTGATGCAGCGGCGTATCGCGGGCATGCTCAACCGGAACCGTGGTTTCTTCCGGTCGAAGGGTTCCTCGATCCCGGACATTATGAGGGCGCTCCACGAGAACAGGGTCGTCCTGATCGATATCCCGGGGATGAGCGAGCAGAGCGAACTCTTCGTCCTCTCGATCATAACCCGCATGATCATGCGCAACCACCAGGGGGAAGACGCAAAGAGCGCAGAGGAGGCAAAGCAGGTGCTGATCACCATCGAGGAGGCCCAGCGGGTGCTGGGATCGGGGTCCGGGAGCACCCGGGTCTTCCGGGAAGCCGCGATGGAGGGGAGAAAGTTCGGTGTGGGGCTCTGCGTGGTTACGCAACAGCCAAAGAACATCGATGCCCGGGTCCTTGCCCAGTTAAACACCTTCGTCGTGATGGGGCTCTCCGACCGGGGGGACCGCGATATGATCGCGAGCAGCGCAAAACAGGACCTCTCCCGCCTGGACACCGAGATCCAGACGCTTGAGCCGGGAGAAGCGGTCATCAGCACCATCGGGATACCGTTCCCCGTGAGCACCCGGATCCATCTCTTTGAGGACTACATCCGGGATCTCAGCGAAAGGCCGGGGGCAAGACCGATAGACGACGGTCTTGACAGAACGTTTTAACAAGAAGGCGCGAAGGTGATGGCGGCAGGGTCCTATCCCGTGTCAACCGTCCCTTCACTGAACGCTCTGGCGCCCGGGGGCGTCAGGATTGCTGAACTTTCTCGACTTTCCGGATGGAGACGCAGTTGATGACCGCATCCCCGGACAGGATATAGCGTTTGACGACCGTTCCGAGCACCTCGACCACATCCCCTTTCTGCACGTCTTCTGCCGGGGAAGTGAACATCTTGACCGATATCTCGCCTGTCCGGTCGGCGACGAGGTACTGCGGCCGGTTGAGGAACTGGAAATACACCCGCTCGACGACGCCCTTGATGCGCACCGGCTCGCCGAGCATGTTTAAGTTGATCTCCCGGACACGGACCGTCCTTGCTTCTGCTTCGTAGACCGGCACCAGTGATGCATACTGCGTCTGGCTCATGTAGTTGAGCGCTACCGGTATGACAAGCAGCATGATGGCCGCCGGAACCGCCCAGATCAGCATGGATACCTCCCCGGTAGCGAGGACGTACACCGCGATCAGGACCACAAAAAAGAGGAAGACGGCCAGTGCAATGGCCGTCACCCTCACTTTAGTATCTCCGATCTGCATTGTCAATCAGGTTTACTTGAGGGCTGCAATTTCCTTTCTGAACGCGACCCAGTAGATGATGCCGACGAAGAGCAGACCACCGACGATGTTGCCGAGCGTGACGATGATCACGTTGTTGGTCCACATGCTCACCCAGTTGAGCGTCGCGACGGCCTTTGTGGGGTCAAGGCCCGTGCAGAAGATGCCCGTGGGGATGAAGTACATGTTCGCAACGCTGTGCTCGAACCCGCTGGCAACGAAGGCGAAGATCGGGAACCAGATACCGACGATCTTTCCTATCGCGTCGTCTGCGCAGATACCGAGCAGGATGGCGAGGTTGACGAGCCAGTTACAGGCAATACCCTTGAGGAATGCCGAGAACAGCGCCATTCCGCCGATGTAACTCGTCTTTGCCGTCGCTATGCCGATCGCTCTCAAGCCAAACGCGGTGAGTGTTGCGGTTCCGGCGGCATCGAAGCTGACACACGGCCCGTATGCCATGATAAACGCAAAGATTACCGACCCGATGAAGTTGCCGATATACACCCAGATCCAGAGGTTGAGCACGCTTGCCCAGCTGATCTTGTGAATGAACGCGGCCATGGGGGCGAGCATCGCGTCGCCGGTGAAGAGTTCTGCACCGGTCATGACCGTGATGATAAGCCCCACAGGGAAGACAGCACCCAGGATGAACTGGGCCATACCGGCACTTGCGAAACCGGATCTCATCGCGGCGTCGGATGCCATGACACCGGTCGAACAGACTGTTGCGAGCGCACCGCCCATGGCGATGTAGGCTCCGGACATGACACCACGCAGGACCATGTTCCAGGCCGGTAGCCCGACCTTGTACTTCCCGGTATCACCTGCTTTTGCTACTATAGCAACTGGAGGATGGAACACCATTTTTCTTACACCTCTCTAAACGTCCTACCTATACCGTCAAGTAATCCGAATGTATAGGTCTAATTAATCAGTAATTTGAGAGTGCTATTAATAAGTTTCGAATTGATCGTTGCGTAAGGTGAGTATAACCCAAATTCAGGCGCTTATCTTCGATATGAGTTAATTCCCGTAATTAAACATCAAGAATCAATAAACGATGCTTCTGGCTTTGTTTTTGAGACCACGCGGAATATAGGTGGTTTCAGGGTGATATTTGAACGGGTATGCGGGAGCAGGCGCGCAGTTCTTTCAAACTCCGCCTCCCTCCATGCCAGGGCAACGAATATCCGGTAAAATCATCGCGGATGGCTGCGCGTCGGCGTGTGCCCCCATGGTGGGCCCCGAAACCGAATAATTATCGTTATTTTGGGGATATAAGGGTCATTTCGCTCAGTTTTAGAGGAGGGGGCCGGGTCCCGGATCGGCCCACTCTCCGAGCGGTTTACAGGGGCTCGAGTACCCCCCGCGGCGCCCCCGCCAGGTCAGGCACCCCACGTTGCGGATGGCAGGTGCGGAGGAGCCCGGTCCGCCGCATCCGCCGCGAGGCCGGTGACCGGACGGTTCTCTCCAGGGATGGGGCGGTCACTCGTCCCGGTTCCATCGTGGACCACGGGCCCGGTGCTACACCCCCGCCAGGACCCATATGCCCGTCTTCCGGGATTGCAATTCGGCGCTGACAGTGGGAAACCCGGCCCGAGAAAGATCCGGGACTACAGGGGCGCTATGGGCGTCTCCGGAGATCGTGCGGCGGGCCCGGGGAGAGAACGTACGGAAGACCCGGGAGAGGGAATCCCCCCGGGTCCCGGCCTCCCGGATGGCCGTCACTTGAAGATATCAAAGATCTGGTCGCTGCCGGTGGCGAGAAGCCGGTCGCGCTCGGGTTTCTCCTCGACGAGCGCGAGCACCGGCGGGGTCATATCCTCACCCGGGTGGAACCCGAAGAGCTTCTCGAGATCTGTCTGGATGGCGTGGAGGAAGACCGAGTTCGATATCTCGACGGGACAGAGCTCCTCGCACTGGCCGCAGTTGACGCAGGAGTCGGAGATGTGCGCGAACCGGATCAGGTGGAACATGAACGGCGGTGGGATCACGCCGGGTTCGACCAGGTAATCCTTTCTCGTGCTGCAGTCGATGCAGTAGCAGATCGGGCAGTTTTCGATGCAGGAGTAGCACTTGATGCACCGGCTCGTCTGCTCCCGGATCCTCTTCAGGCGCTCCGTACCCTCGCCGAGCGCCCCGAAGTAGCGTGCCCGCCACCGGTCGCCGAGTTTCAGCATGGCGTTCTCGACCTTGCCGCGGATCTCGATCCCTTTCGGATTTGCCGCCTCCGTCGCCACCGCGCCAGCCTGCACGGCGCCGTTGAGGAGGTTTGCGCCCTTCTCGGAGCAGACCTCGACAAACGTGGCGTTGCCGGCACGCTCGCCGATGACGCCCCAGTTGCCGCAGGCGAGGTCCGCCTGGCGCGGGATCTTGATCTTGCACCGGCGGCAGTTGGACCGGCGGCCGAGCCCCTCGTTCCCGAGGAGGTCTTTTGCCCCCTCTTCGAGTTCGTCGATCGAGACGGATGCGTGCTGGTCGTCCTTGGTGATGACGATGAACTTTCCCTTGTCGATCTCCTCCTTGACGACATCGTCGGGGTCAAGACCGAGTTTCTCCCGGACGATGATCCGCGCCGTCTCCGGCCGGATGGTGCCGCCGCAGTTTAAGCCGATGACGATGATGTTGTCGAGGTTGACCTGGTTGCGCTTGGCCATCTCGTAGATCGCCTTGACGTCGCAGCCCTTGAGGACTGTCGCGATCCGCATATCCGGTTCGGCGGATAGAAGGCAGCGCCGCATCTGCTTCGGGAGGAGGAGGGTGCCGCAGTGGAGCGACCCGGCAATCCCCCCGATCTCGGCGGGGTCGGTGATCAGCGCCGGCACCGCGTCGTAGACGTCCGCGCCCTTCCTGACCGCAAAGACCCCGTCGACCATACCGCTCTCAAGAGCGTAACGCAGCAGCGCGGTGACTGCCCCGCCGGTCTCCGCCTTCTCCCTGAGAGCCTCATCCGTCGTCCACGCATAGAGTAAATCGCCTTTTCCTGCCATATCTCACGCCTCCACAATCTTTTCGACCTTGACCGCACAGGCCTTGAACTCCGGGATCTTTGCGATCGGGTCGAGCGCGTTGTGCGTCAACATATTCGCCGGGTGCTCCTTGTAGTGGAACGGGATGAACATGACGCCCCTGATGATCTCCGGGGTGACCCGGGCGGGGATATCGATGGACCCGCGGCGGGTGCTCGCCCGGACGACCTCGTCGTCCCTGATGCCGAGCGCCTTTGCGTCCTCGAGGTTGATCTCGATCCAGCCGATCGGCGCCTCCTTCTCAAGGCTCCGCGACCGGCGGGTCATCGTGCCGGTGTGCCACTGCCAGATGACCCGCCCGGTGGTGAGGACGAACGGATACTCGGCGTCGGGGACCTCGGCGGGCGGTTTCCACTCGATGGCGGAAAAGACCCCAAGGCCGTCCGGCATGGCGAACTTCTCCCGGTGGAGGATCGCCGTCCCCGGGTGCTCCGCGGTCGGGCAGGGCCAGTGCAGGCCGTCCGGGTCGAGGCGGCCGTAGGACATGCCGTGGTACGACGGGGTGACGGCGGCGACCTCGGCAAAGATCGCTTCGGGGCTCTCGAACGCAAACTGTTTCCCGTAGCCCATCCTCCTCCCGAGGTCGCAGAGGATCTGCCAGTCGGGTTTCGCCTCTCCCGGCGGGTCCTGGGCCTTCCTCCAGCGCTGGACGCGCCGCTCGGTGTTCGTCTGGGTGCCGTCCTTCTCCGCGTAGCAGGCGGCGGGGAGCACCACGTCGGCAAGGCGGGCCGTCTCAGTCAGGAAGATGTCCTGGACGACCAGGAACTCCAGGTTCCGGAGTCCCTCCTCGACGTGCTGGATGTCCGGGTCGGAGAGCATCGGGTTCTCGCCCATGATATACATACACCTGAGCTCGCCGGGGTTGTCGGCGAGGATGTTGATCATCTCGGTGACGGTGTAGCCGACCTTACCCTCGGCGATATCATCGACACCCCAGGCTTCCATCATCTTCTCCCGGGTCGCCTCGTCGGTGACCTTCTGGTAGCCGGAGTAGACGTTCGGGAGGGCTCCCATGTCGCAGGCGCCCTGGACGTTGTTCTGGCCGCGGAGCGGGTTCACGCCGCCGCCGGGCTTGCCCAGGTTGCCGGTGAGCATCATAAGGTTCGCGGTCGATTTGACGTTGTCGACGCCGACGGTGTGCTGGGTGATGCCCATCGAGTAGATGAGCGTGGCAACCTCGGCCTGCGCGATCCACCCGGCGGCGGTCCTGAGGCTCTCGACCGGGATGCCGGAGATCTTTGAGACGTTCTCAAGGCTGTAGGCGTCCTTCATGACGACTTCCCTGAGTTTCTCGAAGTCTTTCGTCCTCTTTTTGATGAACTCCCTGTCTTCCCAGCCGTTTTTGATGATCTCCTGCATCAGGCCGTTTAAGATGGCGACGTCGGTCCCGGAGACGAACGGCATGTAGAGGTCGGCCTGCCGGGCGGTCGGTGTGTTGCGCGGGTCGGCCACGATCACCTTCGCACCGTCCCCTCTTGCGCGGATGACGCTCCGCGCAATCAGCGGGTGCTGCTCGAAGGTGTTGGACCCGAGGATGAAGATGCACTTTGACTCGGTGATGTCCTTGATCGAATTGGTCATTGCCCCGGACCCGAAGACCGCCGCGAGGCCGGCGACGGTGGATGCGTGGCAGAGCCGGGCGCAGTGGTCGACGTGCGGCGTCTTGAGCGCCACCCGGGCGAACTTCTGCATTAAGTAATTCTCCTCGTTCGATGCCCGGGCGGAGGAGAGGCAGGCCATCTCGTCGGGTTTGTAGGACCCGAACTTCTCCGCGATCAGATCGTACGCCTCGTCCCAGGTCGCCTCGACGAATGTGCCGTCCTTCTTGATCAGCGGCTTCGTGAGGCGATCCGGGCTGTTGATGAATTCATGGGCATAACGTCCTTTGGGGCAGAGCTTGCCCCCGTTGACGGGTGCGCGCTGCCAGTGCGCCACGTCAAAGACCTTGCCGTTGCGAACGACAAGGTTGAACCCGCACCCGGTGCCGCAGTACGGGCATGTCGTTGATACGTACTTTATATCCATTGTTGTCCCTCTCTGGCAGGGGCTACATAACGCCCGAATTATATAATAGACTTGGTCCGGACGGGCCTCTCGATGAATATCGGTGACCTGCACCGGAGACCCGCTTCACGGGCCGGCCCGGACCGCCGGCGCCGCCGCGAGCGGCAGGATGTAGTGCATCGATTCTCAATTACCGGCACTCTCGCCGGAGGAGACCATCGATCGTGTTTCGCACCGCCCGGGAGTTTGCATCCCCGGGCACGGATTTTCCCGGTCTTTCAGGAAACCGACATCAGCACCGCCCCCTGGCACGGCTTCCCACCGGGTATCGCCATGACTGGCCTGCCCCGGGAGGCGGGGTAGTGCTGGAGAGGACGCTAGCACATTTTGCCCGGGAGGGACGAGCCCCTCGGTCCCTCCCCGTGGCGATAGCCACCACGGTCCAGTACCGGGACAAGCCTGGAAAATCGGGTTCTGGCTCTCCTCCCGGGAAACCGCTGCCAGCACCATCCCCGGGGCGGGGAGAGGCGAAGCGCGGGCCGGGCGGGGTTGCCAGAGAAGCGTACGGGTATTCCACCTGGGTGAAGCGCGGGCGGGGTGGGGGCGAAGGGAGCGCTCCGTGGGGAAGGGACAAAGGTCAGGCACGGTCTGTTCATTTGGAATCGGTGTAGTAGTTCCCCACAACCCCGGGAAAGTCGCCGCCGGTCCTCAGCCCTGCCCTGCCGTCCGGCGCGCTTCGGCGATCCGGGCTTCCGCAATATCCCGGTAGGCCGGGTCGATCTCAAACCCGATATAGTCGGCGCCGAGGGCGATTGCCGCAAGCGCCGTGCTCCCGATGCCCATGAAGGGGTCAAGGACCAGTATCCCGGGCCGGCAGCCGTGGAGCCGGATGCACATCTCGGGGAGTTTCTCCGGGAAACTGGTTGGGTGGGGCCGGGAGGAGCGGACGGTCCGGTAGGGGATGAACCAGGTATTCCCCCGGTCCCGGAGGTCGCGCTCCGCCGCTTTCCACCGCCCGATGTTGCTCTTATCCTGGTAGGGCACGCCGATGCCCAGTTTTTCGAGGGCGACGTCTCCCTCCTTCGTGAAGTGGAAGATGTGCTCATGGCACTGGCTCAGGTACCGGGAGCTGTTCACCGGCTGGTAATGGCCGACGGCGACATCACCGGCGATATTCTCGTAATTGCCCGCGTCCTCCTTCGCGATGGCGATCGACTTGACCCAGTGGATGACGTTCTGCAGCGTAAAGTGGGGGCGGAACCGCTGGACCACATCAAAGGGTATCCAGGGGTCCCGGGGTTTGCCGCCGATGTTGAGGAAGAACGAGCCGTCGTCGGCGAGAACCCGCGCCGCCCCGCTGGCGACCCGCTCCATCCAGTCGAGGTAGTCATCCCGGGGTTTCTGGTCGTCGTAAGAATTGTATGCCTTCCCGATGTTGTAGGGCGGCGACGTGACGATGATATCAACCGAGCCTGCCGGGAGGCGCTGCATGCCCTCTATGCAGTCCATGGTATGGATAGCGTTTCGGGCAAGCCCGCCGGACCCGCACACCCCTCTCTCCTCTTCTGCCACTCCGATCACCTACAGGTTCGCGGTCCTCCGCAAAAAGGTGAACGAATCGGGGGCCGGTTGCCGGTGCCACACGGCCGGACCGCGCCTGCCGGAGAGGGCGTCAGGGGGTGTTGCCGCCCTCAAGCGCCCTCTGCCGTGTCTTCTCGAGCGTATCGACGAAGTCTTCGACCTCATAGGGGTTGAGCCCCCCGGCTCCTTCAGGTTCGAGGCGTATGACCTGGAGGAGCGCGTCCTTGAGGATCTCAAGACGACTCTCCAGCGGGAGGATGATCTCGAACCGGCGGAAGATGCGGTCCGGGACACAGACAAAGTCCCCGTGGACGGACGCGAACGAGAGGATCTCGTCTGCGGAAGGGACGTCTCCCTGGTCCACCTCGATCTCGAGGACCGCCGGCGAAACCGCGGGCGTGTCGGCGTCCTCTTCTTCAAAACAGCGGGTGACCCTGATCTTCGTGGCTGCTCCTCCTCCGGTTCCGGTTGAACTATTCTCTCCGGGAGATAATATAGTTACGACGGCGAAGATGGCGGGCCGGCGGGATAGATGCCCGTTTCATCGTAACGCCACACCGCGCGTTGGGACGCCGATGGGGTTGAGCACGACCAGACGGTATGTATTTTCATGGGCTGGAGACAAATAATGCCTGGGGAACAACCCGTTCTGGAAACGGGCTTTACACAAAAGGGTAAAGAGCCCCAGCCGTGATTTGAACACGGGACCTGCTGATTACAAGTCAGCCGCTCTGCCAGCTAAGCCACTGGGGCATACTCTATATTATTGGTCGTCTGCGGTAAAAAAGGTGGCGTCGAAATCCTCTCGCGGCTCCCGGGCGCACTCAGGGCCCTTCGGGTTTCCCACGCCCCGCCGCTGGCGGAGCGCCGCGTTCCCACACGGTCCCGCCGTCGTAGAGGATGCGCCGGACCCGGTGGTAGGGAATAGAGGCGACATGGGTCCCGGCGTCCACCTCCAGGTACTGCGCATCGAGCGCGAGGACCCGGTCGCCCTGCACCGTCGAGCGGTCGCCGGGCGCCCCTCTGTCGACGTACTCGATCTCGACCCGGGAGAAGTCATAGCCGGGGTCATGGTAGAGCCGGAGCAGCAGCCGGTGGCTCGTTCTCATCTCTGGTTAGAGGGAGTTCACATAGTATAAAACCCTCCGCAGACAAACGGCAGTTCTGCAGGTACTCCTCGACCGTAGGGGAGCACGATGCGCCGATCCAAACAGGGGCCGACAGGACAGGATGAGCATTGCAGGTGTGAGGAGATGAATCTCGTAACTACGATAATCATCATCGTGGCCGTTCTTCTCGCCCTCCTCCTCGTGGGCTGGGTGGGATTGCAGGTAGAACCCGCTCCCTTTCCACCGCCGGTGGGGTCAGCGGCCGCACCAGAGACGGTCCCGTTGCCGGAGGGGCTGCCTCAACCCGTGGAGCGTTTCTACCGCACTCTCTACGGCAGCGATCTGCCGCTGATCGAGTCGGCAGGGATCGGCGGGCGCGGCACCATGCGCATCGGCGGGATCACATTCCCGGCGCGGTTCCGGTTTACCCACAAGACCGGGCGGAACTACCACCACTACATCGAGAACACGTTCTTCGGGCTGCCGGTGATGAAGGTCAACGAGTATTACACCAACGGCACCGCCCGCCTGGAACTGCCGTTCGGCGTCGTCGCGGGTCCGAAGATCGACCAGGGCGCCAATCTTGCCCTATGGGCCGAGGCCGTCTGGATGCCGGCCGTGTGGGTCACCGATCCACGAGCGCACTTTGAGCCCGTGAACGAGCATACGGCAGAGCTGGTGATCCCGTTCGGCAATGCAGAGGAGCGGATCATCCTGCGCTTCGACCCGAAGACCGCCCTGCTGCAGGAGATGCGGTCGATGCGCTACAAGGGCGAGGAGACCGAGAAGAAGATCCTGTGGCTGAACGAAGTCAGGGAATGGAGCAGGATAGACGGGCGGCTGCTCCCCGGGACCGTCGCGATTGCCTGGGAGGACGAGGCCTCCCCCTGGGCGGTGCTCACAACCGAAGAGGTCACGTATAACGCGCAGGAGCCCCTTCGAACCGGTGGGATGTAACCGCAAGGCAAACGCCTGACCATAACGGTGCAGGATGCCGCCGGAAGGCGGGTCTACAAGGTTCATAACAGAAGAGCGCAGAAGTACCAACAGAATGTCGCATCTCACCGTCGATCTCGGGGGCCGGCCCGGCCTCGACTGCCGGGGATTCTGTTCGTACTGCTACTTCAAACACGTCCAGGGGACGACGTCGTTTGGCTGCAAATACTGCCTCCCCTTCCAGAAAGGCTGCGACTACTGCACCCGGGGCGTGCGTGAGGGGTACGCGGGGTTCAAAGACCTCCGGACCGTCGCCGACGAAGTACTGGGCAACCTCCAGGTGATGGGCGACGACGTCGACCGGATCACCATCAGCGGCGGCGGGGACCCTAGCTGCTACCCCGACTTCTGCGACCTCGTCGAACTGCTCGCGAGCATGGAGGCGCCGCTCCACATCGGCTACACCAGCGGGAAAGGATTCGACGACCCGGGCATAGCCGACTTCCTCATCGAGAACGGCCTCTCCGAGGTCTCGTACACCGTCTTTGCCGCCGACCCCGGCCTCCGGCGGCGCTGGATGCACGACCCGACCCCGGAAGCCTCGCTCGCGGTCCTCGACCGGCTCTGCGGCGCGATTGACGTCTACGCCGCCGCAGTCGTCATACCGGGCGTGAACGACGGCGAAACCCTTGAGAAGACCTGTACGTGGCTCGAGGGGCGGGGCGCAAAAGGGCTGATCCTGATGCGGTTTGCCAACCGGACCGACCAGGGGCTCATCCTCGGCAACACGCCGCTCATCGAGGGGCAGCAGGTCCATACCGTCGACGAGTTCCACGAGCTCGTCACCGACCTCAACGAGCGGTTCTCGATGAAGATCAGCGGGACACCCCTCGGGGACCCCTCGATCGGGTCCCCGTTCGCGATCCTCCATGAACCCGACCTCTTGAAGAAGCTCCCCCGGGTCCAGAGACGTGCGACGGTGATCACCGGGAGCATCGCCGCCCCCTTCATCCAGCGGGTCCTCTCGATCCGCGGCTACCGCTCACGGGTCGTCAGGGTCAGAAAGGAGATTGCCTGCCTCATCACCGCCGAAGACCTCGCCGGGGTAAACCTGACGAGGCTTGAGGACGTCGTGATCATCCCCGGCCGGGCGTTCGTCCACGACGCCGAGGCCCGGACAATCCTCTCCGCCGACGGCGTCGACCGCGAGGTGGTGCGCGGCCCCGAGATGCTGACGGCCGATGCAGAGACGAGCATGGGCATGACCCGGACCGAAGTGCTCGAGAAAGAGATGGAAGGGTTCTCGGCCCTGATCAACACGATCAACCAGTACGGCCGGTGATGGGCAGGCAGGCCGGGAGCGTGAACCGGAAGGCGGCGCCGGACTCCGGGTGGCCCGGCACCCGGTCCTCGACCCGTATCCGGCCCCCGTAGCGTTCGATCAGGACGCGGACGATGTAGAGCCCGATTCCTTTGCCGCTCTTTGCCCCGCCTTTTCTGAACTTCTCAAAGACCCGGGGTTTCTCGGCGTCCGGTATCCCCGGGCCGGTATCTTCGACCGAGACTACAACGGTCCCGTCCTCCTCCCGGGTACTGATCCGGATCGAGACGCCGGGGCCGCCGAACTTGGCGGCGTTGCCGACGAGGTTTATGAAGACCTCCGACAGGAGGTCGTCGGCAGCGACCCACCGGCCCTGCGGCTCGTAGACGATGTCGGCGTCCGGAAAGAGGCAGATGACGTTCTGGATCACGGCATCGAGGTCCACCGGCCGGGGCACGAGGCTCTCCTGCGCGATCCGCCGGATCGCCGAGACGTTCCTGATGATCTCTGCGCTCTGCCTGACAGCGGCCGTGAGCTTCCCGGCAAGGTTCTTCTCCGGCCCGGAGAGCATCTCGCGGAGGAGCATCGCGTAGCCGATGGCGGCGGTGTTCGCGTTGTTGATGTCGTGCGTCAGGAGATCCAGGTAGAAGTTCGCCTGTTCGTGCGCTTTCTCCAGCCCTTCGCGGAGCCGCATCCGCTCGACGGCGCTCCCGATCTCCTGGCTGATGGAGGTGAGCAGTTCCCGCTCGGCGGGGGAGAAGATATGTGGACTCCGGCTGGCCAGGTTGACGGCGCCGATGACCTTCCCTTCGGCGGTGATGGGGATGCTCGCAAACGCCCGGATTCCGTCACCGGCGCCCTCCGGGTAGTCCTCCACGAAATGCGGGATGCCCTGCCCGATGACCGCGTCGTATGGCGGGATGTCCAGGTCGACGATCCGCTGCCGGAGCGAGTCCCCCTCCGGGAGCCCGGTCTCGGCGACCAGTTCGGCCCTCGACCGGCCGGGGTCGATCAGGTACACGCCGCCTCCTTCAAAACCGAGGAGTTCCAGGGTCTTTTCGAGCACGCCTGCCAACAGTTCGTCCATGTCCGCCGACGCCGCGGCGGTCCTCACCACCTGGTTGATGGCGTCGAGCTGGGCGTTCCTGCGCCTGACCTTCTCCTCGGCGGTCTTTTGCCCGGTGATGTCCGCAACACCGATGGCCATACCCGGGTGTTCCTCGCCCCCGGCGGTGACCGGGGAGGCAGCAACCCTCGCGGCAACCGCCTCGCCATCAGAGCGCCGGAGCCGGAGTTCAGCCTCCTTCCGCCCGTCCTCGCTCCACCGCCCGATCAGGGCCGCCGCCCGCGGCGCGTCGTCCTGGTCGACGAAGGAGAGGAAGGAAGTCCCCGGCAACTCGCCCGCGGGATAGCCGAGGATCTCCGCCATCCGGGCGCTGGCGAACATGATGACGCCTCCCCGGTCGACCACCAGCACCCCTTCGTGCAGGCTCCCGCCGATCTCGCGCCACATGCCCTCCACCCTCCCGAGCGCTGCCTCCGCACGCTTCAGCGCGAGGGCGTGGCGGAGGGTGCAGGCAAGGAGTTCGGGCGTGATCTCCTCCCGGACCAGATAATCGTCCGCACCGCGCCAGAGCGCCCTGACCGCCAGGTCGAGGTCATCGCGCGAGACGAGGAGGATGACCGGGATCCCGGGGGTCTGGCCGCTCACCCGCGCCGCCGCCCCGGGATCCCGGCCGGGGTCGAGCAGGACGACATCAAACGATTCTTGCCGGAGCGCATCGAGACCTTCGTCAAACCGCCGGCATGAGGCTGCCTCGAACGGGAGTCCGGTCTTCCGGAGCGCCTCCAGGACCAGGGAAGCGTCGTCCGGGCTCCCGGTGACGATAAGCAGCCTGAGCGGGTCCGGCACCCTCTCATCCCCCCGCCGGCATGGGCCGGGTATGGCGTAACCTCGATTTCATCCCTGTCCCGGGTGCCCGGGGGCACCTCTACCTCATCTACCGGGGCCCGTGGGGATAAGTGTTACTGAGTGTTCTCCACCTGCTGGAGGAACCGCTCGATGACCCACTCGTTCCTGACCTCCGGGTGGAAGAGGAGACCGTAGAGCGGGAGCGAGCGGTGCCGGATCGCCTGGACACACCGGTCCGAGACGGCGAGGGGTATGAACCCGCGAGGGGTTTCCACGGCGCGTTCATGCAGTTCATATGCGGGAAAGCCCGTCATCCCGGCAAAGAGGGGATCCGGCGCGGTCACCCGGACATCCGTCATACCGATCTCGCAGCACGGCACGGTGCCGCCGCCGAATGCCGCCGCGAGGGCCAGCATGCCCGAGGAGATGCCGAGCACCGGGCGTTCGAACGCAGGCAGCCACCGGAACCGCCCGGGGTGCTCCGCAAAACCCGTGTCCTTCAACGCCGTCCCGCAGAGGACCGCCCCATCCGCACCCTCGATATCCGGTGCGCTGACGGCGGTGTAGTGACGGACGACGGGCTCTGCTCCGGCCCCCCGGAGAAACCGTTCGACCGGCCCGACGAACTCGGCGCGGGAGAGCGAGCCGTCACGGTAGCAGAGGTCGACGACCAGGATCACTTCTCCACCAGCCCCGCCCGCTCGATCCGGAGGACGCCGTTGTAGTTCCGGCAGACCGCCGATGCCTCCTCGATCGCTATCCGCCGGGAGAAGAAGGGGGCATCGATGACGAACGTCTCAAACTCCCCGCCTTCGCCGGTGAGGGTGATCCGGTACTTCCGGGCGGCCTTTCGGAGGTCGTCGAGGGTGCGGCGGTCGATCTCCCTCCCGAGCCAGGATGCGTCGAAAGGGCAGGAGAAGATGCCCGCGATGATCACCCGGAACCCGGCGCCGATGAGTTCCTCCATGTAGGCCTCCTGGTCCGTGTGCCAGAGCGGGTTGAAGCACCAGAGGTCCAGTTCGCGGCAGATCCGCTGGATCCGTGCGGCCTGGTAGATCGAGAGGATCGCCCCGGTGACGACCCCCTCGATCCCGAACCGTTCCCGGGCCAGGAGGAGAGCCCGCGCGAGATCCAGGAGTTCCGCCTCCTGCTCGCCCGCCGTCTCCACCTCCACGAGGGGGAGCCCCGCCGCCACGGCCTGCAGCCCGGCAAGGTGGATGTTCGGGGTGTGGAACATGTAACTCTCGGGGTTCTGGGAGACGACCGTGATCAGGCAGGTCACCTCCTCCTGCTGCATCGCCTTCCAGCAGGCGAAGAGAGAGTCTTTCCCGCCCGAGAAGAGCACGCCGAGTCTCATGGTCGTTCGCGTACCCGTTCTCTTTTGGGCATGATAACCCCTGCGGCGGCATCCGGCAGGCGGTTCGCGGACCCGGGGTGCCCCCCGGCAGCAGCCTGACACCTCCTGCCGGATACGAGGTCGCCCGAAACCCGGCCGGTATGGCTGCGAAGGCGCCTGCTGACCGCCGGCATCGCTTTCCGGGCTGATCCGGGCCTGCCGGGTGCTGTCGGCCGGGGATGATCAGGATTATAAGGTGTCGGATCTCTCAGTCATGTGAGCGCCCCGGGCGCGTATCAGAGGGTATGGAGTATGACAGGAAACGACGAAGATCCGGAAGAACGGATAGGAGTGGTGGTTGATTGCATCCTGGTCGACTACCGGGGCGACCCGGAGTCGCGAGGCCGGATTGCACAGGCGGTCCTTGCGTGGGCCGAAGAACACCCCGACGAGTGGGACGAGCTGCAGGCACGGTGCCGGCAGCGTCACGAAGTGCTGGTTTAAGCCATTCCGGTCTGACATCTCTTCTTTCGGCCCGGAGTCGAAGAACCGGCCGGCATGCTTTCACGTGATGCACGACTTCCACCCTCTTTCCGCGGGCGTATGCAGGGGGAGGCACGTCCCCGCAACCAGTCAGCATAGGGTTAAGTATTCCTGAGCTCTCCTGGAGAGCGAGGCCCAGGGGGGACCGATACCGCTCGCATTCTCCCCGGGCGGATGAAGACCATGCAAAGCCGCCGCCTCCGGGCAATCATCGGTGTTGCCCTGGCCCTGCTCTGTGTTGCTGCAGGGGTTGCAGCCGGTCAGAGAATGGATACCGCAGGTCCATCCGCCGATCCTGTGGTATCCATCCCTCCCGACGCACGTCACCAGGTGACCGTCTTCTACAGTTCCCACTGCTCGGCATGTACCCAGGTCATGCCCGCCGTCCGGGATATCGCCGCCGCCCACCCGGACATCCGGTTCGTCTTCTACGACACTGCTTCCGGCGGCGACGCATACCGGATGTACTCGGCCTTCGATGCGGCATACGGCTCCTTAACCCCCGCGCTCCCGGTGGTCTTTGCCGGCGATACCGTTGTACTCACCGGGGAGGAGGAGGTCCGGGATAACCTCGGGGAGGTGGTCGTCGCCCTCGAGTACGGTCTCATCCCGTCCGCCGACTACGAGGAGCGGTGGAGAGAGCCGGGCCGGGACGAACCCGTGGCGCTCACCCTCCCCCTGGTGCTCTCTGCCGGCCTCCTTGACGGCATCAACCCCTGCGCCTTCGCGGTGTTGGTCTTTCTGCTGGTCGGCGTCCTCGGTGCCGGCACGCGGGGCCGGGTCTTCGCCGCCGGGGCCGCCTATTCGCTGGCGGTCTTTGCAGTCTACTTCCTCTCGGGGTTCGGCCTGTTTGCTGCGGTCCGGTCGTTCGAGGTCATGGGCCTCTTCTCGACCTTCGCGGGGTGCATCGCCATCGTTGCAGGAGTCCTGCAGATCGCTTCCGCCTTTACGCGCGACCTGCCGGTTACGCTCGCGATCCCGGTGAGGAGGAGGGAGCGCCTCGCCCCCCTGCTCCGGGAAGCAACCATACCCGCCGCGTGCCTCCTCGGTGTGCTTGCCGGGGTCTTCGAGCTCCCCTGCACCGGCGGGGTGTACCTTGCGGTCCTTGCCCTCCTCTCGGAGCACGCGACCGTTGTGGAGGGGATCCCGTACCTTCTTGCCTACAACGTGATGTTCGTCCTGCCGCTCCTTGCCATCACCGCAGGCATCGGTCTCGGCATCCCGCCGGAGCGGATCGATACGTGGCGACTCAAGCACCGGAGGGCACTCAGGTTCTCGATCGGGGTGTTCCTCCTCGGGATAGGCGCGGTGACGCTGGCGATCTGAGCGGGGATTCGCCATGAAACCTCCCGGAATACGGCGGCCGGGGTATATCAGGGAGTCATGCCTGGTGACAGTTACCCTTAGTCCACAGACACATACAAAACAAGTGCGAGGGGAGCGATTCGAACGCTCGAACTCCTACGAGACTAGGCCCTCAACCTAGCGCCTTTGACCTGGCTTGGCAACCCTCGCCCGGGGGGAAGAACATGATAAACGCGGGATGGAGGATGCACTGATTACGCTTTCGCGCCCCGCTTACCCTACTTAGTCTGTTGTCATACATGAAATACCTTTGTGCGGGGCAGCACCGGCTCCGGAAGGCGAGCTCTCCCCGGCTCCTCCACGAACCCGGGAAGAAGGGAGCCGGGAGTTCGTGAGCGTGGCACGGTTCCCGGGTGCCGGGGATCGCCGGTGCATCTCCCTGGTGAATGCCCCGGAGGAAAGGATTATATTGAGGGGCTCATCATTACCGCGCAGGGTACCGGCGCGACCCGGTATCTGGTTTCCTCGAGGAGATAACCAATGGCAAAGAGCATGCAACCTTATCGTTGTGGAGTGTGTGGCTACATCTACGAGCCCGGGCGGGGAGAGCCAGGGCAGAAGATTCCGCCCGGGACTGCTTTTGAAGAACTGCCGGCAGACTACACGTGCCCGGTCTGCGGAGCGGGGCCGCGGTCGTTCCTGCTCCTGGCCGTACGAACAGGCAGATACCTCTGCGTGGCCTGCGGGTACATCTACGACCCTGAACGGGGAGAGCCCAAACGGGGCATAGCCGCGGGGACGGCCTTCCGGGACCTGCCCGAGAGTTATATATGTCCCGTCTGCGGCGTCTACGCCAAAGTTGGGAAACAGGCCTTCATAGCCATCGATTAACCCTTTTTTTCGCCGCACCCGGTCAATTCATCCGCTCCAGGGTCAGCGCCGCAAGGAGCGCCATCGTCTGGAAGATCTCCTTGTTCTCCGGGGTGAGCACCTCCTCCGGGTCGGCGAAGACGAACGCCATGACACCAAAGGTGAGTCGGTGCACCCTGACCGGGATGTAGTGCCCCGTCCCGGAGGGGAGGTTATCGGTTCCCCGGCCTGCGGCCTCGCCATTCTCGTAAGACCACCGCGCGATCGACCGCTCCTTCGCGTCGAGCGGGTAACCGGGGTCGCCTGCCAGGACGTGCAGCCCGGCAGGGCCCGGGGCGAGCACCGCAGACGACCCGGGTCCAAACCCCTGCATGTGGCGGGCAAGGGTATCGAAGGCCTCCTCCCTTGTTGCGGCCCGGGCAAGGTCACGGGAGAGTCCGGCGACCGCCTCTACCTCGGCCTCGCTCTCCCTCATCTGGGGGAGCAGACGGCGCAGCCGGGAGGCAAGCCGGCTGACCACGAGAGCGATGACGACGTAGCCGGCAAACGCGGCAAAGTAGCCCCAGTCATCTACCGTCAGGGAGTAGTAGGGCTTGACGAAGATGAGGTCGAATGCAAGGATACTCACAACCGCTGCAAGCAGCGCGGCTCCCCGCCGGAAGAAGAGCGCGGTCACGACGACGGGCAGGAGCTGGAGGACCAGGAGGAGTTCGGGCTGGGCGATCCCCTGGAGGAGGATGCTCGCCCCCCAGGCGGCGGCTATCAGGACGAGGCTTGCGGCGTAGTCCCAGGAGAGGAGGTGCGGGACCTGCCGGAGGATGGGGATACGCACGACGTCCTCTTTGGGCTCATAGAGGACGATATCGATACCCCGCGACCGGCGCAGGACCCTGTAGACGGGGGAGAAGAGGCTATCGACCCCACGGGGCTTACCGAGCATGATCATGGTGACGTTGTTCCGCCGGGCGTAGCGGAGGATCTCGTCGGCGACATCCTCGCCGCGAAGGCGGACGATCCGGCCCCCGAGCCTCCTCCCGGTCTCCAGCGCCGCCGTGAGCCAGGCGCGCTCCCTGAGCGTGAGCGCCCGCTCGCTCTCCAGGTCCACCGTGAGCACCACCCAGTCGGCGTCGAGCCGGACGGCAAGCCGGTATCCCGCCCGCACCAGCTGCCCGGCCGTCGGGCCCGGCCGGATCCCGACCAGGAGCCGCTCGGCTGCCGGCCACGGGCCCGGGATGGCGCGGGCCCGCATATGGCCGACCATCTGCCGGTCGGTGGCGGTCGCCACATAGCGCAGGGCAAGCTGCCGGAGAGCGAGGAGGTTTCCGGTGCTGAAGAACCGGCCTATCGCCGCTTCGGCCATATCCCTGACGTAGACCTTCCCCGCCCTGAGACGGAGCCGCAGCTCCTCGGGGGTGACGTCGACGAGCCGGATCTCGTCGGCCCCGGAGAGGAACGTATCGGGCACGGTCTCCAGAACCCGGACGCCGGTGATCTGGGCGACAGCGTCGCTCTGGCTCTCGACGTGCTGGATGTTGACGGTCGTGTAGACTGATATGCCGGCATGGAGGAGTTCCTCGACGTCCTCGTAGCGCTTGACGTGGCGGCTCCCCGGCGCGTTGGTGTGGGCAAGTTCGTCGACGAGGGCGACCTCGGGGCGCCGCTCAAGAACCGCGTCAAGGTTCATCTCCCGCAGGGTGAGGCCCTGGTAGTCGATGGTTGCGGGAGGCACGGCCTCAAGCCGCGCGGCGAGGGCCCCGGTCTCGGGCCGGCCGTGGGTCTCCACGTAGCCGATGACGATATCGACCCCCTCCCCCCGCCGCTGGAGGGCGTCCTCAAGCATCGTATAGGTCTTCCCCACGCCGGCGGCGTAGCCGAGGTAGACCGTCAGCCGCCCTCTCCCCTCCTCCGAGCGGCGGGCGATGGCGAGCAGGTCCTCGGGAAGAGGCCGCACCTCCTCCTCAACGGCCGCCATGCTCTCCTCCTTTACGGTCCAGCGCCCGGTTGAGCGAGAGGACGTTGACGTAGGTCCCCGCGAACGGCGAATCGACGGCCTCAGCCATAACAAGCGCCCGGACCTCCTCTTCGGGGAGGCCGCGCGCCTTTGCAACCGCCGGGACCTGCACCAGCGCCGCGTCAAGGCTGATATGCGGGTCAAGCCCGCTCCCCGATGCCATGACCAGGTCGGCGGGGATCGGGCCGGTCACACCGGTTTCCCTGAGCGCCTGCACCCTTTCTGCAACCTGGCCGAGGAGGAGGGGGTTCGTCGGCCCCAGGTTCGAGCCGCCGGAGTGCGAGGCGTTGTACGGGGTCACCGGCGTCGCCGACGGGCGGCCCCGGAAGTAGAACGGCGCGGTGAAGTTCTGCCCGATGAGCACCGACCCGGTGACCTGACCGTCGTCGCCGGCAACAAGGCTCCCGTGCGCCTGGAAGGGGAAAGCAACCCCGGCTATGAGCGTCACCGCGAGGGGGTAGGCGACCCCCGTGACGGCCGCAAGCAGGACAAAGAGGAGTGTGGCGCGCGCGAGCGTCTCTTTCACCGCTACCACCCCATACCGGCGATCGCGAGGTCGATCATCTTGATACCGATGAACGGCACGACGACGCCCCCGAGGCCGAAGATGATCAGGTTGTAGACGAAGAGCTGCGATGCCGGCATCGGCCTGAACCTGACCCCGGTGAGGGCGAGCGGGATCAGGAGCGGTATGACCAGCGCGTTGAAGATGACCGCCGAGAGGATGGCCGACCCGGGTGTTGCCAGGGCCATGATATTCAGGACCGCAAGCCGCGGGTAGACCCCGACGAGCGCGGCGGGGATGATGGCGAAGTACTTGGCGACGTCGTTTGCTATCGAGAAGGTGGTCAGGGCGCCCCGGGTCGTCAGGATCTCCTTGCCGACCTCGATGATATCCAGGAGTTTTGTCGGGTCGCTGTCGAGATCGATGATGTTCGCCGCTTCCCGTGCGGGCTGGGTGCCGCTGTTCATCGCGACCGCCACGTCGGCCTGGGCAAGGGCGGGTGCGTCGTTGGTCCCGTCGCCGGTCATGGCGACCATGTAACCCTCTTCCTGGTACTCGCGGATCAACCGGAGTTTGTCATCCGGTTTTGCCTCGGCCAGGTAATCGTCCACGCCTGCCTCCGCCGCGATGGCTGCGGCGGTGAGCGGGTTATCGCCAGTGATCATCACCGTCCGGATACCGATCCGGCGGAGATCCATAAACCGTTCCCGGATACCGGTCTTCAGGATATCCTTGAGGTAGATGACCCCGAGGATCGTCGAGTCGCGGGCAACGACGAGCGGCGTGCCGCCGGCCGATGCGATCCCGGTCACCTTCGCCGCGAGGTCCGGGGGCACGGTTCCGCCGTGTTCCCGGACCGCCTTCACCACCGCGTCGGCGGCGCCCTTCAGGTAGGTCGTCCCGCGGCACTCTGCGCCGCTCACCCGGGTCACCGCCGAGAAGGGGATGAACGTTGCTCCGGGAGGACAGGTGACGTCGGTCCCGGTCTTCTCCCGGATGAGGGCGACGATGCTCCTCCCTTCAGGCGTCTCGTCGGCGGCGGACGAGAGGAGGGCGGCCTCCATCAGGTCCGCCCGGCTCTGCCCCTCCACCGGGACGAACCCGGTCGCCTCCCGGTTGCCGAGGGTGATCGTCCCGGTCTTGTCGAGGAGGAGGATGTTCACGTCGCCTGCGGCCTCGATTGCCCGTCCCGAGAGGGCGACGACGTTCCTCTGGAAGAGCCGGTCCATCCCCGCGATACCGATCGCCGGCAGGAGTGCCGCGATGGTCGTGGGCGCGAGGCAGACAAAGAGCGCGACGAGCACCACGGGGCCGACGGGGGCGCCCGTGCCGCTTGCGGCTGCGCTGTAGGCGGAGGCAGGGTAGATGTTTGCGACGGCCAGGAGAAAGACCCCGGTCAGGGCGAGGATCAGGATATCGAGCGCGACCTCGTTCGGGGTCTTGCGCCGCTGCGCCCCCTCGACCATGGCGATCATCCGGTCGAGGAACGTCTGCCCGGGTTCGGCGGTGATCCTGACGATGATCTCGTTTGCGATCACCGTGGTCCCCCCGGTCACGGCGCTCCGGTCACCACCGGCCTCACGCACCACCGGGGCGGACTCACCGGTTATAGCCGCCTCGTTGACCAGGGCGGCACCCTTCACCACCTCGCCGTCGCCCGGGACGACCTCGACCGCCCGCACCAGGACGAGGTCGCCCGGCCTGAGGTCCGAGGACGGCACCTCGACGGCCGGGGCGTCGAACGCCTCTTCCCTGAGCCTGCGGGCCGGGACGGCGGCCCTTGACTCCCGGAGCGACGCGGCCCGTGCCTTCCCACGGCCTTCGGAGAGCGACGCGGCAAAGTTTGCAAAGAGCACGGTCAGCCAGAGCCAGACCGAGACCATGCCGGGAAAGAAGACTCCCCCGGCGGTCGGGGTAACGAACCCGGCGAGGGCGATCAGGGTCGTGATGATACCGCCGATCTCCACGAGGAGCATCACCGGGTTTCCGGCGAGCCTTCGGGGGTCCAGTCTCTGCACGGCGCCGACGAGAGCGCTACGGATCAGTTCCGGCTCAAACGCGGCGATGCCGGGGTATCGTTTCCGGGCCATCTTCTCACATCCCGCCTGCCATCATCAGGTACTCTGCAACCGGGCCCATCGCGAGGAGCGGGAAGAACGTGAGCCCGCCGACGAGCAGGATGATGATGACCGTCCAGGCCACAAACGCCGGGGAGGCGGTCGGGAGCGTCCCGGGGCCGGGGGGGACGGCCTTCTTCTCCGCCATCGACCCCGCGAGGGCCAGCATGGCGACGGCCGGTGCGAACCTCCCGACGGCCATCGCGAGCGCGCCTGCGAGAAGGTAGAATGGTTCCGTGGCGTCAAGCCCGGCAAAAGCGCTCCCGTTGTTGTTGGACATGGACGCGAAGGCGTAGACCACCTCCGAGAGCCCGTGCGGACCCGGGTTTCCCATCGCTCCGGGGAGAGCGAGCGCGATGCCGGAGAACAGGAGCACGAGCACCCCCGGAACGAGGACGGTGACGACGGCCATCTGCATCTCCGCGGCCTCGACCTTCTTGCCGAGGAACTCAGGCGTCCGGCCGATCATCAGGCCGGCTATGAAGACGGCGACCACCAGAAAACCGGTGATGGTGTAGAACCCCGAACCCGCCCCGCCGAAGACGACCTCGCCGAGGAGGATCAGGAACAGCGGGACCATGCCCCCGAGCGGGGTGAGCGAGTCGTGCATGGCGTCGACCGCACCGCAGGACGTCGCGGTCGTCGAGGCGGTAAAGAGCGCCGTGCCCATGAGACCGAACCTGACCTCTTTTCCCTCCATGGAGATCCCGGAGACCCCGAGTTCGCCCACCAGCGGGTTTCCGGCGAGTTCTGCGGCGTAGAGGGTGCCGAGGGCTGCAACATAGATCGCGAGCATAACGGCGTAGATAGCCCACCCCTGCCGCATGGCCCCGGCCATCCGGCCGAAGACGAAGGGGAGGGCGGCGGGAACGAGCAGGATCAGGAAGGCCTCGATGAGGTTGGTGACCGGAGTCGGGTTCTCGTAGGGGTGCGCGGAGTTTGCGGCGAAGAACCCGCCGCCGTTCGTGCCGAGGAGTTTTATCGCCTCCTGGGAGGCGACCGGGCCCATGGCGATTGTCTGCGGCCCGGCCGTGACGTAAGCGTCCAGGTTCTGGATGACGCCCTGGGAGGCGAGCAGGAGGGCGGCGGCGAGGGCGACGGGGAGCAGGATGTAGAGGACGGAGCGGGTCATATCCACCCAGAAGTTTCCTATCCGGTCGGTCGACCGGCGGGTGAGCCCCCGCATCACCGCGACCGCGACAGAGATCCCGGTGGCGGCCGAGAGGAAGTTCTGGACGGTAAAGCCCGCCATCTGGGAGAGGTAACTCGCCGAGACCTCCCCGCTGTAGACCTGCCAGTTCGTGTTCGTGACGAAACTGACGGCGGCGTTCAGTGCTGCCAGGAGGTCGAATGCCCCGGCACCCCCGGGGTTGAGCGGGAGGATGCCCTGCAGGAGGAGGAGAGCAAAGAGGGCGATAAACCCGATGCCGTTGAAGATGAGCAGGTCCCGGGTGTAGCCCCGCCATCCTGTCTCCTCATCAGTGCTGGTCCCGATGAACCGGTAGACCGCCCGCTCGATCGCGCCGGGGAGACCCGAGGATACTCCTCCGGAGAAGACCCGGTGGATGTAGCCGCCGAAGAGAAACGCCGCCCCGGTGACGAGGAGGAGGAAGAGGGCGGCGGCTACGGCATCCATGAGGGGATCGGGGGGCGTCACGGCCCGTCACCGCCGGGGGCAAGGGTCTTCGTTGAGGGGCTACGGGGCATTGGATCTCTCCCGGTGTCGATTGTGGCGGATAGCACGGCCTCCCTATAAAAAGGCTTTTCCTGGGGAGATCGCCTGCGGAGAGAGGGATGACTGGCTGGTGCCGGGGATAAATAAGACAGACCTGGAGGCCCTCTGTGGGGGGTCTCATCAGGGAGTATCCTCGACTGAATGCGGTGTCGGGCAATCAGTGGGAGCGAGCGGCTGCAATCTCCCGGAAGAGTTTGTTGATGTGGATCTCGCTTGTGGGGTGAGTGAGGAACCAGGCAAAGAGCCGGAATCCGACATACTTCTCAGACGTCTGGAGCATGCAATTTATTGAACGATCGTTCGATACATTGAATGACTGCTGAACAAGAGATGTGGCAGGGGGTTGCGTTGGATGGCAAGATTACTTTTCTGTGCGAGGACCGGCGGCGACGGCTGGGCAGGGCTTAAGAACTCTGTGGACGGCTGCGGGTACCGCGGGTGGCTCTGTCCCTGTCCCCCCATGTTTCCGATCCGGAAACATTTTGTTTCCAGAGCAGAAACATTCTCTTCACGAGGCAGAAACAACATGGGAAAACCGGTGTTAACCGAACTCTTCAAGACCGAGGAACGGATACGCATCCTCCGGTATGTTGCCGGGCAACGTCAGATAACAACAACTGCAGTTGCCGGGGCAACCGGGACCTCAAAACCTCTTGTCTCACGCTACCTGCGCCTGCTTGTCAAAGGCGGTTTCTGTACACAACGTGACCGGGCATACACCTGGAATGAGAACGCCCGAAGTCTGGCAGTGAAACGCCTGCTTAACATCGACCTCCTTGCGGCATCGGTTCCGCTCCCGGAGTGGGGCCGGGGGATAGGTATCTACGGGAGCTATGCGGAGGGGACGAACACGGCCGACAGCGACCTTGACCTCTGGGTGCTCGTTGATGAGTATACACCCGATCTCGAGATCCTTGCAGCGAGAGTCGAGAAAGACGCGAGTGCGGCAGCAGGGACCGAGGCAAACCTGCTCATCCTCACCCCGGAGAGGCTGTCTGACCTGAAAGAGACCGATCAACCGTTCTACATCAATCTCATCCGGTCAAGCGTAACCCTTGAAGGTGCATCCCTTGACAACGCTTGAGGATTGCTTCAGGGAGAAGATGCTCCGCAGGGTCACGCCTTCCGCGGAGAAAGCCAAAGAATCGTTGAGCCTCGCCCAATCTTATCTTGACGAGGCACGGCAGATTGCCGGTATCGGTGCGAGGCGGATGAGCCTGACCGGGGCGTATATGGCATGGTTCCATGCCGCCCGTGCAGTGCTCTTCCGCGACGGTATCCGCGAGAAGAGCCATTATTGCATCGAATTGTACCTCAACCACTATGCGCAGTCAGGAGATCTCGAAGGGGAGTGGGTGCTGATGTTTGGCAGGCTGAGAACACAGCGCCATGAGAGCCAGTATTCGTTCGTCCCGGCGCCGACCGATGCAGAGGTTTTAGCCGCCATCGAGCATGCTGGTCAGTTCATCGAGAGAATACAGCGCTTGTTCTCTGAGACGCGCAGAAGGGAATGGAAAGGGAGCTAATCGAGGAAAGACGGATCATGCTTCACACCAGACTATCTCCCGCTCCACGTACGGCTGAATGAGGGGAGCGAGACCGCCGACGGTGACAGGATCCCTCTGGCCTGAAGGGATCCTCAAGATAGAATGTCGGCGAGTGACCCGGGGGCACGCTCCTTTGCCCCCTGGTCGGAGCGGATAAGACCCCGATCGACACTCCCGCCACCTCATAAGGCAGCTCCCGTGACGAGCACGTGATTCCGCAGAACGCTGGCGACAAAGGGGTCACCTGCCTCTTTCATCTGCTCCCACCGATAGTAGGGGACGGCCGTCACCTGCACCTCACGGCCGGTCTCCGCCTCCAGTGCCAGCACCCGGTCGTGATCGACCTGACCTTCGTCACCGATGATCAGGATGTCAATGTCGCTCTGCTCATCGAAGGTCCCCGCCGATGTGCTCCCGTATATCGCGACCGCGATGCTTCCCGGCGCTATCTCCTCGATTCCGGCCCGGGCGAGGAGAAGGACCACGCGGGTCCGCTTCAATTCCCGGACGGCGAAGGAGTCGTTATTGAGAGAGAGGATCCTTGCTGTGCCGAGGAGAGTGACGGTGAGAAGTCCGTCCCGCTCGAAGGCATCGGCATATGACTTGACACTCCCGGGGCTGACCCCGATCCCCCGGGCGAGCCTGCTGATATGGATCTCGCCTGTGGGGTAGGTGAGGAATCAGGTGAGGATCCGGAACCCGACGAACTTCTCGAACTCGCGGAGCATGTAATGTAGTGAACGATCGTTCACTATATTAAACGGTTGCTGGGGCATGACCCGGCGGACGGTGGCAGTCTTGCCGGTGCCGCCCAGGCGAGGAGGGCGAGTTCACGGGTCTGGGCGTCGCGCTGGTGGAACTCGTCAGGCAGGTAGGTGAACTCGAAGACCTCGTGATCGCGAAAGAGTGTCTGGTTGAAAGAGGGGGTTGCCGAAAAAGCCGCCCTCAGTACCCGAACCGACGATCGTAGCCGGTGTGGTCCAACCACTCGATGATGACCGCGTTTACATCGTCATCGCGGGCTACGGTATACACGAGCCGCCACGAACGGGTGAGATTATACTTCCAGAGATTCTTCAGCGGCCCGTGTTTCTTGTGGCAGTCTTTCGGGATCAACTTCTTTGGCACCTGGATCCCGCAGAAGGCATCTGCCGCGATTCTGCCGAGAGCCCGGACCAGCAGTTCAGCTAGCCGACGTTCCCCGGGATCCTGGGAGGCCTGAAGAGCCTGGAAGGCCTCCCGCACCTGCTCGTCTGCAAAATAGATTTGGCACTTCATCGGAACCGCAGGTCTTCGCGCATTGCATACTTCCGGACCATATCTGGGTCGTGAATCCAGCAGATTGTCCCCCGCGAATCGCTTGCTATCTTCCCCGACTCCAGAAGATACTCGATGATCGTCTTGAACGTCTGGTACATCATTTTCTTCGGCAGGTTCTCCCACAAGGCCCGCCGTTTGTATTCGCCGCTGTGCTCCTGAATGAACTCTTCAACCATCTGGATCGTGTTGAGTGTGGGAGAGTGGGCGGATCCGGCGCTCGCAGACATGATCTCACGATTGTTGTATGAAGATATATAACAAACGGTCCCGGTCGCGGTCATCTCTTGAGGGGCGTCACGCTCCCGGGATAGCGAGTACTGCTTCCAGGAGGAACCAGCACCGCCCTGACTTTACCGATATGCACCGGAGGCGGTCAAGCTACGTGATCACTGCTGCCTGAGCTTCTGGTACACCCACTCCACCGCGTCGATGAACTGTCGATAGTTCGCTTCATCCATCAGCACTTTGAGCGGGATGCTGGGGAGACGGTGAATTCCATCTTCCGGTATCTGAACCCCCGGAAGCGCGTTGAGTTTATGGAAGAACTTCCAAAGCCCCTCCCCCTCGATGAACGCGGAATATCTTTTCAGGTACTTGAACTCAACCTCGATCTTGCCGGTCGTCCATACCGCAAAGACCTGGTAGTTCTTGCCGGGTGTACTGAGGAGCGGGTAGAAAGATCCGCTATGCTTCCCTTTGCCCCACCAGATGTAAAGGCGCTGGTTGTTCGCCCATGCCAGGAGATTTCTCGCTACCGGAACCAACGTAGGGTGCTGCTGCCCGAGTTCGGTCATGAACTCGGTTTCATTCCATCTCCGCGCATCCGGAGCGCCTTTCCGTTGCTCTGCCTTTGCCGACTGGCCGATAACCCTGGGAGCGACCATCCGCACGCCACCGTCTCCGGTGAACTGGCGCACCTCGATTGCCAGCACTTCGGCAGGGTCCATCTGCTCGTTCAGGAACTCGACAACCCGGCGGAGACGATTGGGAATTGTGTCGGCAGCAAAGATCAGGCGCACTTTGCCCGCCTGGAGATTGGTCTTCACCTTCTCCCAGAACATATCGGGATCGACAGTGTTTCCAAGGAAATTTGCCAGAGCCTCATCCGGGTCCGCTCCCTGCTTTTCACACGTTGCAGTGTACATCCCCCGCAGCCGGTCAATCGACCAGTATGCCACGGCATTTGCCGCGTAGTCAAGCATCTGCCCGATGACCTCCCGTCGAATACGAGTGTCGGTGCTCCGCTTCACCTCAACGAGCGTGGGAACCCCTTCCCGATCAAGGAAGAGATGGTCGAGGGAGAAATTGTCCCCTTCGTTCTCATCCCCGGGGACGCCGACTTCCTGCTTTACGAGCAGGAGTTCCGGTGCATCTTCAGCAGTTGAGAGCAGGAGTTCCGGGTGGTTCGCAAGGAGCCCCTGCAGTTCGGCCTCATACTCGTAGGGCGTCTCTCTCATCGGTACCAGAGTGTCATCTTCAGAGACGAGGTAAACAGGATCAGTCATGTAACTCCCTTCCCGGTGGACGTATCTCTGGGCTGCTCTGGTTATTGCTGAACAGAGTGCTATGGGGCATTCGCGTGTGCCTGTCCGCCCTGTGGAATAGTGTAAACGCCTGATACCTAAAGGTGCCGAATTGTTTGGGTGAGAAACGCCATCTCACCCCTCAAAATGAGTGATCACGCCATCTGTTCGCGGGGGACACCCTTCCCCGCAAGAATATCCCGCAAATGCTCCCGGCCGCCCGGCTCCGGGATCTCCCGTCCCTCCTTCCGGGCGGTATCGAGCCGGAGGCCGAGAGCCGCCTTCACTCCGGAGAGAGCCTCCTCTTCGGTCTCGCCGAACGCGGAGCAGCCGGCAAGCTCCGGGACGACGGCGATGAACCCCTCGTCCTCGTCGCTATAGAATATCTCGATTGCGCATGTATGCGGCATCTCAATCACCCCGATCATTACCCCGACCACGCGGGAGCTCGCCCGGTCACCGGGTGTAGAGTTCGACACAATCCAGCGCCCTTCCAAATGCCTCCTCGAAATCCGGGACGGCCTTCATCTGATGCCGGAGCGACGCGTTCCATGCTGCTAAGAACAGTTTACGCTTTTCCGCGAGCACGGAGGTGTCCGGCACGACCTCCTTGCATTCGCATTTCCGGTGGAGAATGGCCCTCACGGCATCGGGGTCCACGCGGTCGGCCAGGTGCCGGATATCGTAGATATCCCGGGGACGTACCCGCTGGAAGAGAGAGCGGATCTTCTCGGCCATGATCTCCTCCAGGCAGTAACAGGTCACCCGGGCAGTGAGGTTGTCAGAGTACGGGTGGTAGATCTGCCTCTTCTCAACGGGGAGCAGAATGCTCTCGTTATGCATGGTCGTGAGGTCGATGACGATCCTGATCGGGGTAGATGCGTTCATAGGGATGATCCTGAACAGGGTTGTCGCCCGGAATCCGGTCGTCGTCTCGATGATGTCGATATCCTCCTCGAACCTGATACCGCTCTCCTCTCGCGCGCGGGCTACCGGATCCCTGCGCTGGTCTGGGCGCTGGAACAACACCGCTCTCCTCTCGCGCGCGGGCTACCGATCTGGTGTTCGAGCATCAGCCCGACGGCATCCCCGCTCTCCTCTCGCGCGCGGGCTACCGCATCCTTCACCGCCTCCTGCAGCGTCTCTTTCTCGTACGGTTCCAGCAGGGTGAAGTCGAGATCGTCCGAGAAGCGGTAGTTCTCGATGAAAACTTTCCGGATTCCTGTCCCCCCTTTCAACGCCATGGGGAGGGCACTCAGATGAGCGAGGAGCCAGTTCTGAGCATAGTCCCGCTCGATGGTCGAGGGCGGAACCCCGAAGGCACGGGCGACCTCTTTAATCTCCACAATCGATATCACCCGGAGTCCCCCTGCCGTGTGATCTCGGTGTTGATGACCAGCCGCCACCTCGGGTCGTTCTCTCCCTGGCGCGGCATCGTAGGATCGAGGAGGAGGTAGTTCCTGGATGTCGGGAGAGGCAGGTCCAGCGGAATTCCCAGGTGTTCGCTCAGGTACCCAAGCCTCCGGACAACAGCGTTGTTCCCGAGCTGCCGGGCGTATCGACTCAGGGTCTCGCGATCCGGTGATGCGCTCTCCAGCGCCTTAGCGACCTCGACGATCCCTCCCGCGTATTCGGGTCTGTCGAGGCAGTCGATCACTGTCTTCTCCCTGTCGGTAACGACGACCTGTGTCTCCTCGATCCACTCCTTCTTGAACCCAAAGAACTTCTCCGGCTTTACCCGCACAATCCGGTAGTCCACGCCGAACACCTCAAGTTGGTTCTTCTTCTTCCGCGCCGTCGTCTGGACGAAGACCGTTATCGGGATCTGCTCTGTCAGGCCGTGGTAGTGGAGAGCGCTCCAGTATGCAATCGCGGACGGCCGGACGAGGTGCGATGCAATCACGAACTCGTGGAGCGTATACTTGCCCTTTTCGCTCTCAAGCGGGATGATTAGATATTTCCCCCTCTCGATTCGCTCGACGAAGCCCCGATCTTCCCACCGGGAGAGCATCACGGAAAGCACGTTTTTCGGGATCTGTGTCTGCCGGTGCAACTGCTCGAGGGTGAATACCTGCCCGTTGCGGGCGATGGACTTCAGGATCTCAATTGTCACTTGCCGCCCCTCACTTTCCTCATTTAGTACACCAACCTTATCATAATTGTTAATTTCGGTGTACTGGATGATGATAGCACACCCTGTTAAAGCGCAGAAACGCAATCGTACCTGTATCTCTGGATCGGAATAAGCGAGATATATCCGACCTTCCGGTTTATTCGTGGGGCATGTGGCGGAGGAAAATTTCGTCATGTCTCACACCAGACCACCTCACCCTCCACATCCTGCCGGATGAGAGGGTCGATCCCTCCGACGGTGAGCAGGTCGACCTTCCGCCCGTACAGCTCCTCCAGGAAATCTGCGAGCGCGGTGAAGTTCCGGAACGTGAGGTGGTCCGGCGACAGCTCGACCAGCACATCCACATCGCTCTCGGGCCGGCCATCGCCCCGGGCGGTCGATCCGAAGATGCCGATCTTCGTCACGCCGAACCGCTCCTGAATCTCCGGGAGCACTTCTTCGAGCTTCACGACGAAGTTGCTCTTCTCCTCACGCTGTGCCCGGACAGCCATACGGGTTCTGCTCGCCTCCTGATCGTACCTGGGGGTGAGGAGCAGATGAGCGTTGTCGTTCCCCGCCAACAGCAGGGAGTCGATCCGCGAGACAGAGGCGGGGCACCCTAAGTTCGGGGAGCCGCAGGTGCAAGTTGCACCCGGGCAGATTAGACCTTCGCTTCGGTGTACGTCAGCGCGAATATGGCATCGGACAACCATCGCCGGAACCCTTCGTTGTCGCTGAACTGTTTGAAGAGTTCCGTGTCATCCTTGAGTACGGCAGTCATCACGCGAAGTAGCGCCCTGTCGTGCTCGATACGGGCGTTCTGCTTATCGGAATTCTTGCGAGCGTTCAGGTATGCGCTGTCGGCAGCAACCCTGGCCGGGATCTCTTCGGTGAGCAGACGATGGACCCGGTCGGCGTCGCTCCAGGGGATGTTGCCGAATTGATCGTTGAATATCTTGAGGATGCTTGAGAGCCTGTCAAGCTCCGGCTCAGGCTTGCGTCCCCCACCGCTGGTGGGGATTGGATCAATCAGGGCATCTGCATCAGGGAGCTGGATCGCTATTGCCGCCTTTTTCTCGACCCGATAACTGTCCATATCTATCATCTCAAGGATACCCTTCGAGAGGTCTTCCTCCCGGGGTGCGGGGAGCCCGGGCACCAGGAGATTCAACAGTATCGAGAGTTTCTCCCACTCGGCGTTAGTATAGGGGAGGATCGAGGCGAGGAAGCCATAGGTGCGGATGAAACCCTTCGCCTTGCTCTTGAAGTCCACCTGACTATCCTCATCGAGGGTTTCTTTGTAGGTGTCAATGCAGGTATTGAGGATCGGGTCGAGCCGGTCCCTATCCGCGCCGCCCAGGTATAACTCAACCAGTGTCTCGATCTGGTCCGGCGTGTACACCTGATAGTTGTCGAGTTCCCCTTTCAAATCGTGCAGTTTATTCGGATCGGTCTCCTCAGAGAGGATCGTTGTGCGATAGTAGGCGGAGAACGCCTCGTGAATGGTGTCGGAGTCATTCATGAAGTCGAGCACGAAGGTGTCATGCTTCAGCGGGTTCGCCCGGTTCAGGCGGGAGAGTGTCTGCACGGCCTTGATGCCCGAGAGCATCTTGTCCACGTACATGGTGTGGAGCAGCGGCTCGTCATAGCCGGTCTGGAACTTGTCGGCGCAGATCAGGAACCGGTACGGATGTTCCTGGATCTTATCGGCGATCTTGTTCGAGGGGAACCCGTTGAGCGAGGCTTCGGTCACTTTTGTGCCGCCATACTCATGCTCGCCTGAGAAGGCGACGATAGCCCGGTATGGACTCCTGCGCTCGATCAGGTACTCCTCGATAGCATGGTAATACTGGATGGCGCGTTCGATGCCGCTCGTCACCACCATCGCCCGTGCCTCTCCGCCGATCCTCCCGAGCCCGACCACCTGCTCATGGAAGTGGTCCACCACGATCTCGGCCTTGAGCCGGATAGCATGGTCGTGGCTCTCGACGTAGCGGCGGAGTTTCTTCTTCGCCCGCTTGGTGTCGAACTCCGGGTCTCCTTCGACCGTCTTGACCAGCCGGTAGTAACTGTTCACCGGTGTGTAACTTTTCAGAACATCGAGGATGAAACCCTCCTGTATTGCCTGCTTCATAGTGTAGCTGTGGAAGGGCCGGTGCATGATCTGCCCGCCTTCCTCAAACGGCTCGCCGAAGAGTTCAAGGGTCTTGTTCTTGGGCGTGGCGGTGAAGGCGAAGTAGCTCGCGTTGGGCAGGAGCTTGCGCGACTCCATGATGCGGTTGATGGCATCCTCGGGAGTTTCATCCTCTTCCGCGGCCCCGGCCCTGGAGAGCGCCATGCTGACGGCTGTCGATGTCTTTCCACCCTGGCTTGAGTGCGCCTCGTCGATGACGATGGCGAAGCGGCGGCCCCGGTGCTCGCCTCCGATCTCATCGAGGATAAAGGGGAACTTCTGGACGGTGGTGATGATGATCTTCTTATTGGCCTCGATGAACTGGCGGAGATCGCCGGAGCGCTCGGCATGACCCACCGTCGAGGAGACCTGGGCGAACTGCTTGATGGTGTCCCGTATCTGCTGGTCAAGGATGCGCCGGTCGGTGACGACGATGATGGAATCGAAGACTTCTTTCTCATCCTTTTTGAGACCAATGAGCTGGTGGGCGAGCCAGGCGATCGAGTTCGACTTGCCGCTGCCTGCCGAGTGCTGGATCAGGTAGCGGCGGCCGGCACCGGTCCGCCCGGCGTGGGCGAGGAGTTTACGAACTACGTCGAGCTGGTGGTAGCGCGGAAAGATCTGTTCACGTCTCTTTCTGCCGGTCTTTTCGTCTTTTTTCTCGACGATCTGTGCGTAGTTCTCCAGGATATCGGTCAGGCTCTCACGGGTGAGGACGTGTTTCCAGAGGAAGTCCGTCTCGAGCCCGTATGGGTTCGGGGGGTTGCCGGCACCGTCGTTGTAGCCCAGGTTGAAGGGGAGGAACCACGACGTCTTCCCTGCAAGATGGGTGCAGAAACGCACCCCGTGTTCGTCCACGGCGAAGTGTGCGACGCAGCGACCGAACTCGAAGAGTTTCTCCCGCGGGTCGCGGTCGCGTTTGTACTGCTGGACTGCGTCCTCGACGGTCTGTTTGGTCAGGTTGTTCTTCAACTCGAATGTGGCGACCGGCAGGCCGTTAATGAAGAGGCAGAGGTCGAGGGCATACCGTGTTTCATCACGGCTGTAGCGGAGCTGGCGCGTGACGCTGAACCGGTTGAGAGCATAGCGTTCGGCGGCTTTCGCGTTCCCCGGCGAGGGGGTGCCGTAAAAAAGGTCGATGTGGTGCGGGCCGTGCTTGAGCCCGTTGCGCAGCACGTCGATGGTGCCGCGCCTGGCGATCTCGCCCTGGAGCCTGGCGAGGAACTTGCGCCGGGTGGGGTTGTCGCTGTTGAGTTCGAGCGCTTCGGCAACCTCGGGCTGTGTCGCACGCAGGAAGAGGCAGAACTGCACAAGATCGACGCAGTACTCGCGGTCGTAGTCTCCGGGGCGGCCGCAGATGTACCCGGCACCGCCGTAGGGGGCTGGTGGGTAGGCTACCGTGCCCCCGCTCTGCTGCGCGTCGCAGGGTGCGCCGGTCAGGGCGGTGCAGATCAGGCGTTCGAGGCCGCGCTCGGTGGTGTCGGTGGTCATGACCGTATCCCCATGTTGTGGATCAAGTACCCATCAAGTAAGGAAACTCCCGGCAGAACATTGAGCAAACACAGATTACCGCACAGATTGATGGCTTTATTCTTGGAGTACGGGCACTCTGAACACATACTCATCAAGTATCCCTCCCGCCTGATGCCGCCCACCAGGGAACGTATTTCATCATCTTTGGGCTGCTCACGGTCGTCGCAAGCGGGCTCGCGAGGTAATCGACAGGGTGCTCGGTTGTCATGCCCCGACCTCCCCTGCTTCAACATAGAGGTCTACATCTTCAGCAAACAGTTCATCTTCTGCCAGGGCATCCACATCGTCACAGGACTCAGGCTCCCTGGTTCTTGCGGGAAGGCCTGCCGCCGCACGCACATTGAGCCGCTCCAACATATTTTCACCGGCGCCTGAAGTCATTGCAGTTTTTCATTCAAGATGCGTTTCGTGCGTCGGAAAGCCGCTAGGTGAGTCTCAAGTGTTGTTGGGTTAAGTTTGCCCAGCACTTCGAAGGAACGCAGATTCTTTTGATAGGCGTTTGAGCAGTTGCATGTAGCTTCTTTCAGCCTCTCCTGAATATCATGACGATCGTGTTGCTCGATATTGTGGAGCGGCGGCAAAGCAGATTGCTGGAAACAATTGCCGTAGTGCTGCCGGAGGGTATCCATGTCACTTGCAATCCAGGTCTCCATGCAGGTCGTCATGAACAATACCTGCTCGTCGTTACTCCCATCAGGCTGTTCCCAACCGTCACGTGCTTTCAGGTGATCCCAGGTCTTTTCTGGATCTGCCACAGGCTCCTCGCTATCCACCAGCATTGCGACATAATCTGCATTGGAGTTTGTGTATGCCGTTTTAAAATCACAGTATGTCGAATCGCGGCTGCCGCAAGCAATGAGCTGCGGCATCTTCCCCTTGAAACCTGCCGATTCCAGCAATTTTCTGAAACCCTCGCGGCAACGAATACGCAATTCTCTGGAGTCGCCCCCGCCTTCCAGATAGAGCTTTGCTTTCACCAGCGAGTCCCTCCTATTTCTCCCTTGAGCCAGAGTTCGCCCAGACGGTACTTATTCAGCCATTGGGCGAGGTCTTCGCGATTCAGACGCTGCATCTCGGTTTTTCCGTCCATTTTCTCGCATATAATAACTGATTCCGGTGTCCCGGTCAGGGCATCCACCAGCACATCCGAATGAGTCGTCACAATCAACTGGCAGCGCTCCGATGCTGCGATCATCAGGTCAGCCAGATGAGGCAGGACGTCGGGGTGCAAGCCTAATTCAGGTTCTTCGATGCAGACCAGCGGTGGGGGGGTAGGATGGCAAAGGATCGCTATCAGACAGAGATACCGTAATGTGCCGTCAGAAAGGCGGGTTGCCGGGATGCTGAATGCTCCTTCTTCCAGATACAGTTGAACCCATCCTCCCTCGATCTGAACATTGAAGTCGTCGATTGCGGGGAAGAGGTAATTCAATGCTTCAATTATCTCAGATTTGACACGCGGTCGCAGTGAATTTAACACAAGGGGTAAATTCTCGCATGTTTCCAGCAGATATTCGGTGGGAAGGTCGGCTTTTTGCGGTTGTCGCGGAGGAGTATAACGCCCGAATGTCCATTCTCGATAAAGACGGAAAGAATCGTAAATCTCTGTTAAATAGGCAAGCGTGGGGTAACGTTCGGGGTCCCGGACTTGGGAGAGAACAGATTTTTCCGGATCGATCTTCTCTCTGGGGAGTTGTCTCTCTTCACTCTCTCCCCGCTCTGAAAATACCCTGTCTTGATACTGCGGTTTCCCCTTCAGTTTGATATACCCGTTTTCGTTTCGATAAAAAAAGAAAGGGTCCCGGTATGAAGGAAAAGGCTCTCGATTCTCAATCCGTTCCGCCGTCACTTCAAATCGCTTGCCATGCTCCACAAATGAAAAGCTGTGCCGGATGGGCATGTTAGGGCTAGCTTGGTTATGGATGATCACCTCAATAGAAGCAGTAGGATTCTTTGCACCTTTCCATAGCCAGTCATGGACCCCCCCTGCCTCCTTGACCGGAGCCGAAAGGTCTTTGGGCGCTGCTCGCAACAGACCAATTACTTCGAGCAGGTTAGACTTACCTGAACCGTTGGGGCCGATCAACACATTAAGTGGCCCGAGCGGAAGCGGCTTGGTATCCGGCCCAAACGACAATATATTCCTCAAATGAATTTCTTTCAATACGGGTTCATTCATGAGCGCCACCTCCATTTTATTAAATAATTATTCTTCTATCTCCACGGCACATTCGACTTCGGCAAGTGCGCACGTCTCATTGTCGAGGGGTTCTACGTCCTCTCCAAAGATTGTTTCGATATTGCTCTCGTCAGGCAATGAGATATGACGGACATCCACCTTGCCGGTAACGACGTCGGCAATGAGGTGGGTGCGGTATTCGCGGAGGAGGGAGATTTCGCGTTTGGAGTGATTGATGGTAGCGCTTAGCGAGGATGTCTTCTTAGCTGTAATCCCTACGATTCGGTCTTGCTCCTCTCTGGGAGGCACAGCAATCGCAATGTTCATTAATCGGTCTTGTGTGAGCTTCGGTTGTGCAGCTCCTGAAATCCAGGGCATATAGTTCAACCACTCCATCACCGCCGCGAGATACTCAAGATTACCAAACTTTGGCTTCAGGATATGTGCATGGTTGTTCACCCAAAACTTCCCACGGGCGATGATAGCTAACGGCAAGTTCCGCAGAACGAGGTTCGCACCGTCTTCCGCGATGAGCAGCAGTTCATCGTCGAATAGATAGCCATCAACCTTGTCGATCACACCGGACGCACCGTAGTAGTCATAACGACGCAAGGTCATCGCACCTCGCTCAATGCCACTCAAAGGCACCCGACGTGAGTTCAGGCAGTCGAATTCGTTCTTGACGCGAGACACTTCCCAATGCTCCGGCACCTCTCCGAGCCACTCCACGCCAGAATCTTTCATTGGAACATTCGGGTCGAGGCCGCGGGTGACGGCCTGGTGGATGATGGCCTGCTTCTGCTCGTTCAGAAGCTCGATTAGTTTCCGCTTGGCATGAATGGAGCGCCGGATGCGCTGGTCGATGTAGTTGAGGAAGCGGACGATGGCGACTTGCTCGGAGATGGGTGGGGCGCAACAGGGAAGATATTTGAAGTCCCTCCAATCAAGATTTTGTCTAAGACCAGATCCTAGACCATAGAAGACCTTCCTCAGATCATATGCATGTAGCAGGAGATGTCCATAACTCCGATCTAATACCCCCTTCGTGTGAAAACACATGTAGGCCGATGTGATGATGCCACGGTGATGAGAGAGTCCAAAGCGAAGGCTGTTCCAATCGTTCTGGAGATCGGTCGGCCGGATGATAATATCACCCGGATCAACGATCTGATACGTTTCAAATGATGCAGGTACAAGACCATGAAGTTTCTCTTCTGGCTTAATGACAATCTGCCCGTAACTTAGAGAAAGAACCGTTTTTTCTTTCAGTCCAGTATTCGGCTCCTTCTTTTCGTAATAGCAGGCACGACCAGGAAGCACCTTCCAATGCTCCGGCACTTCTCCGAGCCACGGCACGCCGGAGTCTCTGTACGCAGGATAGGAGGGGCGCAGATCCATTGTCATGCCATCCCTCCGTCCACCTCGGATTCAAGTTGAGCGGCACGGCGGCAGATCGCAGTGATTAGACCGGATTCAAAGGCATCGGCGAGCGCCCCCTCGCAGAATCGATCTTGGCGGGCGACCGCAGTGAGCACCCAGGAAAGTTGCTCCGGTGTGGCTCTGCTCAGGGCCCCAGCATCGTCGCGGAGCTGTACTGCCTCCGGCGTCTGCGCCCAGGCGGGCCAGTCAAAGTCAAGGCGGACCCATCCGAGGCCGTAGGCTGCCCGTATGAACTTGCTGGCAACAGCGGAGAACGAGAAGTACGGCATCGTCAGCACGCCGGGCGTGATTTCCTTGGTCTCTTCCCAGTGACCAAATCTAAAGCTAGGCTCTTCAAACTGCGGAAGGAATCTCACCAGTCCATGCAGGCGCTGTGGAAGTGTCAGCGTCTCCTTCTGTGTCATCGACCTTCTCCACCCATTTCTTCCACCAGATCCCCGCCCTCATATTGGTTTACTTGAGAACTGGCAATCATGCCTCCACCTCCCCGTTTCCCATCTGCTTCTCGAAGGCCTGCCGCACCAATCCCATTATATAAGGCAACTCTTCGAGTTTTTTCAGCGTCAGCGCCACATCGCCATTTAACCGGTGTCCGGTTATGTCTCGACATAGATGCCTGGGATCATCAATTTCGTGGAACTGCATGTTGATCGTAAGTCGCAGCTGGGAAGCTTGTGGATAGACATCCACAAAGTTGGTCTCGGCCTTGAAGGCGACGTAGTACTTGAGAAACTCCTCGGTCACGCATGGATCAAGGGCAATGACCTCCTTGCGAAACACCTCGAACACTGAACGCATGGGACTATCGTTGGCGAGGTGAGGGTGGTCGTCAATGGTGTAGCCAGCCGCCCTTTCGACGTTCGGTCGGTAGGTTTCGAGGATCTCGGCTGGGAGCATAGGTGCCGCCCAGACCTCGGTTGCCAATGCGGCAAGCCGTACGGCACGCTCTTGGATGGTTGTTTCATCCCATGTTTCGAGCGTGGCGAGCCCCTCATTAAGCCGCAACGGACTCTGCTTGAAACCGCCCACCATGTCACGCTTCTCGACAAATGGGCGGTCGCTATACTCAGCGTTGTAGCCAGTGAGCGTCAGATTGCCAAGAGTGTGCAGCCACCTCTCCTGGATACTCCGCCACTCAGGGCCCAGAGCCTCGCGCCATTTCACCGAGAGGTTCTCGTTCTGTGGCAGGATGTGCTCAATGGTATACTCATCCACCGGAACGCGTTCCTTACGACCGTAATTTTCCAGACGGCGCAGCCAATAACTGCGGCTGCGGAAGTTATAGAGGTCGCGCAAGGCAAGTTCACGTTTGAACTCCTCGTTGCCCGGGAAGCGCCGGTAGGAAGGAAGTGTCAGCAGATGCACCTGGATACTCTCCAGGTAGCGGTCCTTTCTAAGCGCACGACCAAAGGTAGCGAAGGTCTTGTTGAGCGAGTTGGTGGGAATGGCACACACAGCCCGGCGGAAGACATAACTCTCCACCAACCGAACCGCCTGAATTAATTCTTCCCGTGTCAAAGTCCCAGTGGCGTAGTCGTGGTATAGTTCCAGGAGGAACGGGTAGGCAACCTCGACCTTCAACTCGCGCAGGTCGTGGAAGGCAGATTTGAGTTCGGCGTTTGTCTCAGCACCGAGCGCTATGGCACAATAATACTTGGCGGAGGCGTGGATATCGGCCACCAGCGATTCAACTCCAGTTATCTCGGGCGACCGGGCATATTGTTTGAAGGCTTCGTACACTTCGCGGACGTTCGGAATTTCACCAGTCTTCACCGTCAGGAAATGACGCATGAATCTGTCAAAATGCGTAGCATAGCCTTCCTGCCCGAAATCCACCTCCATTGGCCGCCAGTACCGTTCATAGAGCCGTGTCTGGAGCTGCGGCTCCAGTCCCATAAGAATAAAATTGCGGATTAAGTCCGCTTGACTTAACTCACGACCGGTGGAATTGAGGCTCTCAAAGATAAGTTGCGGGTTATCCTGATCACGGTTGAGAGAGATGTCCACGATCACCAGCTTGGCTATACCCTTACAGAGAGCCTCCAGTTCATTCCTGATCTCGGCTACCCGTTCCTTGAAAAAACTGAAGTTTTCTTCCACGCGGATGGAGTGCTCCCTGGGTCTCGGCTGTTGGTCAAGCAGTGCCACGAGCGATGCCTTGTCTGTCTGTGAAAGTATCAGTTTGTACCGGCGGTCCCCCTCTTCAAGGGGATTGAGTAGATAGTAATTCCGGAGTTTTTTGGAGGAAAAACCATCTATCGGTTCGCTGTCGCCCAGACTGCGGGCCAGAGCTTCGATTAGTAGGGTTAGCGTCGTGAGGCGCTGCTGGCCGTCAATTACCAGGAGCGGCGACTGGCTCGACACATTGTAAAGGCCCTTTTCCACATAAACAATAGAGCCGACGAAGTGCGCAGATACCGCATCGTTACGGCCTGTGCGCAGAATATCATCCCACAACTGCCGACATTCCCGTTCGCCCCAACTGTAAGTGCGCTGGTAAATGGGAATGACGAACTGCGGCGATTTTTTGAGGAACTCAAGAAGTTTAGCCTCGGTTGCCTTCATCGCCCGCCACCCCCAAGGATTTCATCCAGCAGCCCCTCGCTCTCCCTCCGCACCGTCAGGATCTCGGCCCGTATCTCCTCTAACGTCCGCATCGGCTGGGGCTTGTAGAAGTAGCGGTTGAAACTGATCTCGTAGCCAATCCTTACGCTCGACTCGTCGAACCAGGCATCGGGCACATAGGGGAGCACCTCGCGGCGGAGGAAGGCCTCGATGCCGCCTTCTTCCAGGAGCGGTATCTGCTCGGTGTCGCGAAGGTCACCGTCAGGCTCATATTCCACAACACAGCGTCTGCCGTCGATGACGGCCTCGAAGAGCCCGCGGAGCGGATCCGGCTCGACCTTACCGGGCTTGTGAATCTTCTTGATCACTGCTGGCGCCGCCTCATCGCGCTCGCACTGCTCCCTGAGCGCTTTGATCTCTTTGGGGCTATAGGCGCGATCTCCGTCGATGCCCCTGAGCCGCAGGGGGCGCTCGACCGTCACCTTCCAGTAGCCGAACGCAGCGTTTTCGAAGATCTTCGACTGCTCGGTCTCCTCAAACGCGAGGAAGACATCGCAGATCCGCTGGCAGTCCTCCTCAGAGAACTGGCAGTTCTTTTTGCCCAGGTTCTTTCGGAGCGGCTTGTACCACTGTGTGGCGTCGATGAGCTGCACCTTGCCGCGCCGGTGTTCCGGCTTGCGGTTTGAGAGCACCCAGACATAGGTAGCGATGCCGGTGTTGTAGAACATGTTCAGTGGCAGCGCAACGATCGCTTCGAGCCAGTCGTTCTCGATGATCCAGCGACGAATGTTGCTCTCGCCCTGGCCGGCATCTCCGGTGAAGAGCGACGAGCCGTTGTGGACTTCAGCGATACGGCTGCCAAGCCGGGTGCCGTGCTTCATCTTGGAGAGCATGTTTGCGAGGAAGAGCATCTGACCGTCGCTTGACCGGGTGACGAGCGAATACTCCGGATCGCCCGCGTGCTCGATGATGAACCGTGGATCCTTCATCCCGCTCTTGCTGCCCATGCGCTCCAGATCGGTCTTCCAGCTCTTGCCGTAGGGCGGGTTGGAGAGCATAAAGTCAAACTCGTGGGAAGGGAAGGCATCGTTCGCGAGCGTCGAATACTCGGGGCCGCCGACCAGATTATCTGCCTGGTCGCCGTCCCCTTTGAGCAGGAAGTCGGCCTTGGCGATGGCATAGGTCTCGGCGTTGATCTCCTGGCCGTAGAGATGGGTCGTAACCTGCTTCCCACGCTCGCGGGCAATCTCCGTCAGCGTCCCTTCGGCCACCGTGAGCATCCCGCCGGTCCCGCAGGCGCCGTCGTAGAGCAGGTAGGTTCCCGAATCGATCTCATCGGCGACCGGCAGGAAGACGAGCCGTGCCATCAGCCTCACAGCGTCGCGGGGCGTCCAGTGTTCGCCGGCTTCTTCGTTGTTCTCTTCGTTAAAACGGCGTATGAGTTCCTCGAAGATCGTGCCCATGGCATGATTGTCGAGGCCGGGAAGCCTTATCGATCCATCGGGCGCGTGGACCGGGTCGGGGCTCAGGTTGATCGCCGGGTCGAGGAACTTCTCGATAAGGGTTCCAAGCCTGTCGGCTTTCGAGAGACGGGGGATCTGGTTGCGAAACTCGAAGTTGTCGAGGATTTCCTGTACGTTTGGGGAGAATCCATCGAGATAGGCCTCGAAGTCTGCCTTGAGCTGCTGCTGGCTTGAACGAGCACGGAGGTCTTGGAGCGTGAACGATGAAGTGTTGTAGAATGCCTGCCCTGCAGCCTGCCTGAGGGCCTGATCCTGGTTGGTGATCCCGGCCGCATCGAGTGTGCTCTTCATCTCGAGCACAGCCTGCTTTGTCGGCTCGAGCACGGTATCCAGGCGCCGTATGACAGTCATCGGCAGGATAACGTCGCGGTATTTACCACGAACGTAGAGGTCGCGGAGAACATCGTCTGCGATTCCCCAGATGAAATTAACGATCCAGTTCAGCTGTGATTGTTCCATGATCGGCTCCAGGAGGTGGCAGATAAACCATCGAACCACCGGGATGAGATATTTTACTCTCCGACAATTCTCCCCAATCCTTCAGGAAAGGCTTTGGAGAACGGAAGACGTGGACAGACTATTTTCCTATTGGACGTCCTCATGCCCATTTATCGGTTTATACAACATATCTATACCTCCACTTATTATGTGTCTTACTAATTTGTCGCCTCTCCATCGAGGAGATCGATCGCTGAAATTATCTCAAGACCGTGCGGGTGCAAGTCATCCAGGGATAATATGGCAGAACCGCTAGTTCTGAATTTTACTCGCTCGGCAGAAAGCAAACGCTATCAGAAAAAACAATCTCAAAGGGAAATGCTCTCAAAATGAGAACCCAAAAACCAATGCTGCGGGTGAGTTTTCCCGATTGGGGGTAGATTCTGCCCAGGATTGGATTTTTGACCTCTTTGCTGATCTGCAATCTGTCGCCAAAATAGAAAAATTTTGTGCGCGTAGGATCATATCCGCATTCTTCTTGATTTGTGCCCATTTTGGGCTAAATAGCCCTTCAGCATCTCGATTTCATGGAGCCGAACACCCGTTGTGCCGGCGCCACCGAAAACCCGATCGCGTGAGGTGCCGCATCCTCCACATTTTCTCATCTAGGAGACGTGCCGATGACAGATGAAGTTCCCGTCAAGTTCCACCACTCGACATCTGAAGAGACACCGACTGTTGCAGCCATCTCAACGATGCAGTACAGGAGGGTGCGATTGTGCGACCATCTTATCTTTTTGAGGAGAAGGTGTCCTATCTCATCGACACTCCGGAAGACCGTCTCCCGTGCTTTTCGCTGCTCGAGCGGGTGACCATCATCGCGCTGAAGGCTATGTGGAAGGGCAAGTTCGAGACAGAAGGCAGTTGTGCCTGCAACAGCGATGATAGAACTGGAGGGGGACGATCGTGGACGCGAGCATACCGCTTTTGGATTACTTCAGTTACAGCCAGATCGCCTTCCCCAGCAGCACGAATATTCTTTTCAACCCCAAAAGGGCGCCCATCGAGGATTCTAAAAGGTGAAAACATTTATTCATTCCTTTGGAGAAAATCCCATATTAATGACAGAGGCGACAGATCCTAATCCCCTTGACGATCCGGAAGTTGCTAATCGTGCCTTTCAGCAAGTAATGGATCTATTCATTCTGCCTGAAGTTGAGCGTCGGCAGGAGATAGGAGACCTTCCGAAACCTCTGGTTATCCAGAAAGTCCAATTGGTATTCTTTCCAGATGATCGAAAAACAATGGTCCGATTTAATGATGAGGTCGATGCACTGGTGAAGGTCAAGCTGAAAGAAGGTATCAGTAAAGAAAAGGGAGATCCGGTTTATAGCCACGAAATTGAAGGGCTTAAAGAAATTGAACTAACAGAAGACGACGATCCTGACTGTGCTCATGTTATAATTTTTCATATCGGCGAGAAGTGGCTCCTCCACTTTGATTTCAGATATAATAAAGACTTGAGTAGCCGGTATATCGAACGTGCAAGTGAATTCATCAAAGGGGCTGAATTCTACTATACTCAAAACCACATGGCGCCATTTGCCGATAACTTGTACAGTGCAATAGAACTTTTGGCACAGGCTATTCTAATGTTATTCCGAGACCGGGTGGTTACCGAAAGCAAATCACATGGTCCGCTCAAGAATAGGTTTAACCATTATGTCTACTTGGGCAATTTAAAACCCGAATACGCTCAGGCATTCAATTCTTTAGCCACTCAACGGAGCAAGGGCAGATATTTGCGAGGCGAGATTCGTATTACCCAAGAGGACGCAGCAACCCTGTTGGAGCATGTGAAAGGAATGAGAGATGATGCTATAGCAATGCTGCAATGAGCTATCGCCCTTTCAACGTCTGTAGCCTAGTCAATAACCCTTCTTTCAGTTCTCCTCTCCCCTCGTTGTTATTGTGGTACAACAAAACTCTGTGGTGATGCAGATCAAATGGGATATCGCCATCATTTTGAGCAATTGGAATTACCTCTTTCCCTAACGTATGTGCTATCCCAACTTCGTAGAAAACATTTGGATTTCTTTGAGAAAAATCTGCAATTACTATGGCTGACGTGAAAATCAGCTCGAATATATCTTGAACAATTTCAGAGTTGTTCCAGACTTCATCAACTCTTTGACAATTTAAATCCGCGCTTGCACAAGCAGATCGAATTGCATCGTATACGCCTTGGAAGTCTTTTGAAAATGGCATCATTACCGATACCAAATTCTGATCGACAGGGTTCTTTGGTAGTTTGAAAAATTTTGGGACGATGCACAGGCAATCATCTTCTCCGTCACTACCTTGACCTGACGCAGATCTAGTTCTCCGTTTTCTACTACGGTTTACTACTGACAGATCGCCATCAAAAGGAACGACAATATTGTTATTGTCAAGTAGTGTTTTCAGTTCTTTCTTTGCTTTCTCTAAATTTGAGAATCGATCACAATAGTAATCAGGATCAACCAGTGCTTTAATCACTGCCATAAGTTCAGGCGAAGGCGAATTATCGTGCTCGTTAGAATTAACATCCAACTCTGCTAATACGCCAGAAACCCATAGTCCTCTGCGGCTACCATCGTGCTTATAGTTTAAGTTCAAATTCTCAAAGAAAGAAGTCAATTGTGACGTATTTCGATATGGAAATATTTTTCTATATGGTTTATCCCCACAAATCATCATCGCCAAATGCGAACGGACATGCTTACTCAGTTTCATTCGCCATCGATTTAGTTGAATGAATGTTCAGGCAAAAACCTTTCCCTTTTCTTCGGGTGGTCCGGTCTCTTGTTTGTTGATTGTGGAAAATTAACGTCGGTAGAATGACCACAGGATGTACCACACAGGAGTCCGGCGCTCTTCCAAGACCCGAGCGTCTTTGCTGTCGATTATGTTCCCGAACCGTTACCAAGCCGCCTGGCTCCGATGGAGCAACTCGCCTTCAAACCGGGCACGGGAATGGTCGGCGCGACACCGATGCACGTCATCTGCAGGAGCCCGTCGGGCAGCGGAGAGACCGCATATCATCTATGCACTAGGGGGTTTCATCGAAGGAAAAACGTTCACTGCGAACCAGATTGAGTTCGTCAACCTGATCCTGAACTACCTGACCGAGCACGGGGTTATGAAACCCGCCCTACTCTACGAGTCGCCGTTCACGGACATCACGCCGCAAGGACCGGAAGGTCTGTTCCAGTCGGCTGATATGGATGAGCTCATCCAGGTGCTCGAGGCTGTGCGGGCGACGGCTGTGGCAGCATAATTTGGTTGCCCGCAACAGGGGTGGTGTCTTGCCAGATCCCAAACTGTGGGAATACCTGCATCCTTTGAAACGCCAGCACCTGCAAACAGAACATATTACTTCTCGCCAGGAAGTGCGTTTGCAGCAAGACGGATTAATGAGTTCATTTCTATCACCAGAAACCAAATTTAAATTCAGATCTGTCTCCCATTTACTTTAATCGTTTCATAAACTCTTCCGAGTGAGATCATGAACGTTGTAACCTTTCGGCTTAAGATTCAAATTAGAGGATACCCGCCATACAACCACTTTGGTATGGATATCAGGGAACTGAAACTCGCCTTAAGGTAACGTAAGAGCATTTCCATCAAACGACCCTTGATTATGAGAGTAAGGTTTAGATAAGAGAACCCACCCCCGCCCCCTCCGAGGAGGGGGGCAGTCCGTGGCGATAGCCCGTAACCGAGAGCCATCCACCGGCAGACCTCCCTCCCTCCGGTCAGCGAGGGTCGCGCCTCCGGCGCTGCACTCCGTGCCCCCTCGCCGCCCTCCAGTCGTGGCGTCTGCCTGGTCTTCTCTTCCTGCCCGGGACCTTAGACGACCATGACCGGCTCGGAACTCGCCGGTCATCGTCTGTTGGAAAGTGCTCGTCGCGTCGTGCTCCGCACCACGCTCCTCGCACGGAGGGGTGGCACAGGGCCACCCCTCAAACGGACCCCCACCGCCCGGCGCTCCGCGCCTCCTCCCGCCCCCTCGGGGGGCGGGCAGTCCGTGGCGATAGGTCATGGATGGGGATAAATAACCGGCTGAACCGGATCGAGCACCTGAAACACTCGCAATAGAGGGGGTGGCCCCGCGGGGCCACTGCCTCCCGCGCGGAGCACGGTGCGATAGCACGGTGCGGAGCGCGCAACCCTGCAGGCGGCGGCCGGTGAGCTTCGAGCCGGCCGCGGCCGTCAGAGAACCCAAACAGGAAGAAGAGATCAGGCAGACGCCACGACCAAAGGGAGTGTGGTCTGCCGGTTGGGGTACCGTTGGCCGACTTACCGCACCAAAAAGGGATCAGCCAGCCGGGCTCACCCGCCGAGCACCTTCACCAGCACCGCCACCACCCCGCCGACGACCCCGCCGGCCCCGGCGCTGATCGTGGAAACTCTCCGCTCCTCACCCACTTTCTCGGCCCGCCACCCCTCCAGCGCCCGGAGCCGGCTCTCAAACGCCTCGTCCTGCGCCTCCATCCGCTGGAGCGCCCGGCAGATCCACTTCACATCCCGGTTCGTCTCGTAGACGAGTTCCCGGGTGGTCTTTTCCCCGGTCATCCTGGTAACCCTCCCGGAGGACTATGTGCCACCGGACCCCAAAAGGCTGACCGTAAAGGATATACACGGGAATCCCGGCCAAATCTGCGGTCTAAGATAAAGTCAGGCTAATATTACTGGAAGGCATATCCTATGCTTGTCTGTCATATTCCCGGGAGCATGCAGGCACGGAAGGCGCCTTGCGTCTTCCTATCAGGCACAGCCCTAGGAGGATTGTGCCGCAAAGGAGAACCAACCATGGCAGACTTCGTGCAGAAGACCGTCAACAAGACGGCGGTCCGGGACCTCGCCGTCCCGATCGCCGATGTAACGTCGTTTGACAACCTCATCGAGACCGTCATCGATGACAATCCCTTCGGGTGTGTCGGGTATACCGGCTCTGACGGCCAGCCCGTCGCTGCGGTCGTCCGGAACCGCGAGCACTATACCGCGAAGGTGGACTTCATCGACGGCGAGGGGAAGCGCGTCGGGAACGTCTCGCTCCAGTCCCCCTCGATCACCGCCTTCAACGCGAACGCCGCGGAGGCCCTCGCCAACGCGACCCTCGCGGCCGCGATGGGCGGGGACGCCGAGCGCAACTTTGCCGGCGAAACCTACTACTGCCAGCTCAAGTGCCACGACCCGTCCGGTGACGACTACTACGTCACCTTCACCAGGAAGACCGTCCGGATCTCGTCCTACCAGGACGACGCTATCCGGACCGCGGTCGAGACCTGGGCGGACGCCGTGCCCGCTCTGGCGTGAGAGGGGGAGAATCCCCCTTTCCTGCCAGAGAAAAGTTCATTTTGTCAAACTTACTTCCAACTCTATCACTGTTACTGGCCACAGGATTAACGCCATATTTTCAGCCAAATTTTGGAAAATATTAGGTTTTATCCGAGATCTTGTGAACCTACGAGATGTCGAAACGCCGTGAGTCTACACTAAACGAGGGAGGGCGCCTTGAACCAAAAATCGGTCGTTAGTCTCCACCTTCATTTACGTTCAGACTTTTAATTATCGGGGAGAAGAACTCACGAAACATCTTAAGATTATTTTCTATCCACTCGAATTGTTCGTGCCATTCAGAAGTGTCTGCAGGATCCGTCATCGGTCGAACCAACCGGATGAGGTGATCAATCCGCTCTGGCCGATAGATCCACTCAATATGGGGATTCAGTTTCTCTGCCGCAACCTGCTCAAAGTTTTCCTTTATTTGCTGGAAATATTCATTTTTGTGCTGACCTCCAACCCAAATCTCGACATCAATCCATTTTTCACGCTGATGAATTTTTGCGGCCAGTGTAAAGCCGCTTTTTCCAATCCCATATGCTATCCAATTCTGCGGATACGGTTTCCGGGGTTTCAGCTTTGAGCAGACGCTTTCGAGATACTCGTTAAAGCCACTCCAATACTCTAACTGGATTCCTTGCGAATCCGTCAATTCCGAAGGTTGTCTTGATGCATGAATCGACTTCGTCCATTCATTGGGTTTGGATACGACATTGAATCGAGGTGCGGGTGAGGAATCTCCAATTCTCCATAATTCAACCTCAATGCCAAAAAAATTGAGCGACTCTTCTGAGATTTGATTGAGCCAATCGAGTGCAGCACGATGCTCATCGGTAAACCTTCTGGCGATCCAGACGATGGTCTTCGCCTCAAGTCCAGCACTATACGTAATTATCTGGCCAAGGTGCGAGTGATCTGTCTTCTCAAGCTGGTTTTCAATGAGCACGTATGTATTGGTGGCCGGATCTCTTGCAAGAATGTCAGCTTTGTAAGGACCCACCCCCTGCTCAGTACTGACGGGTTCCAGTTCCATCCCAAGAGCATCACCCAAGATCTCAAGGTTTTCAGTCTGGGCAAGCCAGGGCGTAAAATCCCGCGCCTCATCTAACCAACCAGCGCGGAGATCAACCTCTTCTAGTCTCCCAAAATGATTTCTAACCATTCATCTCGCTCCGTTTAGAAGGGGTATTTGAATTAACTCGGGAACAACAATAGTAAGTCTAAACCTTTCCTAAAATTTATAATTGCCCGCCTGTGCCTATTGCTCAATCACCGCTTCCAAATCCCCCATCAGTTCACTACACCTGATATAGAGGGAGTTGTAAGCCATCTACTTCCAGTTTATGTGGCGTCACCCTCAAGCAGACCGCTCACACAGGCAATGTACCTCCCGGCATCGGTGATGTGAACAGAAAAGCGCCTGCCGCTCCAGATGCGCGTGATGTAGCCTGCAGCCTCCAGTTTGTACAGGTATTTTCGGTTCGTCCTGTTGAGAAGTTCCCGGTTCTTCGAGCCCGAGCTGTATTCGCCAGACTTGTTTCTCTTTTCGGGCGGCAATTCGTCATATCCTTCAAATCCTTGCTTGTGGAAAAAGCCGAAGAGGTCCTCGCTGGTCATCCCCTCCCCCCGCCGGTAGAGCTCGCACAGCAGCAGCTGGCACTCGGCGTCCGGCATCATGATGGAGAAGTTATACAGCGGTTCGACCTGCCCGGTCTCCACGATACTCAGACCGTGGTCCGCCTCGAGTGCGGCATCGTCACCCGTTGCATAGCGGTCCGCATGCACATAGTACGCCCTAACCCCATGCACCATCGCCGCCATGGTGACGGCCACCGACGTCATCCTGCCGCAGGCCGACATGTTGATGAGGACATCGTTCCCCTGCCGCTTCTCTCTCACAATCAGGGAGGAGACGACCCGGAGCACATCAAGGATGTCAAACATATTGCAGTAGGCGACCTCAGGGCGGACACCTGCCGCCAGCAGCCCCTCACAGACCCTCTTCGTATAGTGGCGCTGCTTCTCCAGCATCTGCTCATCCAGGTCGGCGTTGTCCGGGACCACGATGACGTACGCACGCTCGGCCCGGTATGTATTAAACGGCTTTACGGCCCGGTCGATCTCGTGGCCGAGCGGGATCAGGTGAACCCGCTCGTTCAGGCCATCGGCCCTGGCAGGCCGGATCGGATCAGAAGTTTTCACAATATTCACAATAGTCACGTGAATTTTTTAATTGTTTCCCTGTGCGTATACAACAATGGGACAGGGCGACGGGGGAGCCCTGCTCACACGAGGAACCAGAAATGAACAACCAGAATCTCAAAACATCGGTAAAAGACTGTATCGACGACCTGATCGAGACCTGCGACTTCCCGGATCTCTACCGCACGTATGCGTGGAAGCGGGATCTCTGGCAGAACGGATTCCCTGACATCTGCCGGCTTGAGCGTGAGGTTGGCGACGCTGCAAGAGCCGGGACGCTCTCTGAGGAACACCTGAAAGCGATCGCGCGGTGGGGCGGGTTGCCGAACATCGAGCGGATCCGGGCGCCTGCTCCGATCCGGATCGCCCTCTTTGAGGATGGAAAGGTTGCCCGATGGGCGCGGGAGAGCCCGGAGAACGCTATCCGTGTACTTGGCGGCCAGATCCGGGGGTTTGGCCCCACTTATACCAGCAAGCTCCTGCGGTTCGCAGCGCCGGAACTTTTTGGAGCGATCGACACCCGGATTGTCCGGGTCTTCGGTGCGGGGGACACCGCCCACCTGCACCTCCTCGACCTGACCGCAACACCCGTCGATGGGCGCTGGGCGATCCTCTCCGGCCAACAGGGCTGGCCGGAAGAATACGGCACATGGACCGCCATCCTGACCTACGCAGCAGCAGAGCTCAATGCAGCAGGCCAACCATGCCCGCATCCGGAGGCGCTCACCAATGCGGGTCTTCGCGAGCGCGGGATCTGGCTGAACGCCGATGTGGAGATGGCATTCTTTAATTATGCCTCGGAGAAAATCCAGAACATAAGGAGGGATTGACATGGATACCCCTGAAGAACGCTCACAGGAAGCAAACAAACTGAGAAAGAACGGAAGGTACGAGGATGCCCTGGAGATCTATCGTGAACTCTGGGACAGCCAGCATCACAATGGATATACTGCTGCAGGCCTGCTGCACTGTCTCAGGAAACTGCGCCCCATCAGCGAGGCGATGACCTTCGCCGACGATATCGCCGCGCGTTACCCCGATCACAACTGGGTAAACCTGGAGGTCGCATGGACATATGTCGGCTATGTCGAAGAGATGGCAGATAACGGGGCATCTGTCCCGGTGCTCCACGCCTGCGGAGAGAAGGCCCTCTCCAGAAACCCACCCCCACAGGCGGTGAGCCATATCGCCTTCGCCATCATGAAACCGGCAAAGGGTTCCAAAGACTGGAATCTGCTGGCAACATGGACGTCCCGGGTCGATCCCTCGCTGCTCAGCCCGGCGGGGATGAAACTCCCCGATGGAAAAGAAGGTTGGAGTTACCTTGCCCGCTGGTATCACTACCGGAACTTGGGGCTCATTGGCACCGGGCGCGCGCAAGAAGCCCTTCCCCTCTGCCGTGAAGCGATCGAGAAGTTCCCCAACCAGTACAAATTCTTTGCATCCGACCTCGCCAAAGCGTATGCAGGCATCGGTGAATACGAAAAGGCGGCAGAAACGTTTGACGAGCTCTGCCGGAACGTCCGGCCGGACTACTACGACCTCTTTGAGTATGGAAAAGTTGTCCACCAGCTCGGCCGCCCGGAAGAGGCGCTGGCACTGATGGCCCGGGCCGTGAAAGCAGGGCAGCGCCCGGAGTTCATGGTCGGCTACTTCATGGAGATGGGTGACATCTTCAAGCAGGTCGGTCGCCTGGACGCGGCCCGGGACCACTATACGCTGGTCACAGCCCTGCGGATGCGGATGTCGTGGTCCATCCCTCCTGAATTGCAGCAGCGCCTCGATGAGAACGCCATCTCTTCAATCGAGGATTCTGTCGAGGAACTCACCTATCGGTGCAGCCGCCACTGGAGCAGCTGCGAAACCGAGCAGAGTCCCCTGACGGTGCAGCATGAGCGGGAAAAGCCGCTTGCAGAGGGGGTAGTTGGCAGGATCTTTCTCGGGCATCCGGAGCGCGAGTACTTCTTCATCAACCCGCCGGACGCTGACGGATACATCGGGTTCAAGAACGAGCTCACCTGGGCACCGGAGGACCTGAGCCAGGTTGTATTCGACGTTGTTCCATCGTTTAACCGGAAGAAGAATGAGTGGGCTGCAAAGGCGGTGAACGTCCGGCCGATGGACGATACTGCAGCGAGATAAGGCATAAGAGACAGGAGCGTGCCAGATGTGCAGATAACCATCATCGCCGGGTTCGAGGCGGGCGATATCGATACCTATGAGATCGCACCGGCGGTCCTCGAGATAGTGGTCGATCCGGAGAGAGGGCATGCCGTGAACGACCTCCTCCTTGACCACTCGATCAGGGGGAACTTCCGGTACACTGCAGAGCCGATACTCGACCGGTTCCGGATTGCAATCGGCCAGTATAGCGACCTTGACCGCATTGAGGAGGCGCTCGCGGAGATCGCAGCACTGGAATACGATGAGGCTTCATACAACGCCATCGATGTCTATGCCGTACGGGATCTTGTCAGGGAACTGCGGCAGCAGCGGGAGGAGACGATCGCGAGAAAGGAGACTGACACGATCGAGGATGAGATCGCGACAGGGGTCTACGGCGGCGAGTATTGAGATCCCTTCTTTTCAAAGTGAGCGATTGTTTGTAGGAGGGTCAGTGTTGGCACTCTTTTCGTAAACAGCCGCCACGAAGCGAGGCCTCGCTGAGCGAGTGAGGGCGTCTGCGGTTCCGTACACCGGGAAGAACTAGGGTGATGTTCCGAAGCGAGCACCGCGAGTGAGGAATCTCGCCCGATCGCACAGTTTGTGCATCCAAGAACCTAAGTATTCAAACTCAGTCAGTTTGGGAGCAAAAAGGGTATTTATGGCGGAAACTCGATTTATCACGCATGGCTCGCGAGATAAGCATAAGGGGGCGAGAGGTACTGGGGAAAAGCAGCAACGTAAACGAATCAGAAAACCGTTGCAAATTACCCTATCCGACGAAGCTCTCAGCATCCTGAAAAGTACGGGTTACCCAGCTTCCCGTGTAATTGAAAAACTCATCTTAAACACATATTCGGAAACGCATCCGATTTGCCTGCAATTAGGGATATCAAGATGTGCTTGCTGTAATGCAAACGGGAGAACCCCGCCGTGCGGAGGCAACTCATCCCCACAATTGAAAACAGATCGCAATCTCTCCGCAGTTTCACGGACCCAAACGAAGAAAGAACTCCTGCCGGAAGCGCCGCTCCCGCAAGAGACGCTCAACGCCGTATGGGAGCAGCACAGAGATCCCTGGATGGCGTGGCTGAATAACCGCGTAATGGGCAAGAAGTTGTCGGACAGGAGCGCCAAGGACTATTTCACAGGTGTACGGACGCTTTTCGAAACGAACCGTATCGGCAAGCCCTCAGCGTGCGATGCGATCGCATTTGGGGACAAACAATCGAGAGGGTTGCGAAATTTCTTCAATTACTTGGAGGACGAGGAGATCACGTATCTTGCAGGCTACTCGTTAGAGAATTGGAGACGGAAAGTACGGATCACGGCATCGGGAAAGGATAGGGTATTCCCCGAGACCGAAGATATCATCGAGGCGTATATGCATCTTCCCGATGAGGTAGCCACCGAATTCAAGCTTCTGGTCTATACCGGGTGCCGGTTCTCCCATGGCTATGAGGTGCTGAAGAATATCCATCATCTGAAGATAGAGAGAGCCGGGAACATTGCATACATCAACACGGAGCCGCTAACGAAGCATACGAAGCAGACGTTCGCCATTTTTTTCCCTGCCAGTTTCATCGAAGAGTTACAGGACTTCAACCCGGATTCGATGCAGCATCCATCAACCATAGTGAGGAAGATCCAGCACGAGAAAGTGTCCGTCAAAACCATTCGGAAATGGCATTTCAACGTCTTGAGGAAGAAGGCCCGGATAGATTCTGCGATCGCGAACTTCATGCATGGTAGAGGGCAGTCGAATGTCGGTGATGATGTCTACCTTGAACAGATCGGGTTTGCAATAGAAGAGTATCCGAAGGTATTGCCGTTTATCCCAAATTTCAATTAGACGAAGAATAAACGAAGAGAAAAATGCCAAACGGTGGATTGAGAATGTGCGAACTGCCGTTACGCTGCGAGGTCGCGCCGAGCGAGTGAGGGCGCCGGCGATCCCGGACACCGCAAAAAACCAGGGCGATGTTCTGCAGCGACCACCGGGATCAAAGAAGCTCGCCCGGCCACGCCGCCCGAAAAAGAAGAACCCTCCTCACCACCCCCGGTGAGGAAGTCCGCCGCCCGCTGCGCATCCGCAGCGGCCCGGATCACATCTGCCGCCGAACCGTCCCTGATATGCCGGAGCCACCCGGCGATGTAGGCCGCCTGATTCTCCGCCACCGGCACGTCGGTGCCGGTCATGGCGCAGAGGAACGCGGCGCCCATCTCCGCGGTCAACTCTTCCCGGCTGTACCGCTCACTTCCGAACCGGATCGGCTCGGTGATTCCCAGCCGGTTCAGCCGGGAGGCGTGCCCGGTCCAGTGGGTCAACTCGTGGAAGAAGGCCGCGTAGTAGGCCTCCGGGGAGACGAACCGGTCCGGTGCCGGCACGGTGATCCGGTCGCCGGCCGGGTAGTAGGCCGGCTCGCCCGGACCGACCCGGGGCCGGTTGCGGGCGATGAGGTCCTCGCAGGTGGCGACCGGCCGGACCTCCCCGGCCTGCTCGACCTCGATGCCCTCGCACTGCGAGAGGTTGAAGACCTTGTAGTAGCGGACCAGCGGCCGGTCACGCTGGAGCGCCACCGTCACCTGGTCGCCGTTCTCGTTCGTGATCTTCTCCGTGTCGTAACAGGACCAGAAGACCACCATCCCGCTCGCCTTCTCCCCGCGCCGGACGTGGCCGCCCGCCCGCCGGATCTGGTTGTAGGTGCCCCACCAGGTGTGGCCGGAGAGGAGGAGACGGTTGATCCCCCGGTAGGGTTTGCCGGTGGCAATGTTCATCGGGGAGAGGCTCTGCCAGGTCTGCCGCCAGGGGACGGTGCCGGCCTCGAGGGAGGAGAGGATCCGGTCCCGGACCACCTCATAGACCGAGACCATGTCTCAGGCCTCCCACTCGTAGCCGCACTCGGGGCAGACGTAGGCAGCGATCACCGTGTAGGAGTAGGGCGCTCCCCAGAAGGTCTCCCGCTCCCGGTGTATCCGGCAGTGCTCTTCCCCGACGACGGCGCCGCACCTGTCGCAGGTGGTCGTTATCATTCGTCTCCCCTCCGACGGGGGACCAGCACGGCCCGCGGGCCGGTCTCGTAGGGCGACACGAGGACGACGAGGTCCGGGGCGCCGTGCTCGTCCTGCTCATCGTCGCCGTGTCGAAAAACAGGGAGGGTGAGGGACGGCATCAGAAGAACCTCCCGTTGCCGTACCGCTCGTCCTCCTCCGCGGCCTGCCGGACGCAGGATGCAAGGCCGTGCTCCGCGACCAGGCTCCGGTAGTGCTCCCGGATCCGCTCGGCCTTCTGCCGGCACTCCTCGGCCGCCAGCCTGGAGAGCCGGTCCCGGAACCCATCGAGTTCTGCAGCCCGCTCGTCGTACTCCGCCATCTTCAGCAGGTCGCGGTAGGGGATCGCGTCGATAAAAGAGAGAGGGCGCCCGGAAGGGTTAAGGGGCTGCCCGCCGATCATTTCTGTGCAGGGGCTCGCGGTGGCTGTTGCGTCTGTCCAGGACATTTACGCCACCTCGAACACTGCCGCTTTTCCGATACTCCCCCTGACGACCTGCAGGAGCTGTGACTTGATCACCGTGCAGAGTGCTCCTTCGGTCAGGTGCAGGTTCACCGCCTTTCCCGTCGCGCTCGGCATCGCGTAGCCGTGCTGCCGGCCGTCCTCGCCGACCAGGCAGTTGTTGTCGAAGTGGAACGATCCGACCGTGTCGATCTCCACCCGGAGCCGGCCGTCGCAGAGGGCCAGCCTGCCGATTTTCTTGAATGTCATCTCTCGATTCCTCCAGTGAGTGCTTCTCGTCTCACTATTATAGTATAGGGCGGCTGAGTATTTAAATGTTTATACTTTGTATATACATTGTATATTTTTAGTTAGACTTTAATGATACGACGGTCATATTATGAGTATGGAGAAGGTGGACGTCACCGTCAGCGGATACGAAGTGCGGGAGAAGACCGTTACCAAAACCGGGAACAGCGGTCATGTTATGGTGCCGGTCTCGTGGGTTGGCAAGCGGGTGAAGATCGTCCTGCTCGACCCGGTCGAGGAAGAGTAAGGAGCGGCCGGGTCCCGCCGGACGGGCGAGCATTCTCGGTCAACCGCGCTTGCTCGTAATCGCTTCAGAACAGCGCTATCATTTTTTTGCGTTTTGGTATTTCGGGCGCCCTCCCTCGCTTGTCGCGGCCTCGCGGCGCAACGGCTGCCCCCGCGTTTGCTCCATAATGGAGGGGAACACAGATCCCCATGAACAGGCCGGAGGGATACTCGCCTATCCCCCCGGCCGGGTCCTATCGCCACGGACTGCCCGCCCCCCGAGGGGGCGGAACGACGCTCCATCAGGAGCGGAGTTTGAGCACCGTCAGGTGCGAGTGAGGAGGCGCGAAGCGCGGGCGGTGGGGGTCGTTTGAGGGGTGGCCCTGCGCCACCCCTCTGTGCGAGGAGCGCGGTGCGGAGCACGACGCGACGAGCACTTCCTGGCAGACGATGACCGGCGAGTTCCGAGCCGGTCATGGTCGTCTGAGGTCCCGGACAGGAAGAAGAGATCAGGCAGACGCCACGACCGGAGGGCGGCGAGGGGGCACGAAGTGCAGCGCCGGAGGCGCGACCCTCGCTGACCGGAGGGAGTGTGGTCTGCCGGTTGAGGGTCCAGACCCACGGCTTTTCCCCCAGGTAGGCCGTGAACTGCACCACTCGGCCAGAACTCGCAGTGGCGGGTGATGCGTTGAAAAATTCTTAAGGCGAGTCTCGTTTTACAATTTTTCCGTAGCCTATTTGCTCAAACTCTATTGCATCGTCCTTATTGATAGGCCACGTACATCCGTATGGATTGATGTATTTCCATCCACGTTGCGATACGAGGTCGGGCATGGGCAGCACTTTCACAAATTCGAAGTACACCTTCTCTTCCTGTTCTCGCTTTCTATCGTTTGGTTTGTGGATCACTTGTTCTTGTTTTTTATTGTCCGGCTTATGGGTCACTTGCTCGATATCGTCCGGTTTATGGAGCGTCCCTCTCTCGATTGTGCGTACCACAGTCTTGTTCTTTCTGCCATTATGTTCGAGATAGTGATCCAGGTCGTTGAATATCGACGAAAACATTGATTCGAGTTCTTTAAGGTCTCTCACCTGCTCACGGATCGAGGCTATCTGATTCTCTGAGACGAGGTCGAGTTCCTGATATTTACACTCAGAATAGGAATCGGTCTTCCATACGAACCCGTTTCTTGGGGAGTAGATCTTCCAGAGAGCATCCTTGAATCCCTTAAATGACGCGTACATTAATTTGATCTCTTCTCTCAGAGTTGTAGGATTGTCCCAGGTATTGCTTTTAAACACCGCATAGAGTCTCTTCAGGTCGCGTCGATAATAGTAGTATTTGTCCTTTAACTCGGTGAGATCGTCCAGGACGGGTAACACAGAGTCTCTTAATCTGGCACATCTCTGGTGTTGCGCCTTAACATCAGCGAGATAATGCGAGTAATCCCCGTTCAGCACATACCAGACCCATTCCCTCAATCCTGTCGACGGGTTTTTTGTTGTACACAGCGTCTTGTTGTCGGAGTTGATGCCGATAGTACGGATGCCTTTTCGAACGTAGTAAAGCCTTTCGTGAGTTAAACGGAGGTCGTTTCTATCGATATTCTGAAAGTTCAAAGGGATCTCGTAGTCCCCCCACGTTTCATAATAGGGCTGAAGATCCAGGTAATTTCTCAAGAGCCAGTAGGACTCGATTCCATCCCGGGCGTACTTCTCCTCCCGTTCCTGAAGTTCCTCCTGGCTGATCTTACTGAGCTGGATCTCAAACACCACGCTCCGTTCTCCCCTCGTTGCGTAGACATCTGCCCGCCAGTCGCCGGCCGGCGACTGGTATTCGGGTTGAGCATCCCATCCTTCTGCTTTGCAGATCTGGTAAATCTGGTTCTTGAGTCTTAAGTGGTCGAGCGATTCCGGCTCTCTCCCACACTCATCAGATCTGTGAGCATGGTAGAAGTGTTTGAGGCCGCACTTCGATATTCTGGCATGCCCGCTCATCCCGCAGCAGGGCATTGTTATAGTGAGGCCTTTTCTATGCTGAGCCTTGAGTTCGCTCCATTCGCTATCAGACAGATCAGGCCCGATAACCCTTTCACCGTTGATGATTGCTGAAAGCGGAATGTTGACCACATCCTTAGGCTCGATGGGAAATCAGGGCACTCCTGTGCTGGACCTATAGGGTATCGGCTCCTGCATCAGACCGCCCCTTCCACAACCGCGATCTCCTCCTCCGTGAGCCCATAGAATGGGGATGAATCCGGAAGAGATTGGAAAAGTAAGACCCATTCCAGTCCTCCTACTCTGGTTGTAACACCCGGTCATACGGTCAAACTCTCCACATGCCCGGTAGGCTGCTTATCGGGGGTGTATTTCGCAATGATTCCCTCGACATCAGCCGTGTTGAATGAAACATCACAGTGCCAGGTGCCGAACCCACCGTGCCCGTTGACGGCTCGAACCCATTCAGCAAGGGCGGCCCGCTTTGCCTTATTCTGCTGGCTGTCCTGGCCCTTCGTCTCCAGCACCAGGTATTCGCCGTTCTCAAGCCGGATCAGGTAGTCCGGGCGATACCTTCGCACGACACCCTGGTAGAGATAAAAGACCTCAAACCCGAGATGATCGTTCTTGGCCCATGCCTGCACCGCAGGGTTCCGGTCAAGGGCGAAGGCCTCGGTGGCCTCCCAGGTGCTGTCGTAGACGCAGAAGTTGATCTGCGATTTTGCGGTCTCACCACAGGGTTTGGTGGTGTACCAGATCGGCATGTCGGCGGTCGAGCGGATGGGGCGTGCCGGGTCGAGGACCGGCACGATGGCTTCGGTGTTCATCTCGCGGATCTGCTCGTAGATGTGCTGGACAACCTTGTTCATGTTGAGGATGAGCAGGACCCGCCGGCGCGTGTCGTCGGTGCTGAAGATGAGGGGGGCGAATTTGACCTTATCGGAGCGGAGGAACCGATCGATGATGCCGACCAGCTGCCCGACGAGGTCAGCGGCGGTACCCCGCCACTCCGGGCGCATCTGGTCGAGGAGGTCCCGGGTTGTCTCGAAGATGATCCGCTGGAGCCTGATCCGGCCGAGTTCCTCAAGGTCAATGGTGGTGATCTGGTCGACAGCGGGTTTGCCGTCGATGACCGGGGCGAGTTCGGCGATCCGCGGCGTCTGGGCGGCGTCGAGGACGAGGGGTTTTGCGGTCTCGATATCGAGGGCGAGCCGTGGCCGGTAGGTGTGCTCGACCCGGAGCACGTTCGGCCAGGTGATCTCGTGCTTCCGGCGGGAGGGGAGCGACTCGATCCGGGTCTTGGGTTTCTCCGGCCTCGGCGGGGCGTCGTCTCCCCCTTCATGGGGGAGGAAGGTGAAGGGGATGCCGAAGATGTTGACATACTCAGGCGAGAAGAGGCCGGTCTCCTCGTCGACATCGTAACTAGTGCGCCGGAGGCCCCGGCCGATGACCTGTTCGCAGAGGAGCTGGCTGGAGAAAGCCCGGAGCCCCATGATATGCGTGACCGTCCTGGCGTCCCAGCCCTCGGAGAGCATGCCGACGGAGATGACGTTCTGGATCTTCTCGCCCGCCTCTCCATACTTCCCGACGGTGTCGACCTGCTGCCGGAGATAGAGGGCCATCTCCTTCTTGGTGCGGGGCCGGTTCTCCTCTTCGCCCTCGCTCTCGGAAACGGTCGGGGATTCGTCCAGCGCCTCGGCTTCCTTGAGCACTTTCGAGTCGATGTGGAGGATCCTGCCACCGTCGCAGAGGTCATCGATGCGGATCTTTCTGTGGGTGAAGGCGTAGGCGATTCTCGCGGCGGTCTCAGTGGTGTTCGCGACGGTGATCATGACCGGCGGGGTCCGGTAGCCGGCTGCAACCCATTCCATCTTCTTCTCCTGCCAGTCGAGGCCGAGGAAGTAGTAGGCGGTGTTGAGGAGATCGGGGAGGGGCTCGGACTCTTCGGCGCCCTTGCGGGTGAGGTCGTCGTAGACCTCAGGATCCGTGTAGAGGTGGTAGAAGCGGGACCTGTAGTCGTCGGGCCGCGGGTTGGCGTCGTCGCGGATGACGACGCGGGGGGTCTTGACGAGGCCCGACTCGATGGCGTCGTTTAAGGAGAAGTCGCTGACGATCCAGGTGAAGAGGGCTTCTTCGTCGCTCCTCTTTCCACTCGGGGCGAAGGGCGTGGCGGTGAAGTCGAAGCAGGAGAGGATGTTCCTTGCCTGGTGGATGCGGTCGAGGCCCTGAACCCAGACGGTGGCCTGATCGATCTCGTCTTTTGCGACCCCTTTGACCTTCGACTCGGCCGGGACTCGCCAGGCATGGTGAGCCTCGTCGTTGATGACAATGAGGTTGTTGTGCCGGGCCATGTCGCCGAGGACTTCACGGACGTAGGCCTCGTCGCTCTTTGGACCGCGTTTGTCGACGCTCTTCCTCTTCTGGATCTGCTCTGCGCTCTCCCAGGCGAGCGCGTGCCAGTTCTGGACGAGGACCTTCCCCTGCCTGAGGCTTTCTGCAAGGCCGGGCGGGACGATGGCGAAGGCATCGTAGTAGTTGCCCTCGGAGGAGGGGACGAGGACGGAGAGGCGGCTTTTGACGGTGAGGCCGGGGGCGATGACGAGGACGTTTCTGGAGTAACGGGGGTCGGCGGGGTAGGCGGTCTTGTTGAGGACCTGCCAGGCGATGAGCATGGCCATGACAACGGTCTTGCCGGTGCCGGTGGCCATCTTGCAGCAGTACCTGGAGAAGCCGCCGCCGTCACCCTCGATATCGATCCCGGTCTTTTCCGCGGCCGGCGCCTCGGTGAGCCAGATGAGCGTCTCGATGGCCTCGAGCTGGCAGAAGAAGAAGGGCATGCCTCCCCGTTCCTGGTCCCGCCAGTACTCGAGGAGGCGGCGGGTGATGCCGGTGACGCCGGGGTAGCCGGCCTCCCGCCAGGCCCTGACGCGGGGCCGGATCCGGTTGACGAGGAGGATCTCGTAGAAGACGCCGGGGTCATCGAAGGCGCTGGAGCCCTGCGTGGCGACGATGTAACCCGCCTTGCGCCGGCCTTCCGCGAGGTCGAATGTGCGGGTGGTCCGGTCGTAGTGCCAGTGGCAGGCGGGTTCGGTATAGGGCGAGGCGACGATGAGGCGGTCGATGGTCTTCTGCGGCATGGGTTATGCCCCCGGGACGTCCAGCTCCCGCTCGACGATGGACTCGATGCCCCGGTCGTCGATGATCTTGACGGCGATGCGCCGCTTTTTGCCGGGTTTGAAGGGGAGGGAGACGGTGCCGCGGTAGGCCTCGATCTTCTCTTCGTCGAGTTCGGCCTTGAGGCTCTTCTTGAGTTTTGCCCAGCCGTCGTCTTTGCCGGCCATGGGGAAGAAGACCTGCCTGGGAAAGAGGCTGCGGCCGTCGTAATCGGTGTCGAGCATCCACATGGCAATCTTCTCGGGACCGCCGCCGTCGACGGTGCCTTTGCGGGTGTCGTAGTAGTCGAAACCGTTGACGGAGAGGAGGATCGTGCCGGCCTCAGGCCCCTCGGTGATCAGGTTCAGGGTGACGTCGGGCTGGCCGATGAGCCAGAAACTCTCGTTGCTGGAGCGTTTCTTCTTGAGGTCGTCGGTCTGGAGGTCGGTGTTCATCTGGACTTTGAGGAGGGTGACACCGGGCCAGTTGGTCTCGTCGATGTCTTTTGCGGCTTCGGGATCGAACTGGAAGGCGGCGAAGACGAGGATCTCGGGGCGGGGGACAAGGCGCTGTGCCTCTTTGAGCGCCATCTCGACCTGCCGGGCATCGAGGGCGGCGTGTTCGGGGCCGAAGGAGACAGCGACCTGCTGTTGGGTGTCGTCCGCGGTCTCGCCACGGGCGTGGAGCCACCGGGTACCGCCGAGGGGTTCGAGTCGGGCGAAGGCGATCCGCTGGCCGCTCCTGCCGCGGATGCCGGTGGCAAGGAGTTCGGTGCGCCATTCGTCCTGCCGGAGGGACTCGCCGGTGCGGGCGGCGGAGTCATCGGCCGGGAGGGGTGCGGGGGTGTCGCCGGTGAGCGGTTCGACGGTGGGAGCGGGGACAGCCTCGACAGTGAAGGGACCGGTGACACGGACTTTCGTCCTGTCGACCTGCGGCTGGTCGTAGAGGGTCTCCTGGGGGGCGTTCTTCTGGATGCTCGCGTCGGTCTCGGTCTGCCGCTTCTGTCGGGCGGCGAGGAACTTCTTATGGGCTTTCTGTGCCGCTTCCGGCCAGGCTGGGTCGGGGTCGAAGGGAACTTCCCATTCCTCGTAGGAGGTCTTCGCGGCGGCGTTGAGGGCGGCGAGGGCGGCCTCGACCTTCGGCCGGTGCTTCTCGTGGATGGCGTCGATCTCGGGGTTGTTCGCGATGGACTTGAGGGTGATGTGCGGGACGGTCTTATACACAAATCCACTCCCGACACCCTCCTCGGGGTGGGCGAGGTCGTAATAGTCGAAAGCGGCGGTCATGAGCCGCTGCTTGGCGAGGGTTATCGCGACACGGGAGGTGTCGCAGGTGATCCAGCGCCGGCCCCACTTCTCGGCGACGTAGGCGGTGGTCCCGGAGCCGCAGGTGGGGTCGAGGACGAGGTCGCCGGGGTCGGTGGTCATGAGGAGGCAGCGTTCGATGACTTGCTCTGTTGTTTGGACAACATATGATTTTTTATACGATACACCTACGTCAAGCCATAGATTCGTGAATTTATTATAAGGAAAATCATCAAGATACAATCTATAACTGACACTAGAACCTTCTTTTTGAAGCCTATTCGCAAACTTTAGGCGGTCTAACTTTACCTGATCAACAACCCAGCAACTCTTACTTGGTGGTGGATAATTATGCCCACAAAAATTGTACTCAAAATCGGTGTTTTCGTTGTATGATGGTGCAATTAGTGAAAATAAACGGAAATACCGAGTCTCTTTAATATTCTCATTCAATTTAATCTCATGTGATCGTATTTTTTTAACTTGCCCATCAGGTAAACTCGTAAATTTCCAATGAGATGTTAATTTATTGAAAAAATTAAAAATATGCCTATACTTGTGCTTTGATTTATCTTTTGAATAAAATAATATATGATCGTGCATTGTTTCAAGGCTTTTTGCACCCAATGGCAGACTTTTTTTACGGAATATTATATCTGCAATAAAATTATCGGGGCCGAAAATTTCGTTTAAGATCATCCTCACAAAAGGACAATTCTCAGAATTGATCTGCACGAACACGCTCCCGCTCTCGGTGAGCAGTTCCCGGGCGAGCAACAACCGGTCACGAAGGTATGTGAGGTACGAGTGAATCCCTAACTCCCAGGTGTCCCGGAAGGCCCTGATCATCTCAGGCTCCTGGGTGAGATCCTCGTCCTTCCTGTCCTTTACGTCCCGCTTGTTCACAAAGGGCTGGAAGTTCGAGCCGTACTTGATTCCGTAGGGCGGGTCGATGTAGACCATCTGCACCTTCCCGGCCATCCCCTCCTTCTCCAGCAGGGAGTTCATGACGAGCAGGGAGTCGCCGGCGACGAGGCGGTTGCTCCAGTTGTGCCTGTGGCGGTAGAACTCCACCGCCTCCCGCAGCGGCGGGTTCTCGATCGAGAACTCAAAGAGCGAGGCCTGCCGGTGGTCGCCGTTGCTGCCCTTCGCCGCCCTGATGATCGTCCGCGGGTCGATCCGTTCGTGGACGTGAAGGGATACCGTCGGGACCTCGAACGACGTATGCTCGGCCTTCCCCGCCCACTGGAGCTGCGGGTCGAGGTGAGGGTCATAGGAGTAGGGCTTTGTGCCGTAATTGGGTTCGGTTGCCGCGCTGACCAGTCCCGCCGGCGGGTTATTCAGCCGGCAGGTCCCCTTATGGTCGTATTGCTCGATTGGTTTCGTCTGCGGGGATGATTTCTTTGCCATGGGTTACATTGGGCGTTCTCGCTCAAGCCATTTAAATCGTTTCGATAGTGATTTCAATAGTTCACGTGAATCCTTTCGCTAGAATAGGCAAATTAAGGGGGATATTTTAAAAGAGTATATGTGTGTGGGCTATTTCGGCTGCAAAGTCTCCATGGAGATCGCGGAAAGGTGATGCGCGCCGAGCCTCCAGAGACATTCCCGCATCATGTCCCCAGGAAGGACCCCCGGCTCCGGCAGCGGGGAGCTTGTAATCAAATGTTCGGAGCTCGGCTTCGAACAGATCCCAGGAGCTCCGAACATCCACCCTCCATCGGGCGGCGGCCGGGGCGGTAGGAGAACGTGCTCCGGCCCGACCCCTCGCTCATCAGAAGCCCTTTCCCGACCAGGCCACCAGGAGCCACGGTGATGTCGTGCGGATGCTCCTTCGTCACCTCTTTGAGCCTGCCGTGGTTAATGCATCCCCGGAAGAAGGTGACGACCAGCATCTGCGTGAAAATCCCACGCTCACCGACGCTACTCATCACCGCCTTCGGTGATCTCCCAGCGGCCACCCTTCTTTGGACCTACCCGTTTGAGCTGACCCGCCCGCTTCAGTTGCTGGATCTGCCATTCAATCCCTTTGGGTGTGATACCGATCTGCTCTGCGAGCTCATTCGTGCTGATAGATGGGTTGGCTGCGATCAGGGCCAGGATCTTATCCCTAGTTTTTTCCCTAGTTTCTTCCCTAGTTTCTTCCCTAGTTTCTTCCCTAGGTTTTTCCCTAGGTTCGCCGGCACCTCTACCCCGGATCCGGCGGATGATCGTCTGGAACCCATCACTGACAGCAAACTCCGGCTCCGGCAGCCCGGCCTCGGTGCAGCGCCGGATCATGTCCCGCGTCCCCGTGCCCATCCGCTCGATGTAGCCGGTGAGATACATAGGTTCGGCAAGGAGCGGGTTGCCCGGCACCGAGCCGTGGGCCTGCCGGAGTTTCTCGAGCGTCAGGGACGGCGGGAGCGTGCCCGGGTTCCAGACCTCCAGGCGGTCGGCGAAGAGCATCACCTGGACGCTGCCGTTGCTCGTGTAGTCGCGGTGGGCGACCGCGTTCACGATCGCCTCCGCCACCACCTCTTTAGGGATCTCGTAGCGCACCGGCGCCTGCGGGCCGGCCTCGCGGGTGCCCACCGAGAGGGCGATCTTGCTCAGGACGAAGTCCACCGCCGCGTCCACGAGATCGAAGACCGTGCCCTTGTAGACCTGGTAGGAGGGGATCGGTTTGGCCACCTCCGTGCCGTGGAAGTGGGCGCACTTGATCTCGGAGGAGATCAGGAATCGTTGCGGCTGCTTCCCGAAGAGGAGGACTGCCGCGTTCGTCACCCGCCCGTCGCCGAGCAGGTTCAGGTGCTCCAGCAGGTCAGCGGGAGAGGCATCGGGGGCGAGGGGGAACCGGCGGGTTGCCCTGGCCGTGCGGAGGAACCACGCCATCCGCTCAGGATCCAGGTGTTCGAGTGTCGCCTTCGTGCACGGGGCCGCGTCGAAGGGGCCGGAGCGGATGAGCTGCCTCTCCTCCAGGTACTCGACCAGCGCCGCATACAGCCCGGCGACGAGTTCGGAGGGAGTGTTGAACCGTTTCCGGATCAGGCCCGCCTGCGCTCTGCCAACGAGCGCACGCATCTTCGGGTGGCGGGCGGCGTCATCCATGCCCCTGACGTAGATGAGCCGGTACTTCCTTTCAGCGGTGGCGAGGTCGAACTCCCGCTCGGTCGGCGAGACCCCGCCGGCGTTCTCGGAGCCGTAGTCGTCCCCGAAGAGCCCGACATAGATATCGCAGCGCCGGACCTCGTCGAGGTACAGGTCGTCGGTGCGGCGGTCGGCGGCAGGGACGTCCTCGAAGAGGAAGACCTCGAAGAACCGCCGCATCAGTGCGTCGCCCCGCAGGTAATCGCGGAGAGCCGCCCGCTCGTCGGCGAACTCCTTCTGCACGCTGCTGATGAAGATGCGGACGGGGTTCATGCCGCAGCTCTTATGACGTTCATCGCAGATGCTCCCAAATGTGTCCAGGCACCGATCTTTCCGACTGCCATCTCTCCCCTCTCTATGCCTCTGATCTCGTTCTGAGTATTCTCCCGGGAATGAAGAAGAATGTAACGTGTTTATGCCGGCAGGGTTGTTTGCTGCTATCGGAATGAGATTCAATCCGAACTGCATTGACGTTAACGGTTTGCACCGTGCCGCGTCGGATGATGGTGCAATGAGATGGCGTTCTGCTCTAACGAACTATTGAGCGGGTAACCGTTCTGCATCCGTCAGTTTTACGGTGCGAACCGAGCCGTTGCCTCCCGCTCCCGCGTGTTCATCAGCCCCAGTGCTGCCGTGACCCAGTAAAACCCGAAGAGGGTCATCATATAGGCGTTCCCCTCCACCGTCGCGTATATCACCCACAGCAGGTTCCCCACAATCCAGGCCCCGAACCCTGCCCGTCGGATGCCCTGCGAACGCGAAGCCACCAGCGCCGCTCCGGCCATGCCGAGCACCACGGCCGGCCCCTGCAGGGGATCGACGGGGATCACCGTATTCCCTCCTTTGCGTTCCCTTCCCGCACGAGCCGTGCATAACACCCCTCGCAGACCTTCGCCTGCGCCTCTCGCGAGCGGTAGACCGCCTTCGCGGCGCCGCATACGTCGCACCGGCCGAGCTCGACCTTCACCCGGGCAAACGACCTGGGGTCAAGCACCCCGGAGAGTGGCCGGACGCCGTTTGCAGCATTTGCACCCGTGCTGCAAAGGGGTGCGCAAATAGGAGCGCAAACACTTTTGGTGTGCGGAATCTTCGATATGCCGTAATTTTTACAATTCGACGATAAATCAGCGTGTTCGATCTTTTTATTTGCAGCAGGTCTGGAACCACACGGCAACTCCTGTCCATGCATGGGATCAAGATGCTCTTCCAGTGGAACGGGATCCGGTGAACTGTGTGATCCGGATTTTGCTGCAAACGACCTCTGATCGCCACGATCGATCTTGGACACGCACTCTCCGTTCATCAAATCCGTCTCGCCCCGTTGAGAATCCCCCTTCCCGATCTCTTTGCAACTATGTTTGCGCTCCCCTTTGCAGCAAGGTTGTCGATGTTGCAAACCGTCACCAGAAGGGGGCGGGGAGTCCTCCTCCCCCTCGCCCTCGTCCTCCAGCCAGACCGCGAGCTGCGCTGTCCACTCCCGGTAGCGCTCGGCGTCGAACTGGAAGTGGGACTCGTGCCGGCGGACGGTCGTCCCGGTGCTCTCATCGATGACCGTCGCGTCCACCACGGCGAGCGCCGGGCACTTCTCCAGCAGCCCGCAGTAGACCGTGCCCCTCGTGGTGTAACCCTGCAGGATCCGCCGGACCTGATGATAGGACAATCCGGTCGCCTGCTGCAGCATCCTGACCGTGAACGTCTCCCACCCCATCCGGGCAATCGTGGCGAGCGCCGCGGCCTCGTTCCGGGTCATCTTCGAGTCCTGCCCGCCGCCCTCCTGGTTGATCGCAGCGTAGAGCCGGGCAGCCGCGTCGAAGTCCTGCCGGGCCGCCTCGATCCGGACCTCGTCGCCGGTCTCTTTCCCCTCCCGCTGCAGGAACCGCAGGGCCGCGTGACACTTGATCAGGTCAAAGAGCATCGCGGGGTTCCTGCGGTTCGCGACGTTCGAGAACTGGATCCTGCGGGCGAAGGGAATGCGGACGAAGATCCGCTGCTGCTTCAGGACCGACCAGAGTGCCCGGCAGGTGAGAACGTCCGGGTCGTCTCCCCTCCGATACACGCCTGCCTCCGTCTCCTTGAGGTGCTCGAGCACGCGCCGGTCCTGCTCGGCCGAGTCGTCGATCCATACCGTGAGCATCCGGTTCATCACCTGGTCGTCGCCGGGGTTCTCGACCTTCGCGAGCCACCAGACGCACCGCTCGGGTATCGAGCAGACCCGGAGCTGCCGGTCGGCCGTGACGGTCCGGTGCTCGATGGGTTCGTGGAAGGACGAGGTGGCCGACTTCAGCACCTCCTGCAGGTCGTCCGAGAGCGAGGTGTCGTCGAAGAGGATCACCGTCCCCGGCCGGAGGTCGTCAGCGTAGTAGAGCGCTTTGTTCGAGACGGTGCCGGTCATCCTGTGGGACTCAGGGATGAGGTTGAGCATCGTGGTGCAGGCGTGGCTCTTCCCCTTCCCGGAGTTGCCGGAGATCGAGACGTGCAGCCCCTTCGTGTTCGCCACCGACTGCGAGGCGACGGACATCACCAGGCACTCCGCGACGGTCCGGTCGCCGACGTGGGCTTTGTTGAAGGTGTCGAGGAGGAAGGCGAGCGGGTCGCCGGTCCGGAGGATCTCAATGGCACGCGCCTGGTGCTCATCCTCGATGAGAACGGGAGGAGGGAGCGGTATCTCCTCGGCCTTCTTTGCCGGGGTCCTGGTCCGCTTCGGCTCGTACATCCCCCGGAGTTCCGGCCACCGCTGGGCGCCCCCACCACAACTCTGGTGGTGACAGCCGGCGAAGACGGCGCCGTTCGCGAACTGGATCGCAAACGCCCCGTCTTTGTGGGCTGACGAGAACGGGCACTCGTCGAGGACGTAGAGGGTCCCGCCCTGGTAGGGCCGTGTGCTCCGGACCGCGATCCCGTGGTCGAGGAGCCACGAGGCGAGGTCGATGCCGGGCCTGTTGCCGTTTGGTTTCTTCGACCGCAATGGCTCCTCCCGCGGGAGGAGCGCCGCAAGGTGCTGCAGATACTCCCGCGGCACCATGCGGACATCGTCCGGCACGGCGAGGACCTTCGCCCGCCGGTGCGGTCGCTCCACCGTGTTGTCGCCCTTCCGCGAGAGGGTGCCGTAGAGTTTCCAGATCCGGGCGGCGTTGTGGTTCGCGGTATCGACGGTGACGGCCTCGTTGGAGAAGAGGGCGTCGAGGGTCGCGAGTGCCCCCTTCACAAGCGCGGTGGCCGCATCGTCGTTCGGGAGGTCCACCCGGTAGAGGAGATGCGCCCCGTTCCCGGAGTCAGCCCGGACGGGCGCAGGGAACCCCTGCTCCGCGAGGTAGGTTGCGATCCGCTCCGCAGCGGCGAGCGCCGCGTCGTGCTCGGCGTCCGTGGATGAGACCCCGCTCGGCCGGACCGGGTCGATGTCGACCGGGAACCAGCGCCGGCGGTTGATGTCGGCGTCGGCCGTGGTGGCATCCTTCCGGGACAGCCGCATCTTGATCCGGTTCGCCCGCCGGGCGAGAAGGGCCGGGTTCACGGTGTTGAGGGTGACGTAGATGCCGGCGACCGCTGGATCTGCGTCGAGTGCCTCCACGGCCCGGGCGAGCACCTCGTGGTCGTCGAAGTAGCCAGAGTGGGTGACGCCATCAGCGAGTGCCCGGACCTCGACCACGCTGCCAGAGGCAGCGAGGACGTTCACCGTGTTTCTGATCTCGTCTATCATGCGGTCACCCCCGGCACAAGGGGGAAGAGGGGGGCGGAGATGGCCTCCCCGCGGGCGACCCGCTGGAAACTGATGAGCGGGATGATGTAGGAACCGACGCGGGTGTGGAGCATCACTGCCTTGCCCGAAGCGTTCATCGCCGCGTGGCCCTCAATGGAAGTTTCGCTGACCAGGATCCCGCCCGGGGTCGTCCGCGAGCGGTCCTCCGTGATCGGGATCACCCTGCCGTAGAAGAGCAGGTTCCTGAGGTCCTCAGGCTCGATACGGTAGCGCTCGGCGTCGACTGCGATCCGGAGAGCTCCGCCGGTGCCGTGGGAGAGGGTGCCGGGCTCAGTCATGGCCGGCCGCCTCCGGTAATGGTCGTGACCGTGTAGAAGTGGCAGCCGGTCCGGACGATGTGGATCTCCCGGATCGCCTTGCCGTGCCGGCCGACTTCGGTTGCCACCACCTGCGAGATGAGGTAGAGCGGGACCGGGTTCGGTCTGCATCCTTCCCGACTCATAGCGGGCACGCTCCCGGGGTGGGCATCCTTATATCGTTGCAGTGCCGAGTACCATTGGCGGCCCGGTGCACCCTGGTGCTGTGAACATTTGGTTGTGCCTGGCTGCCGCCGCAGATTGCTTCGTGTTCTCTTCTCGATTCTACCAGGGTCCAGATGCCCTCGCGGATCATCAGTCTCCCGATGCCCCGGTACAGCGGATACCGCTTCTCGAAGGCGTCGACATCGTCCTGGGTTACGAGTCGTGGTTGTCGTTTCATGCGTAACCTCTCTGTTGCAGTTCGCGGCGCACCGGCGCTCTTCTGAGAAAGCACCCGGCGTGCACCGCTTGATTCAACGTGAGAGTACGCGGCTTAAAAACGTGTTGTGCGTAGGGTGATGGTGAAAAGAGGCGTTATTTAACCGTTACTTTATCGGAAAACGGGAAATTGGCCGGAAGGGGGTGGATCCGGCATTCCTCGATACGAAGGGGCATTATGCCGCGCTGGTTTTCCCGATCTTTTCGCAGGCGGCGAGCACCTGATCGGGGGCGAAGCGGAGCAGGATCTCCCGGGTCCGTCCCCGGTCGGTGCGGAGCGGCAGGTCGACGAGACCCGCTTCCTCGAGCCGCTTCAACCGTGTCCGGTAGGTCGTCGCTCCGGTCGAGGTGTACTCCTGCGTCGCCTCATAGACCGCTCCCGACGTCATGTCCGCATCGGTCTGCTGCGCCATCTCCGCGATCCGGTAGAGCAGGGCACGCTCGCCATCGTTCAGGTCCGCGGCCCGCTTCTGCAGGGTGGGCGTGATGATCGACCGGGAGGCGTCCATCACATCCTTCCGGGTGACGGTCCGGCGCCCGGCGCCCTCCGCGTTCTCGGCCGCCGCCCGGACGAGGTCGATCCCGACCCGGATGTCCTGCTCTCTCGCGGTGAGGTCCGCGATGAGGTTCACGTTCGTCTTCGGCACCACGTTAGGGTACAACCCCTGCCGGATCCGGTCGCCGAGGATCTCCTGGATCTCCGACTTTGCGTACGGCGAGAAGTAGACCTCGGTCGGGTGGAAGACCGACCGGACACGCTCGTCGAGCCCGGTGTAGAGGTTCAGGCGAAGGTCGCTGGAGATGGCGAAAACGCCGGGCTTCCTGACGTCCCACGCCTCGTAGAGGCGGAGGATCCGGTAGAGAAGATCGTTGAGCTGCCGGGCTTCGTGCAGGTAGTTGGCGTCGTCCAGGCAGACGAGCAGCGCGGCATCCCGTTCGCCGAGGCGTTTGGCCGCCACCCGTACGACCTCGTCGAGGTGCTTGCCGGTCGCCGGGGGCGTGTAGCCGACGACCGCCTCAAAGATGCACGCGAAGACGGCGAACGGCGTCCGGTGCTGCTTGCAGTTGATGTAGACCGGGGCGATCTGCTGTGTCGTCTCCTCGATCTCGGCAAACAGCCGGCGGACGGTGGTGGTCTTGCCGGTGCCGGGCGGCCCGCGGAGGATCGCGCTCCTCGGACTGCCGCTCCGGAGAGCCGGCCGGGCGAGGAGGGCGAGTTCGCGGATCTGGGCGTCGCGGTGGTGGATCTCGTCGGGCATGTAGGTGAACTCGAAGACCTCGCGATCGCGGAAGACCGTCTGGTCGTAGCGAAGGGTTTCTCTCTGCCTCATAGGTAAGCGATCAGGAAACGGGGGTATATGAACACGCGCCGCGGGCGGGGTGAAAGTGAAGGGAGGGTTTCTATCATTGATTGAAGGGTTACTCTTGCGACGCAAAAGGATAGGGGAGAGTCCTGCCCTTCAGAGGATGCTGAATAGAGTGGACTCTGGTCAGTCGCCCATTGTAACTGATTTGTACCAAACTTTCAGCCGCCCATCTATACTCTTCAGAGTTACCGGTATTTCATTAGCGTTTTTAACAACTAATGCTGTAACTTCCTCCAAGTTTTGAATGATTAGATTTTCTCCTTCCACTTGTATCTCTTGAATGGTAAATTTGCGACCAAAGATGTTGTATGCTCTAAAATAATTGAGAGTCACCCTAATATTTGGCACTCCCTGCTCGCACCAATCGCGGACAAGTTCTTTGTTGTTCATTTTCAAGGTCATGTCGTTAACCTTCCGCTTTTTGCCATCAATGGCTGCCACAATATCTATGAGGGCTTCCTCGTAAGACTCGGATATTTCACCTACCTCAATATGCAGTTTAATTCCAAAATGGGTTTGAATTTTATTAATCTGGGATGTAAGTTGATGCCCTATTCCGATAATTCTCCTTGATTCAGCGGTTGGATCTACTATGTAACTCGACGGGAGGGTGAAAATAGGATCTGAGGACTCAGCAAAGATGAGAATGTCATCCCCGGTCATCCATATATAAAAGAATTCGTATATTTCACTTGCTTGCGCGATATCCTCTAACCCTGGCAGTTTTAAGTTGAATGTATTTTTTTCTCCGTCGTCTTTGTGAGCAAAAATTGACACGGTGAACAGTGGGTGAATAAGTTTGAGATGCATTTTGGTTGGAGTCATGTAGTGCTCCACTTTTACGTTGAACAATCGCTTCCCACTGTTCCGCAATAGGAGTTCTGCGTTAAACTCTTTGAGAGGATGAGGTTGGACTGTCAGAGTTATGTGCTCAAGGCTTTTCGAGTCGAACAAGGGTATGTTTCCAATCTTTGGCTTAAAAATCAGGTCAACTTCTTCGGGAGACAGAGTGAGCTCCTCTACCAACTCGCCTGAAAATAGGTCGTGAATCTTTTCAGCAAGAACACTGTTGGTCGGATCAAGACTTCGAACTCCAAAGTCAAATGTTAGCGGCGGACCCCCAATTTGAGACGACACAGAACTTAACTTGACACCGTCCCTACCTGCACTAAATTTTGCATCAATTTTTCTAGCTGTTAGACCTTTTAAGGCCGATTTAAGGTCTAAACGTCCACTATATGTATCGATAATGAGATTCTCTTCAACCTTTTCTCTTATTAAGGAGACCGCCTCTTCGGCAGACAAGTCGATGTACTTTAAACCATACTTTTCTCTCCATTCGTTCTGTGTGTGTTCTGGAAGCCCTGGCACGATGAGATAACTTTTGACATCCTCGACATTTAGCTTGCTAAAAATCTCCTTGAGAATATATTTCACATTAATGTCGCTTAAGGAGTATCCAATGAAAAGGATTGTATACTTCGACGTTATCGATCGAATTTCGTTCCATAAGAGTCCATTTTTTTCGTCAGAGAAAAAATCGACGTAATCATCCGCAGTGATCAAAATCGTATCCGGTTGGTCGATATCCCCATGGATCTTAAATAGATTTACTTTGTTTCCAGCAACAACTCTTCTGATTTGCTCATCTGTAACAATGACATTTATTCCGGTACCATACACCCGCTCAAACAACGTATCATAGTTTGTCGTAATTATTTGCTCGAAATGAGGTAACAGGGCGATCATTTCGTGATATTCGGTAGAAATAGGATCCTTTTTGAAGGTATCTCGAAGAATCTCTAAAAGTTCATCTCTTGAACCTTTCAGCGATACAAATTCTTGCGCCACTTCATCAAGTCTATGCACTTGCTTAAGATGCTTAATTTCTGTATCAGAAGCATGTGATTTGATAATCTCTGCCAACTTAGTCCCTGTTGGATACCCTGCATAACGCGAAAAACCTGAACCCACCCATAAAACAACTCTTCTTTCTCGAATCTCGGAGACTAAGTCGTTGAGATTATCCTGGGTTTGCATACGTGTGGATTACTCGCATGAATTATAAAAGGTAAGCGAATTGGAACCGCTAGCAGAGAGCTTGATTTACCTATTCTAACTGTGGAAAAGATTCAAAGTTGAATGTGTGAAAAATCGGGGGGTTGAGAACCATTACAAGACCTAAGCAATTTCCCGTGATTCACACGCAACGCCCTTCCCCGCAAGAATATCCCGCAGGTGCTCCCGGCCGCTCGGCTCCGGGATCTCCCGTCCCTCTTGCCGGGCAGTATCGAGCCAGAGGCCGATAGCCACCTTCACTTCGGAGAGCGCCTCCTCTTCGGTCTCGCCGAACGCGGAGCATCCCGGAAGCTCCGGGACGACGGCGATGAAACCCTCGTCCTCGTCGCTGAAGAAGATCTCGATTGCGTATTTATGCGGCATCTTCGTCCTCCAACAGAGTATAGTGCTCAATGATCTTAAGAAGTTGTCTTACCTGGTACGGTTTTGCTTTACCCTTCACGTCCTGGAAGTTGAGGATCTCAGGGATGCCGTCCCGCACATAGACCGTGTGGCTGCCCTTCCCGCCCTTCCGGTGAAAACCGAAGGCCTCCGCCGCATGGCAGAGGTCTTCGAACCGCACGTTTTTCGGGTTGTGCTTCAGGTGCTCGTATGTCTCGCGCCGGTTCATGCTGGGCACCCTTACAACTCACCCTTCCGCTTCTTCTCCTCGATCAACTCGTTCAACAGTTTCCGCACGAGCTCCGGGTTGTCGAGCACGTCCTTGCCCATCGCCTCCTGCACATCCTCCCCGTCGCCGGTGAACGACCTGCCGCAGGTGGAGCAGTAGTTCGCACAGGGGGCGTTGATGGTCTTGCATCCGGGGCACTGCACTGGTTCGAGGTGCCGCTCCTCCGTTTCTTCCTGCTGGATGATGCCGTACTGGCCAAGGACCTCCTTATCGATGTCCTGGCCGGTGAGGTGGGCGTAGGTGGCGAACATATCGGTGTTGAGGTTCCCCCACATCATCAGCTTGATGACGGACTCCTTCATCCCCTGGTTGATGAGGTGCGTGATCCGCGAGTGCCGGAAGATGTGCGGGGTGATCTTCTTGGTGATGCCGGCTCGTTTTGCGATCTTGGGGAGATGCCCGTAGATGGTGGCATGCTGGAGCGGCCGCTTCTGGTGCGTGATGAAGACCAGGGCGTCGCTGGCGGGTTCAAAGGGATAGTCGTTCTTCCAGGCCGCGAGGTACGGCGTGGCCATGACCAGCCGCACGTAACGCTGGGTATGGCACTTGGTATCCTCGACGGAGATTACCGTGCCGTAGGTGTCGAACTGCACGCGACGCCAGGTGAGCCGGCCGAGTTCTCCGATGCGGCACCCGGACTCGTAGAGGAGTGCGATGATCGCCCGGTCGCGGGAGGACCGGCAGGCCCGCAGGAGCGCTCCGACCTCTTCCTGCGAGAGCATCTGGTCGGGGAGTTTGGTGCAGCGATCCATCCGCGGCGGTTTGATCTTCCGGATCTTGGCCTGCGATAGGTCCGAGTAATCGTTCTCGATCATCCAGAGGTAGAACCGCTTGAGGAACATGATGTAGTCGTGCAGGGTGTTCTGCTTGAACGGCCTGTCGCGCTGGTTCCTGGCCTCTTTGATGGTGGCTATGGCAGAGAAGATATCGCCGATGGTCGCTTCCCGGTAGGGGCAGATGTAGCGGCGCCAGTTGACCAGGTGCGACGTGATCTTGTTTACCCGGACGGTTGTGATCCCTTGCGATGCCTGGAGCTCCGTCACGAACTCGGTGATGAGGTCGGCATCGTCGCGGGTGAGGAGGCCCGTGGCCAATGCTTTTCGGACGGCTGTGGCGGCGTAGGTTTTATCGACAGGATGGAACTCTCTGTCAGTTTGGATTGGTGCTGTGAACGCTCCCATGCAAGGGAGGTCTGAATAGAGGTGTAAAAGCGTTTGCTGACAGATCTGAACCTGAATAATAGATGCTGCGGGTGGGATCCGAACCCACGATTTCCAGATGTCCCAGGTTTGGACGCACCGTTTCTCTCGAAAACCCTATGAGTCTGGCGCCCTAACCGACTAGGCCACCGCAGCACACAAAGTGCATTATAACAATGATGTGTTGGCAAATAAACCTTCTGCATCCCGGAAAATAGAGATGAGGGGTCACTTCATGTTTTTCCGGAGGTACACGTCGACCACCGCGGCGATCGCCGCCACTTCCTTCCCCTGCCGGAGCGATGCAGCCAGCGTCTGCATGCGCGTCTCCTCCTCGCGGAGGTAGCGGCGCAGGCTCGCGGCGATGTGCTCCTCCTGCAGGAAGTGCGTGTGCGTATCGCCGGCGACGAAGTGCGGGTTCCTCATGATCGCGTAATGGAGCGGGAGCGTCGTCTTCACACCCAGGACGACATATTCATAGATGGCCCGGCGCATCCGCTGGATCGCCTCCTCGCGGTTGGACCCCCAGGCGCAGAGTTTCGCAATCATCGAGTCGTAGTGCGGGGGGATGGTGTAGCCCATGTGGATGCCGGAGTCGACCCGTATCCCGGGTCCGCCCGGAGACCGGTAGCGGACGATCTTGCCCGGATCCGCGGTGAAATTGTTCAGCGGGTCCTCCGCGTTGATCCGGCACTCGATCGCGTGCCCCCGGAGGCTGACGTCCTCCTGGTCCATCGAGAGGTCCTCACCGGCGGCGACGGCGATCTGCTGCTTCACGATATCGATCCCGGTGATGAACTCCGTGATGGTGTGCTCCACCTGCAGCCGGGTGTTCACCTCCATGAAGTAGTAGTTGCCGTTCGCGTAGAGGAACTCCACCGTACCGGCGTTCCTGTAGTTCGCCGCCTTTGCCGCGGCGATGGCCGACGCCGTCATCCGCTCCCGGAGATCGGGCGTCATGATCGGACAGGGCGCCTCCTCGAGGAGTTTCTGGTGCCGGCGCTGGATGGAGCACTCCCGGTCGTAGAGGTGGAGAGTATGCCCTTTCGCGTCGGCAAGGATCTGGACCTCGATATGGCGGGGTTTCGCGAGGTACTTCTCCACGAAGACCGTTGGATCCCCGAAGGCGGACCCTGCGATCCGCATCCCCATATCGATCGCCTCCTCAAGCCCCTCCTCGCTCTCGACGATGTGCATACCGATGCCGCCGCCGCCCGCGCTCGCCTTCACGACCACCGGGTAGCCGATAGCGGCGGCGACCTTCTTTGCCTCGTCGAGACTGGTGACGCCGTCAGGCGTGCCGGGAAGGACCGGGACGCCTGCCTCGCGCATCATCCGCTTCGACCCGATCTTCGAACCCAGCGCCTCAATCGTCTGCCACGATGGCCCGATGAACGTCAGCCCCTCATCCTCGACCAGCTTTGCAAACCGGTAGTTCTCGGCGAGGAACCCGTATCCGGGGTGGATCGCCTCGGCCCCCGACTTCTGGGCGATATCGCAGATCCGCTCCTTATTCAGGTAACTTTTGGACGGGTGGGCCTCACCGACATAGAAGGCCTCGTCGGCGTATTTGACGTGGAGCGCATTCTTATCGGGCTCCGAATAGATTGCAACCGTATCGATCCCGAGCTCCCGGCAGGCGCGCATAACCCGGATGGCGATCTCGCCGCGGTTGGCGATCAGGATCTTGTCAAAATATTTCATTGTGCAGGTTCTCTTTCCTGATAGGTAACCCGGGGCGACCCTCACTCGATGATCATCAGCACGTCGCCGTTCTGCACGACGTCCCCGGCGTTCACAAAGATCTCCTCGACCCTGCCGTCACGCGGACTCCTTATGGGGTTCTCCATCTTCATTGCCTCAAGAACAATGAGCGTATCCCCCTTCCTGACAGCGCTCCCCTTCTGGGTCAGCACCTGCAGGACCATGCCCTGCATGTTGCTCTTGACGCCGCCGGCGACATCCCCGCGCGGGATCCTCTCTCTCGCCGCCGAGGCGGCCGCCGGGACCGTGACCGAACTCCCCTCCACGGTGACGATCCGGACCGAGAAGATCTCGCCGTCAACCTCCACCTCCATGGAGCTCGGGATCTCCGCGGTCCGCACCGGTTCGGCTGCCGCCGGTTTCGGGATCACCTCGGCCTGGCGCTCACCCCGGAGGAACGACGGGGCGACGCTCGGGTAGAGGATGTAGGTGAGGACGTCCTCCTCCCGGGTGACGAGCCCCTGCTCCACCGCCTCTTTGCGCATCTGCTCGTATATGGGCGCAAGAAGGTCCGCCGGGCGAACCGTGACCGGTTCTTCGCCGTCGATGATCAACTCCCGTATCCCGGGGCTGATCGGGGCGGGAGGGCGCCCGTAGAGGCCGCGGACGTAGTCTTTGACCTCCGTCGTCACGTTCCGGTAGCGTTCTCCGCCCATGAGGACGTTGAAGACCGCCTGGGTGCCCACGATCTGGCTCGTCGGCGTCACGAGCGGCGGGTAGCCAAGGTCCTTCCTCACCCGGGGGATCTCCTGGAAGACCTCTTCCAGGCGGTCGAGCGCATCCTGCTCCTTCAACTGGGAGATGAGATTTGATATCATGCCGCCCGGGAGCTGGTAGATCAGGACGTCCAAGTCGACCCGATCCGCGATGGCGGAAAAGAGCGGTTCGTACTTCTCCCGCATCTCCCGGCAGACGTTGCGCACATTGCGCAGCGGCAGCAGGTCGATGCCGGTATCGCGCGGCGTCCCGATGACGCTTGCAACAACGCTCTCCGTCGGGGGCTGGGAAGTCCCGAGCGCGAACGGCGACATCGCCGTATCGAGGATATCCACACCCGCATCGATCGCCGCCTGGTAACTCAGGGGCGCGACGCCGCTCGTGCAGTGGGAGTGGAGGCAGACCCTGACGTCCACCGTCTCCTTGATCCCGGTGATCAGGTCGCGGGCGTCGTGGGGCATGATCAGCCCCGCCATATCCTTGATGCAGATCGAGTCGCACCCAAGCGAGTAGAGCTCCTCGGCCATATCGATGAACGACGCGACGGAGTGGACCGGGCTTGTCGTGTAGGATATCGCGCCCTGCAGGTGCGCCCCGACGTTCCGCACCTCCTCCATCGCCTTCTTCATGTTCCGGACGTCGTTCAACGCATCAAAGACCCGGAAGATATCGACCCCGTTCTTTGCGGATGCCTCCACGAACCTCTCCACGACGTCGTCGGGATAATGCCGGTAACCCACGAGGTTCTGGCCTCGCAGGAGCATCTGGATGGGCGTGCGCCGAAGCTCGGCCTTCAGCATCCGGAGGCGTTCCCAGGGATCGTCGTTTAAGAACCTGATGCAGCTGTCAAAGGTCGCCCCGCCCCAGGCCTCGACCGAGAAGAAGCCGACTTCGTCAATGGCCCGGGCAAGAGGGAGCATATCCTCAGTCCGGAGCCGGGTGGCGATCAGCGACTGATGCGCGTCCCTAAGCGTGGTATCGGTGATATGGAGTGTATCAGATTTGGCAGCACACATCGAATTTTGCACCTCGAAGGGCTGAGGAGATTGCAATAAAGCCTCTAAAAAATTCACTGTAATAATATAAAAACATCTCGAACGGGTAGGCAGGATAAAAGCCCGAGTATCACCGCCGATAAGGATGCCAGAATGTCTCGCGGGTCTGTTTTGAACCGGGGACATATCCGCCCGCCGAGCGTGTATCCCCGTACCACCAGCAGTCTGGCGACTTCGTCGGCCCTCCGGATCTGGGTGACGATGAGGAGGACTGCGATCGGCACGATCGAGCGGGCGCCGATCGGGACCCCCTTGAGCGCCAGTGCAACCCGCATCTGATCGATCTCCTGCCGGATCACGAGGAGCCCGGTAAGCCCCATCTCGGCGATGAGCCCGATCTCGAACCCGATCCGTCTCCCGAGCCCCCAGACCGCCACGGCAAGCACCTCTCCTTCCTCCGTCTCGGCATACGCCCACGCGGCAAGGAGCAGGACCGCGACCATCCGGACCAGGTAGGAGAGACCGGGGCCGCCCCCCCACGCTGAGAAGAGCGCTGTTACGGCGATCATCGCGATGAGGGAGAGGAGCACTCCGGGCCGCGGGAGAGCCTTTGTGCGCGGCGTGAAGACGAGCCACCAGGCCAGGGCGGCGACGGCGCCCGTCGTGCTCGCGAACGCAGAAAGCGAGAGGACCACGGTGGAGAGAAGCCTCAGCCTTGGATCCTGCATATCGCCTCCCGCGCGTCTTCGAGCCTGATGTTCTCCGGGCGGGCGCCCTGGTCGAGGGCATAGAGAAGATAGGGCGGGGCGTGCCGCCACCGCGGGATCGCGCCGGGCACGCTGCCGAGGGCGGTCAGGGTCCCGCCCTCCATCTCCCAGATGGCGTCCACCCGGGGGAGGACCGCGCGCTCGTGCGAGAAGATGATGGTGATCCCCCGGTCCCTCTCCTCGATCATCCTGCAGGCCTTCCGTTTGGCGGCGCAGTCGAGCGAGCTGAACGGTTCGTCCAGCATCAGCAGGTCCGGGTCCCGCATGATCGTGCAGGCCAGGATCAACCGCTTCAGTTCGCCGCGGGAGAGGTGGAACGGGTCATCATCGCCGCGCCCGGCAAGGTCCGCCCGTGCGAGCACGTCGTCCGGCGCGAGCCCCCAGGACCCGGCCTCTTCGGCAACGGTTGGGCAGGTGACGTGGTATTCGGGGAACTGCAGCAGGAGCAGGGCCGACGTTATCCCCTGCCGCCGGACCGATCCGCTCCCGGGATGGAGGAGCCCGGCGAGCAGGAGGGCGAGCGTCGATTTCCCGCTCCCCACCGCCCCGCTGACCAGATGCACACCCTCGTCGAAGGAGCCGCTGCCCCGGAGGGTGAACGGGCCCCGGGAGAGGAGAGTATCCTCAAGATCCACCCTCACCGGCGGATCCTCCACATCGTGGGGTAGAAACACGTCTCCTCGAGCTGCGCGAAGACCTCTTCGGGCGTGCCGTGGTGCCGGATCGTCCCGCCCGCCATGAAGATGACGTAGTCAGCGCTAGCTGCGAGATCCATCGACTGCGTGCACCAGAGCACGTGGACCGCCGTGCTCTTCCTCACGGCGCTCTGGATGCGCGCGGTCGTCCCGGCGTCCAGGTGCGAGTCGGCCTCGTCCAGGATGAGCACCTCGGGGTCGTCGACATCTGCGGCGGCCAGCGCAACGAGAGCCTTTTCGCCCCCCGAGAGGGCCGATATCTTCTTATCAAGGAGGTGCAGGATGCCGATTGTCCCGGCGACTGCCCTGACCCGCTCATCCGTCTCCGGGCAGGAGCGGTGACGGAACCGGGGGGACGACGCGATCTCATCGTATACCCGGGAGAAAAGAAGCGCCCGGTCGGGGAACTCCCCCACCCACCCGATCCTCACGGCGGACGGCGGCCTCCCGGAGAGCCGGACCGTACCCGCAGAGGGTTCCTCGATGCCGGAACAGACGGCAAGAAGCGTCGTCTTGCCGCTCCCGTTCGGTCCGATCACGGCGATGTGGCTCGCGTCCACCGCCAGATCGGGGATATCGATGATCCGGTGCCGCAGGTTGACGATCCGGATCATGCCACCCGTCTTCCTATAGTGTACGCCGCGAGGACCTTCACGACCTCTCCGGCGATGAACGGGGCGACCCCGAGCAGGACCGCCTGGACGGGCGAGAGCGACGCCGAGTAGGCGAGCCATGCCACACCGAAGAGGTAGGTCGTGAAGGTCGCTGCAATCAGACCAAAAGCCCGGTATCTCATCGACTGCCGTTCGTAGGCAAGCCCGGCGATGAGGGCGGCGGGGATGAAACCGATCAGGAACCCTCCCGTGGGGCCGAGAAGGACCCCGGGGCCCGCCGTGCCGTTGTGAAAGACCGGGAGGCTCATCGCCCCGAGGAGGACGTAGAGGGCGACGGGGATCACGGCATACCGCTTCATGACGACCCCGGCGAGGAGCACAAAGAGCGTCTGGAGCGTTATCGGGACCGGGGGCAGCGGTATGGATATCCAGCTCCCGGCAGCGATGAGCGCAACGAATGTGCCGCTGTAAGCAAGGACCTGGGCGCGGTGTTTCATGTAAACCATCTTACGTTGGCGGGTTGACGATAAAAATCCTGTCAACCAAAAAATTATTGGGGGTCGACATGACCCGGAACGCTAGAGCTGGAAGCAGTCGCCGGCGATAACCCGCTCTATTCTCCCGTTATCCTTGCGGATGATCAGGGCGCCGTGGTCGTCGATATCGATCGCCACCCCTTCAAAGGTCTTGTTGATGGTCCTGATGGCCACCCGCTGGTCGAGCGTCAGGGAGAGGCTCTTCCACTCGCGGATGATGGAGTCGTACTCGCCATCCTCGAGCTGCTGGTAGCGCAGTTCAAACTCCCGCAGGACCCGGGCAAGAAGCGCCACGCGGTCGACTTCGTGACCGACCTCCGCCTCGAGCGAGGTCACCGTATCTTTCAGGTTCGGCGGGAGGTCGGCAAGCGATATGTTTGCGTCGATCCCTATCCCGAGAAGGCCGTAATGGACGGTATCCGCCTCCGCGGCGAGTTCCAGGAGCAGCCCGCCGACCTTCTTATCCCCGGCGAAGATGTCGTTGGGCCACTTGATGAGCGCACTGATGTTGTACTCTTTCCTGATGGCGCGGGCGATCGCGATCGCCCCGGCCATGGTGATCATGAAGAGGTGGTCGAGGGGTATCTTCGGTTTCAAGACGATGGTGATCCAGATGCCGCCGGCAGGCGAGACCCAGGCGCGCCCGAGCCTGCCGACCCCGCCGGTCTGCTCTTCGGCGATGATCACCATGCCGTGCAGTTTCTCGGGATCGGTCTCGCTTGCAAGCTGCTTTGCGACCCAGCTCGTCGAGGCGGTGCGATCGAAGTGGCGGATCTGCTTTCCGATGAACCGGGTGCGGAGCCGTTTATGGATCTCGTACGGGAGGAGTTTACTGGTCGTCGACTCAAGGCGATAACCCTCTGCGCGGGACGATGCAATGCCGTATCCCAGCCGCCGGAGTTCCCGCACCTGTTTCCAGACGGCCGATCGAGTGATACCCAGTTGCTCTGCGATCCGCTCGCCCGATATCGGGCCGGGAGATTCCTCGAGAATCTTCAGTACATTGATTGCCGTGTCCTTCATGTGCATTACCTTTTCGCTGCAGGCGACTCAGTCGGGAGCGGGCACGGGTCCTCGCCGCATACCTGCTTCCTGACTCCCGCGTTCTGCTCCATAAAGCCCGCCAGATCAAAGATGCCGGTCACATCGACGATGCCGATCGCACCGATAGCCCCGCCGTTGCCGTCTCTCACCGGCGCTACCACCACCGGAATGCCCCGGTAAGGGCCTGTGGGGGGTCTGACCCGCTTCACCGTGTTTTCGGCCAGGACCTCCTCGAGGATGGGGCCCGTGTAGGCCTGGTCGATGACCTTCCCTTCCTCGATCCTGATCCCCGGATGATCACGGGACCGCGCCGTGACGGGCAGACGGCCGAGCAGATCATGGATGCACATCATGACGGGAGCGAGATCGCGCGCTGTCGAGGAGGCAGAGATGACGTATTGCTCCATGGCCATATCCATACTTTTCATCATGTTATAGCTAGAATAAGGTTTCCCTCTCGCCGCAGGCGAACTCCCTGATGAATTCGCGCGACGGGTATTCATGGATGCTGGAGATCAGGATCATGCCGTCGCCGATCGCTTTTCCGACGAGAAGCGCCTCGCCGGCCGCCGAGGCGGCAAGGGTTTCACCCCCGTGGGCAGGGAAGGACCCGTCGCATTCGACGGCGGCAGGATCGTACCCCGCAAGCAGGGAGGCGTACCGGCTCTCCCCGGCGAACCGGACGGCACGCGGCCCGTATCCGAACGAGTAGGTCACTGGGAACGGGAGCCAGTCGTAGGCGTCTTCCCGCGGGCACCCCGCGCCGAAGGCGAGCAGCCGCCCCCCGTTCTCGACGAAACGCCGGATGCGCCCCTCGGAGGCCCGGAGTGCCGGGAGGAGGTTTGAGTAGGCCGGGTTTGCAAACCCGGTCGGCACGATGAGCGCAACAAACCGCCCCCGCCAGAAGGGGGAGGCGAGCATGTAGGGGTTGACCATCTCGCAGCAGGCGCCGCAATCCTCGATAAGCCGCGAGAACATGAGAGGGCTGTCCCAGAGCAGCCCGACCCTGCAGGTCACCCCTTGATCACCCCGAGCGGGTTTAACCGGGCGACGATGCCCGACAGACCCGCTTCGTGTACGACGCGCACCACTTCATGGCTCGGCTTATACACCTCGGGCGCCTCCTCCGCGAGGACGGAGTCGTGGGAAGCACGCACCAGGATGCCTTCTTCTGCAAGTTGCAGCCGGAGTTCCTTCCCCCGGACCTCTTTCTTCGCCTTCGACCGGCTGAGCACCCGGCCGGCGCCGTGGCAGGTGCTCCCCCAGGTCTTCTGCATCGCGGTCGTCGTGCCGTGGAGGAGGTAGGAGGACGTCCCCATGCTCCCGGGGATGAGGACCGGCTGCCCGACCGCGGCATACGCGTGGGGGATCCCCGGGGCGCCCGGCCCGAACGCCCGCGTCGCGCCTTTGCGGTGGACGCAGACCTCCGCCTGCGCGCCGTCGACGTCGTGGCGCTCGAACTTGGCGACGTTGTGCGCGACGTCGTAGACGAGCCGCATCTCGTCGTAGTCGATCCCGTACATCTCCGCAAAGACCTTCCGGGCCTCGTGCATGATGACCTGCCGGTTTGCCCAGGCGTAGTTTGCAGCAGAGGCCATGCCGCCGTAGTAAGCGCGGCCTTCCGGGGAGTCGACCGGAGCGCAGGCGAGCTGCCGGTCGGGGAGTTGTATCCGGTACTTCCCGAGCGCGCTCTCGAGTATCCGTAAGTGGTCGGTGGCGACCTGGTGGCCGAGACCCCGTGAACCGCAGTGGACCATGAAACAGACCTGCCCCTCGACAATCCCGAAGACCCGTGCCGCCTCCGGGTCGACGATCTCCTTCACCACCTGGATCTCGAGGAAGTGGTTGCCGGCGCCGAGCGTCCCGAGCTGCGGCGCGCCCCGCTGGCGCGCCTTGGCGCTGACCGCGTCCGGGTCCGCACCCGGCATCGCGCCTTCTTCCTCACACCGGGCAAGGTCCGCCCCGGTGCCGAACCCGCGTTCAACCGCCCACCGCGCGCCGTTCACCATGACCTCGGAGAGCTCCCTGTTCGAGACCCGCAGGGTGCTCTTTGCACCCACGCCCGTCGGCACGGCGGCAAAAAGCCTCTCGATCAGGTCCCGTTTCCTGCCGGCGAGATCAGCCTCGGAGAGAGGCGTCGTGATCAACCGGACGCCGCAGTTGATGTCGAACCCGACCCCGCCGGGCGATATGACGCCCTCGGTCATGTCGAACGCCGCGACACCGCCGATGGGAAACCCGTACCCCCAGTGGATATCGGGCATGGCAAGTGAATGTTTCACAATCCCGGGCAGGGTTGCGACGTTCGCGAGCTGGCGGACGGCCCCTTCCTCGAGCGTCTCCGCGAGGGCCCGGGAGAGGAAGAAACGTCCCGGTACCCGCATGTTGGCGACGTATCCGATGGGGACCTCCCACTCGAGGTCTCCGATCTTATTGATTCCTTCAAGCATATCGATCCCTCAGATATCGAAGATGATATCCACAGCATAGGCCTCCTCTTCTTTAACGATTTCGAGCCCGAAGTAGGATATTCCCTTGATAAGCGCCCCTGCGGAGTGCCGCGCGGGGTCGAAGGGTTCGCCCCTGGCGGTTGCGGAGAGCCGGGTGCCCTGGATATCGAGATCAAAGGTGCAGAAGACGATGTTCTCGACGTCGGTGATGAAGAGCAGTTCCGAGAGGTAGTCGATGAGGAGGGATTCAAGGTCCTCCGCCTCAAGGGAGAACCGTCGTTCGACACCCCGGTCCTCGCAGGGGCCGTACATCACGTGGAACATGGCCCGGCCTGCGTCGGCGAAGAGCTCCGTTATGGTTGCGCCCCGTACCCGCATGAGGACGTCGGCGGTATGGTCCAGTTCTTCAAAACTCATGGCTTAAAAATCTTCAAAGAATATGGGAATCATGCCCCGGTGGATGGCGTCGACGTAGCGCGCCTGGTACTTCGAGATGTAGACGGTATAGTCGCCGACCGGGACCTGCAGGTCGGTCGGTTTGGGCGGTTTCACCGACGTCGGCAGGAGAATCGGGCCGCTGCAGGACGTGCTGACCCGGAAATCGCGTTTCCTCTGGAGGATGTATGACCGGACGTCGTCTGTGACGTATATGCTCCGTGACTGTCCCGGCTCCCTGGTATCGCTCTGCATGGTAGTCCTTCATGTTGGTTCTGGGTAAAAAAAAGGGTATGGTTTTGAATCTATGTGGTCACCAGGATGTTTGCCACCACATCCACGTACTGGTCCTTCAACTCGTAGATCGTGTTCGTTCCGTCCGCGTTCCGTCTCACATGCAGGATGCCTATCCGGGACGCGATGATGCCTACCATGGATGCGACGGAGTGGTAACTGATGGAGAACTGCTCCTGCAACCTCCCGTAGATCTGGGGTATGGTCAGGGATTTCACTTTTACGAAGAGTTTGAGCAGTTCGTGCCGGATTCCGTCCCGGTCCCGTGAGAGATAACCTTTGAGTCGAGCTTCTATCTCATTTTTGAGCTCATAGGGTGATCTCATATGTGCTTGTGATTCGGTATTTTATATATATCTTTTCTTTTCGCTCATTTAATCGGAGATTATGCCAGGAGGACGACAATTGTCTGACAGAATGGGATGCGGGCGGTTATGGAAACCCCGTTAACCTTAACAGTGCCTATCCGGGGTCAAATCCCCGTTTCAGGCGATATCTGCCCGCATGGTTCCCTCCCCGGCGCACCCTCCCGCAGTGCCGCCGCCGGAGCGGACGACAGGGGGATCTATGGGGCGCCCGGACCCCCTCCTCCGGGGGGTATCGGGACAATGCAGCCCCACAGCGAGAGAAACCCGATTCCCGCCTTATATCCATGAGCAACCCTTTAACCTATCACAATCGTACACTAATACAGCATGGAATTTGCCAGATACGACATCAACAAATACTCTCCGCGGCAGATGGTAGCGCTGCCCCTCGTTCTCCTCCTCCTTGCCGGGATCGTGCTTGGCTACACCACGCTCACCACCGGCCTGCCCTTGAAACCGGGCATCGACTTTGCGGGAGGAACGGCGGTCACCGCATTCACCTCTGACAGCAGAGAGACAATAGAGGCGACATTCGCCGGGTACCCGCTTCTATCGGTGGGTGAGGGGATCGGCGGCGGGAAGTACATCCAGTTCGGCCCCATGGACGACGCCCGGTACCAGAGCCTCGTTGCGCTCATCAACGAGAAGTATCCCGATGCAAAGGTGGACCAGATCGGCGAGACGTTCGGGAAGACGCTCCAGGGCCAGGCTTTCCTCGCCCTGCTCTTCTCGTTCATCGGGATGTCCGTCGTGGTCGTCATAGCGTTCCGGAACCTGGTACCGGCGGGTGCGGTCGTCCTGTCGGCCTTTGCCGACATCGCCGTCACCGCCGCGATCATGCAGATCATCGGCATCCCGCTCTCCCTCGGGACGACGGCGGCCCTGCTGATGCTGATCGGCTACTCCGTCGACAGTGATATCCTGCTGACCACGCGCCTCCTGAAGCGCAAGGGGAAGCTTGACGAGAAACTCGCCGGGGCCTTCAGGACCGGGATCATCATGACGACCACGACGCTTGCGGCCATCGCCGCCATGTGGGTCGTCTCCACGGCGGGGCAGGTCCAGATCATCAGCGAGATCGCAAGCGTCCTCCTCATCGGGCTCTTCGTCGACCTGATGAATACCTGGATGCTGAACGCCGGGATTCTCAAGGAGTACATCCTCAGGGGCGGTAAGAAATGAAGAGCGAAACCATCGTGCACCTCATCAAGGACTGGCGGGTTGCCCTGCTGATCGTGCTGGTCGCCGGCTCCCTCATCGGCATCTACCTCACCCCCCCAAACCCGGCGAACGGGCTTGAGGGGAACCTCCAGTTCGGCCTCGACCTCCAGGGCGGTTCATGGCTGCAGATGGAGTTCCAGTCCGTGGTCGTGGCCTATTCGACCGACAAACCGGTCGGGGACCTCATCGAGAACCTTCAGAAGAGCCTCGAAGCGGACGTCATCCAGATCGACGAAAACCACCTGGAGATCAGAAAGGGCGTCTCGCGCGCCGACCTCGAACCGCTATTCGCAGCATCCGATGCGAAGATCGTCGGCTACCAGGAAGGCGTATCCTCCTTCACCGCAGATGAGGTGAAACGGATCCTCAACGACAAGGTGAATGCCCTCGGTATGCAGGACGCGCGGATCAACCTCCTCACCCCGACGGGAAGCGAGTACCCGCAGTACGTGCGGATAGAACTCGCCGGGGTGGATATGGCGACGGCGCAGGAGATCGTCGGCAAACAGGGTATGTTCGAGATCCGGATCCAGACAACCGGAAACGAGACCGAGCATGTCCTCTACGGGGACCAGATCACCAGCGTCGGCGTGCCGCAGAGGAGCCCCGAGACCCAGGCATGGGGTGTCGGGTTCACGCTCTCCGATGCGGGCGCCCAGGCCTTCCGGGATGCTGCCCTCAGGTATGGGGCGGTCGACAACCCGAACGCTCACAACCTCGTGATGCTCCTCGATAACAAGACCGTCTACAGCGCCCCGCTCTCCGGCGACCTTGCGGCGGGACTCCGGTCGGCCCCGGTCAGGTCGCTCTCCGCGAGCACCGGGACCGGCGATGCGGGGCTTGAGGATGCGATGACGCTCGAGATCCACCTGCGCGCCGGCGCCCTGCCGGTGAAGGTGAACGTCGTCGGATCCGGGTCGGTCCCGGCGGCGCTCGGCGAGCACTTCAAGACGACGGTCGCCATTGCCGGGCTACTCGCGCTCCTCACTGTGGGGGTCGTCGTCTACTACCGGTACCGCGAGCCCTCGATCGTGATCCCGATGCTTGCGATCAACCTCTCCGAGATCATTATCCTGCTCGGCATCGCCCGGTTCATCCAGCAACTCGATCTCGCCTCCATAGCAGGCCTGATAGCAGTGATCGGTACCGGCATCGACCAGCTCGTCATCATCACGGACGAGGTTCTCCACGAAGGGCGTGTCCCATCGCCGAACCTCTACATGAAGCGGTACGGGCGGGCGTTCGGGATCATCGCCATTGCTGCGGCGACGGTCATCATCGCCATGCTCCCGCTGGCGCTGATGGATCTCTCCACCTTGAGAGGATTTGCCATCATCACCATACTCGGCACCATGATCGGTATCCTGGTCACGAGGCCGGCGTACGGGAAGGTTATCATGGAGATCCTCTCAAAATAACAACCCTCCATTTTTCGCCACCAGGCGGGGCTTACTCACGGTACACCAGTCTCACGCCTCCTTTTGCCCGAATCCTGCATACAAAACGCTCTGTTGGCTGCAGAACAACAACCTTTATTGCCCCGTTCACACACAATGTGTGAATGGGGTATAGCCTTATGGGAAAACCGGTTTTAATGGACTTCTTTGCCGAGTGGTGCGGTCCGTGCCACCAGCAGTCACCGATCATCGATGAGCTCAAAAAGAGAATGGGCGACCAGGTCGATATCAGAAAGATCGATGTCGGCGTCGACTCCGAACAGACGCGGCAGTATGCCGCGAAATACGACATTCAGTTCGTACCCACCCTTATCATCGAGAAAGACGGGGTCCTCGTCCGGAAGCTGGTGGGAGTCCAGGACCTCAAGAGTCTTGAGAGCATCTTAAAGCCGCTGGTGGGGCAGTGAAGATCGGCATCGTTGGTGGAACCGGCGATATCGGGGAGGGCATGGCGCTCCGGCTCTCTTCGAAGTACGATGTGATCGTGGGGTCGCGCGAGGAGACAAAGGCGATTGCAACCTGCGAAACCTGCCGGGAGGCCCTGCAGGTGCGGGGTCTGGAATGCAGCCTTGCCGGCGTCACCAACCAGCGTGCGGTCGATGAGGCGGAGATCGTCGTTCTTGCGATACCGTTCAAGCACGTGGCCCCCACCCTGAAATCCCTGACGGGGTTTGAGGAGAAGATCGTCGTCAGTCCCGTCAACCCGATTGAGCGCACGACCTACTTCTACTACGCTCCTCCCCCGGAGGGCTCCGCCGCGGTGATGATCAAGGGGATGCTCCCCGAAAGTGCGACCGTCTGTGCCGCGTTCAACAACATTGCCGCAAACAGGTGGCAGATGCTCGACGAGGAGCTGGACTACTCCGTCGCCGTCTGCTGCGATGACGACGGTGCGAAGCAGACCGTGATGGACCTCATCAACAGCATATCAAGCCTCCGCGCCTATGATGCGGGCCCACTTGCAGCCGCATCCATCGTCGAGAGCGTCACGCCCCTCCTCCTCAACATCGCCCGCTTCAACAGGATGAGGGACGTCGGCATCAGGTTCGTATAAGGTCACGCTATTTTTCCGGTGTCTGTGCGGAAGAGTGCGGGGTCCCCCCTCCCGGCCCGGAAAACCGGCCCGGGGAGATGCCGCTTCCTCCGTCCATCTCCCCTCTCCGCGCAGGGGTGCAGACGGCCGACGGTGGGCCCCGGCATCCGCTGTTTCACACTCTCTTCGCGGACTTCGGGCGAGGCTGCGCCATTGGCCCGTGCGTTCGGCACGAGAGGCCGCGAAAGGGATTGCCAGCAACGATCCGGACGTCGTGTGAGGCTGGTGCATCGATTCTCAATTACCGGCACTACCAACGGAGGAGGGTATCGATCTGTTTCGCACTGCCGGTGAGTTTGCACCCCCGGGCACGGCTTCCCACCGGATATCGCAAGCACTGCCCCCCTGCCCCGGTCCCTCCCCGGCGATAGCCACCACGATCCACTGCACGGGGAGATCCGGGAAGAACCGGATACGGCCTTCCCTGGATATCGCAAACACTGCCCCCGCTCTCCCGGGAGGGGCATGAGAGCGCATAGCGCGGGCGGGGGGGCTGCCGGAGAAGGGCGTATAGGTATCCCCTACGAAGCGGGGGGGGGCTGTCGACCCGATTTGAGAGTGGTGCCGGGCGGGGCGAGGGACGGAGCGGAGTGCCGCCGGGGACGAACTCCGGGGAAATCCCGGCTCCGGCACCTGCCCCCTGCCGGAGGGGCATGCACATATCCCCGGGCACGCCAACGTATTCTGCAAGGAAGTCCGGGTGCAGAAGATGCTTGACCAGGAGTTTGAACGGATAGGAAAACGCCTCTTTCTCGAAGGGCTTGTCGGAGCAAATTTTGGAAACATGAGCATGCGGGCGGAGGGCGGGTTCTCCATCACCCGGACCGGTGCTTACCTCGACGCCCGGGAGACGCCGGCCTATGTGCCTGATGTGGGCGACGCCCCGCGCGAAGCCTCAAGCGAGTACCGGGTTCACCGGGCGGTCTACCGGGTGACACCGCACCACGCGATCGTCCACGCCCACCCGGTCCACGCCGTCGCCGCCTCGCTCGATGCCGACTTCATCCGACCCGCCGACAGCGAGGGAGGGATGCTCTGCCCGGAGATCCCGGTCGTCTCAGGGAACCCGGGAACCGACGAGATCGCACACAACGTCGCGGAAGCGCTCTGTCGCGGCCATATCGTCATCGTCCGGGGACACGGGACGTTTGCCGCCGGAAAAACGCTCGATGAGGCGTACATCTACACGTCGGTCGCCGAGTACGCCTGCCGGATCCTCTTCCTATCGGGGCGGCTTTGAGACGTCCTGCAACTGCTCGATCTGGCGGATCGTCTCGCGGTGGAACCCTAGAAGCATATCGCTGATGACCCCGAACATGAAGATCTGAAACCCTATGGTGATCAGGAGGACCGTGAGGATGGTGAGCGGCAGGTGTTCGATGTTCCTGAGCCATTCAAGGACGACGTAGACGCCGATGACGCCCCCGGCAAGCGATATGAAGAGGCCGATGATCCCGAAGTAAAAGATCGGGTTGTTCATCTTTGCAAGCCGGTATATGGTCGAGAAGATCCTCGCGCCGTCCTGGAGGGGGTTTAACTTGGTGACGGTGCCGGGCCGCGCGAGGTACCGGACCGGGACGACCGCGATCCGCTGCCCGTGCCTCACCGCCTCGACCGCCATCTCCGTCTCGATCTCGAACCCCGCCTCTTTGAGGGTCATCTGCCGGATCGAGGGGAGGGTAAAGGCGCGGTAGCCGGAGAGGATGTCGCGGAGGTCTCTTCCGTGTGCGAGTTTGAACATGAGGTTGAGGATCTGGTTGCCGATGAGGTTTAACCGGGTGAATGCTTTCCCGTCGGGGCTGCCGAGCCGGTCGCCGATGACGTGGTCGAACCCGAGGCCGAGCGGGTCGAGCATCCGCTCCGCATCGTCCGGCGCGTAGGTGCCGTCGCCGTCGAGCATGAGCACGTAGGGCTTATCGATGATCGCCACGGCCTCGATGATGGCGTTGCCCTTCCCCCTGCCCGTCTGTGTCCGGACGACCGCTCCGGCAGACCGGGCGATATCGGGCGTTCCGTCGGTGCTGTTCCCGTCCATGACGAGTACGTGCCGAAAACCACGCTCCTTAAACCCCTTGACCAGTTCAGCGATCGTCGGGGCCTCATTCAGCGTGGGAATGAAGATACAGACCTCATCTCGCTCGATGTTCATCGGTGTACTATATCCGATTGAGCAACATAAGGACTTCGCATGCACGCAGCCAAACCGGGGCTCCGTGCTCTCGGTATCGCCGAGAGCTACTCGGGGCGGGAGCAATCCACCCTTGCCGGCGTCGTGATGCGAAAAGACCTCCTGATCGACGGGGCGGCCTTCACCCGGGTGACTGTCGGGGGGTCGGATGCGACCGATGCGGTCGTCCGGCTTGTTGCCGGTCTTGCACGCCGGGACATCAACCTCCTCATGATCAGCGGGTGCGTCATCGCCTGGTACAACATCATCGATCCGGGGGCGGTGCAGGAGGCGACCGGTTTACCCGTCATCGTCGCCACCTACGAGGAGTCGGAGGGGCTTGCAGACGATATCCGCCACCACTTCCCGGACGATCCCGACCGGCTCGCGGCATACCGGCGGCTCGGCGACCGGACGCCCGTCCGGCTCCATACCGGGTATACGCTCTTCATCCGCCCCTGTGGCATCTCCCCCAGCGATGCGGCAAGGCTCTGCAACGACTTCACGCACGAAGGGCGGGTGCCCGAACCGCTCAGGGTGGCGCGGCTCGTCGCCCGCGGCGTCGTCCGGTCGGCCCTGTGCGGCGGGGTCGTCAGCCCCTGACGATCATGACCGTCGAACTCGCGTGGTCGACGACGTAGGAGCTGACGCTCCCGAGGAAGAAGCGGTCGATCCGGCTCCTGCCGTGTGACCCGACAACGGTCAGGTCGGCGCCGAGTTCCTGCGCCAGTGCGGTTATCCCGGCTCCCGGATGGCCCCTGTGCTTATGGACGGTTATCCGGAGGCCGGCAGCGGCCGCCTGCCGTTCTGCGTCGGCAAGGATCCTGTCCGCCTCCCGTTCGAGCGAATCAAGGAGCGCCTGCCGCGCTATATCGGGGGGCTCGATCTCGTTCGGGGTCAGTACAGGGTATGCTCCGGTCGGGATGACATGCACGACGTGCATGGAGGCCTGCATCGCACGGGCGATCGCCAGCGCCTCTTCGAGTGCACGGTGGCTGATCTCCGACCCGTCGACCGCCGCAAGTATCGTCTTGAACATAACTCTCCTTTAGGCGTGTGCCGGTACAAATACATGTCTTCGCGGTCATGCCCGGACGGTGTGCTTCGATACCACCTTCCCCGTCAGCCTGTCCACGATCTCCACGGTGACCATCACGCCCGGGGGGAGAGTATCATTATTAAGGTTGACCTCCATAACCTCGCCCGGGTTCCAGTAATGGGAGCGGCAACCCGGGCCTTTGAGGTGTTGCGACCCGATATGGTGCGACGAGATGAAGCGGTGGCCGTTCAAGGTCGAGATGGTGCAGAACCTCTGGCCGTCCCGGTAAAAGACCGCTCTCAGGCAATCGTTCTCGTAGACCGTGCTGCCGTTGTTGAGGAGGTAGACCCGGCTTGCACAGGTCGTCCCCGCATCGGTGTGGACGATCTCGGTGATGACGATCGGGGGCAGCGGAGGCTCCGCCCACGACCACGAGGGGATCATCCCGAGCAGCATCAGGAGGAGGAGGATGGCGAGGATGACCGTGATGGCGACCATCAGGAGCGCGGCATGGGTGTGCGAGAGGCCGCGGTCGTCTGCGGAGACGTTCCAGCGCCTGAGAGGGAGTTTCGGTGCCCTCTTTGTGGCACCCGGCGGCCGGGCCCTAATACGGCATCCCGTACCACTGGGCCAGGTTCCGGTACCGCCCGTAGGTATACTGGTCTAACGCGCTATCCATGCCCCGGATCCTGTTCCACTCGGCAGCATCGGTATGCTCCCGCCAGATCCCCTCAAAGGAGTCCCCGTCCGCCACGACGAAGACCTCCGGGGCCGACCTCAACCTTCCGGCCCCGGCATAGTCCCCTCCTGCATCGGTCGGAATGGCCGGGACGGTGGTCTCAATGAATGCGTAGCCCGTCTTCCCGTAGCAGTACCGGGCAGGCGCCCTGATGCCCACGACCATGTGCTGCTCCTGCTCAAAGCGCAGGACCGCAACGCCGTACCCCAGCTCCCGGAGAAGATACGCGAGCAGGAGCGACTTCTCGTCACAGTCCCCGTTCTGGTGGTAGAGCACGTGGTAGGGGTACTTGGCGAGTGTATCGAATGGGTAATCGATGTAGGGGATCTGCTGCACCATGCTGATCGCGGCCCGCACCTGGTCGTCGGGTTTCTCCTCCGCCGCCCGGATGCTCCGGGCCAGGTCTTTGAGGTACCGGCCCTGGATGCTCTCGTCGACGAACTGGAGCCAGTATTCGCGCTCGTCGTCGTACGAGGCGGGGTACTTCGTGGAGAGGTAGTCGTTGACACCCCGGTAGGCGTCGAACCGGATCATGCCCGGCTTACCGCGGACGACATACGGGTAATTAATAGTCTTTTGCCCCGTCTCCAGGTCTTCGGCGGTGGCCTGAAGGGAGCCGGGCGTGCCCGGCAGCCCGGCAACCAGCGCCCCGACCGATGAAGAGATCTCTCCACCCCAGACGACGGCTATGCCGATGATGACGAGAACGGCGATCACCCCGCCGGGAGGGATTCTCTGTGTGCGGCTGCGCGCACGGGTACGTTCGCCGGGCATACGGTAATGAGGAATTTGTCACCCAGGATATAAACGTTACTAAAATAATTCTTTGCCCGGCGGGGGAAACAGGAAATAGTATTCGAGGCAAACCGTGATGCCGGTGTTCGGCGCCGCAGCGGCACGAGGCATTCGCCCGGCGCTCTTCACCCACCCTCCCGCCGCCGCATCGTCCACCGCGAGGTAAACTTTCTTCTGTTTCACGCCCAGGGAAGGATCATGGCCGAAGCACAACGATCACAACGGCCCGGGTACCTGCACTTATCCGGGAGCGGCGAACTGGAGGAGCGGGCACGCCGGGCGCACGAGGTGCTCCGCGACTGCGTCGTCTGCCCCCAGGAGTGCCGTGTGAACCGTATCGAAGGCGAACTGGGGTTCTGCAGGACCGGCCTCCTCCCAATGGTTTCGAGTTACAGCCCGCATTTCGGCGAAGAATCGCCGCTCGTCGGGAGGAACGGGTCGGGGACGATCTTCTTTGCAGGCTGCAACATGCGCTGCGAGTTCTGCCAGAACTTCTCGATCAGCCAGTGCGGCATCGGCACGGCGGTCTCGTGCGAAGACCTCGCGGGGATCATGCTTCGCCTGCAGGAACGCCGGTGCCACAACATCAACTTCGTCTCCCCCTCGCACGTCGTCCCCCAGATCCTCCGCGCGGTCGCCATAGCCGCCGATCGCGGCCTTTCCCTCCCGCTGGTCTACAACAGCGGGGGCTACGACTCCGTGGAGACCCTCCGGCTCCTTGACGGCGTCATCGATATCTACATGCCGGATGCGAAGTACGGGCGCGACGACGTGGCGTGGGAACTCTCCCATGCCCCTGGTTACACCGCCCGCATGCAGGCCGCGCTCGCGGAGATGCACCGGCAGGTCGGGGACCTTGTCGTCGATGCCGACGGTATCGCGGTGCGGGGCATGATCATCCGTCACCTGGTGCTCCCGGGGAACCTTGCAAACAGCGAGATCGTGATGAAGTTCATCGCCGAGGAGATCTCGCGGGACTCCTACGTGAACATCATGGCCCAGTACCACCCGGCATGGAGGGCGGCCGAAGGGGGGAGGAGCCCGGTGCTTGCGGCGCTGCAGCGCCCGATCACGGCGCGGGAGTATGCGTACGCTATTGAGTGCGCCAGAGAGAACGGGCTTTCCCGCGGGTTCCCTTAGTTACTCCAGAACCCCCTCAACATCTGAGCACACGAGTCGTCCGGCCCCATGGGTCACGAAACGGATGGGAAAGGCGGCGGAGAGCGACCCCGGCCCTTCCGGGGCCGGTTGAGTCTCGATCCCGCCGGGCGCGTTCCATCACTATATTTATGTAGGTGCGGATGAAGCATCCGTCACCCGAAGAGAAACCGCCGAACGCAGGACCCGGGTACTGCGGAGGTACGGGATGCAGTACGCGCCTCGTCCCGGGATATATGTCTGTTTCAGGTTAATCTGCCCCTGAGAAACCGGTTCACGCATTAAGCAGGGAGCGAAGTATGAAAACACAGGGCGGAACGGTGAAGAGGACGGCCCTCACGCTATTCGTCTCCATCGCCGTTGCAGTGGCGGCCGTCGGAGGAATCCTCTTCGGGTACGATACGGGAGTCATTTCCGGGGCGATCCTCTTCATAACCAGCGAGTTTGCTCTCCCGCCGACCCTGGAAGAGATCGCGACCAGTTCGGTGCTCGTCGGCGCAATCCTGGGCGCGATCGCCGGCGGCCTCCTTGCCGACAGGGCCGGGCGGCGCCTCTCGATCATCGCCGCGTCGGCCGCGTTCCTTGCAGGCACCGGGATCGTCGTCGTTGCAGCAGGCCTGCCTGTCTTCCTCGCCGGCCGCGTGCTGATCGGTATGGCCATCGGCGTCGCGTCGTTCGTCGTCCCTCTCTATATATCGGAGATTGCGCCTTCGGCACTCCGCGGCGGCATGGTATCGATCAACCAGCTCTTCATCACGCTCGGGATCCTCATCTCCTACGGGGTTGATTACCTCTTCTCTTCAAGCGGCGACTGGCGTGCCATGTTCGCTTTAGGTGCGGTGCCGGCCGCGGTTCTCCTCGTCGGAATGCTCCTGCTCCCGGACAGTCCCCGGTGGCTCGCGTCCCGGCAGCAGACAGACCGGGCAACCGCCGTTCTCCAAAAGATCCGCGGAACCAGGGAGGTATCAGGCGAACTCGACGATATCAGGAAGTCGATTAAGGCGCAAAAAGGCGGCAGATGGTCGGACCTGCTGGCGCCGTCGGTGCGAATGCCCCTGATCGTCGGTCTCGGCCTGGCCGTCCTGCAGCAGCTGACCGGCATCAACACCGTCATCTACTACGCCCCGACAATCTTCCAGTTTGCAGGGCTGCATTCTGCCGGTGCTTCGATCGCGGCGACTGCGGGCGTCGGCACCGTGAACGTCCTCGCCACCGCCGCCGCTGTCGTGCTCATCGACCGGACGGGGCGCCGTCCTCTTCTCCTTGCAGGGATCGCGGGCATGGCCGTAAGTCTCGCCGTACTCGGGGCCGGGTTTGCTTTCAGCGGAGCGGTGCAGGGCGGGAGTCTCCTCGGGCTGATCACCGCGGTCAGCCTGACGGCATACATCGCCTCGTTCGCTATCGGCCTCGGGCCGGTGTTCTGGCTGCTGATTGCTGAGATCTACCCGCTCAATGTGCGGGGACGGGCCATGAGCGTCGCAACCGTCGCCAACTGGGCCGCGAACTTCCTCATCACCCTGACGTTCCTGACGCTGGTCGGAATACTGGATCAGGCCGGCGTCTTCTGGCTCTATGCACTCGTGAGCATCATTGCGTGGTTCTTCGTCCTCAGGCTGGTGCCCGAGACGAAAGGGCTCACGCTCGAAGAGATCGAAGAACACTTCAGGGCCGGCAGGCACCCCCGTGAACTGAAAGGTGTAGCGCGACCACGTGATTGATATGTCCGACCAGATCCAATCGCAGACGCCCGTGCAGCCCCGTGACGAGTACCGGCCGATCGAGGACTACGGGGTGATCGGGAACGGGCACACCGCGGCGCTCATCAGCAGCAGAGGGTCCGTCGACTGGCTCTGCTTCCATAGGTTCGATTCTCCATCGCTCTTTGCCCGGATCCTCGATCCCGACCGCGGTGGCTACTGGAGCGTACAGCCGGAGGAACCGTTCGAGAGTTCGCACCGGTATCGGGAGGCGACGAACATCCTTGAGACGACCTTCCAGTGCACCGGTGGAACCGTGGTTATCCGGGACTTCATGGACATCGCAAGTGTTGCCCGGCTCCGCCGGCTTCCGGCTCCCGGCAGGATTATACGCATCGCGGAATGCACCGACGGGAAGGTCAGGGTTATCTCAAGCTGCCTGCCCCGGCCGAACTACGCCCGCACGCCCCCGGAGTTTGCACTTCATGGGAATCAGGCGACGTTTGGGGGATATACGCTCACTGGACCGGCGATATGGGAGGCAGACGATGCAGGCGAAGCACTGGCCTGCCGGGTCACGCTTCGCGCGGGTGAAACGGCAGATTTCACGCTCGCAACGGAGGATGATGCCACCCTGCCGCAGCTCGGCCCGGCAGATGCCCTGAAGGCGACGACCGATTACTGGCGGAACTGGAGCGGCGCCTGCACGTACGAAGGACCGTATCGCGATACCGTGATCCGTAGCGCTCTCACCCTCAAGTTGATGACCTACGAACCATCCGGGGCCATCGTTGCCGCGCCGACGACATCCCTTCCGGAGACCTTCGGCGGCGAGCGAAACTGGGATTACCGCTTCACCTGGATACGCGATGCATCGTTCACGCTGTACGCACTCCTCCTTGCCGGGTACCTCGACGATGAACAACCGTTCTTCGACTGGCTCGTGCGCACGGTCAAACTGAAGGGGACGGGCATCTCGACCCTGTATCCGATTGTCCCGGAGAGCGGAACCGCCGAAGAGGTGCTCGACCACTTCAGGGGATACCGGGACTCCCGGCCGGTGAGGATCGGGAATCAGGCGGCGGTCCAGGAACAACTCGACGTCTACGGCGAAGTCATGGGAGCCATTCAGTTCGCCTGGCGGATCGGGAAATACGATCCGACGCCGCTCTGGGAGACGATGCGGCAGATGCTCGACTGGGTGACCCGGCACTGGCATGACCGTGATAGCGGGCTCTGGGAGGTCAGGGGCGGCGTGCGGCATTTCGTCTACAGTAAAGCCATGATGTGGTTCGCCCTCGACTGCGGGATCGAGATCGCGGAAGAGATGCGGCTCCCGGGCGACATTGAAGTCTGGCGCCGCGAACGTGACATGATCCACGAGGAAGTGCTCAACAAGGGATGGAGCGATGCGCTGGGCGCATTCAAACAGTCGTACGAAGACGAGCACCTCGATGCCGCGAACCTGCGCCTCTCCACCATCAACTTCATCAGGGGAGATGACCCGCGGATGCTCTCGACGATAGATGCGACGCTTGAGCACCTTGTCGTCGATGGCCTCTGCTATCGCTACATCGACGCCCCGGAAGGCGTGACCGGGAAGGAAGGGTCTTTCGTCGTCTGCACGACCTGGCTCATCAACGCGCTGATGCGTGCCGGGCGCACAGGGGAGGCGCACCGGATGTTCCAGAACCTCCTTGCACGCGCGAGTCCGCTCGGCCTCTACGCCGAAGAGATCCAGCCGGCGACCGGAACCCATATGGGCAACTTCCCGCAGTCGTTCTCACAGATCGGGATCATCAACGCTGCCGTTTCACTTGCCCACGCAGGATACGTCGGCACGGTCAGTCCGCATCACGCCGTCGCCGCAGATGCGGCGGGACATGGCGGCGGGGGTAAGCGTAGCCGCTGAGCCGCACGAACAGATACTCTCCCGTCTTCTGTGCCTCTCCGGCGCCGGGCGGGTACGATCTTCCATACCCTGCCGGTACAGGATCGGTCTCTGTCTTCAAACCCGGGTCCCGATCCCCGTAACTCCGGCATTGACGCCCCTCCTTTCCCCCCGGAAAAGGAGAATGGCGATGGTGAGGGAGGACCGGTCTCCCGCGGGAGATCAAGCACCAAAAGGCTATTCGCCCGGACACCCAGAGTGGTATACGTGAAGGAAAGGCCAGGGCTCCGATACGCGGCAGTGAGCGACATCGGCGGGCGGGAGCAGAACGAGGACGCGTTCTTTGCCGGCGAAGCGGCCGGGTACTCCGTGTACGCCGTCGCGGACGGGCTCGGGGGGCATGCCCGCGGGGATGTTGCGAGCAGGATGGCGATCCGGGTCCTGGAAGTGACCGCAGGCGAATGCCTTCCAGGGCTAAAACCCGCCGCAGTGCTCGAACAGGCATTCCAGCGCGTAAACGCCGGGATATACGCATATAACCAGGAGAACCGCCTGAACGCTGGAACAACCCTCTCGGCGGCGATCGTTGACGGCTCCAGGAGGTGCTGGATCGGCACCGTCGGCGACAGCAGGGCATACGTCATCACACCGTCGTCTGTCTGGCATACGCGCGACCAGAGTTACGTGCAGGGCCTGGTGGACGCGGGGTTCTCTCCCCCGCCGAGGCGATGCTCCACCCGGGAAGAACATCCTGACCCAGGCGCTCGGCCTCTCGGCCGGGGTATGGGTCGACCTCGACTTCGCGGAGATCGCCGGGGCGGTCCTGGTGCTCAGTTCGGACGGGCTCCACGACTATGTCCCGGCAGGTGTCATCCAGGAGATCGTGCTCGCCGACGAACCCGATACGGCATGCCGGAGACTGATCGATGCCGCGAAGGACGCGGGAAGCACCGACAACATCACGGTGATCGTCGCGAGAGGATGACGGGCTTATATCCGGGGTTAAGGTGCAGAAACAGGCCCCTGGTTCACTATGATCTGCTGTAGCGATGTAGGCTCACCTTCGCGGCTTCGCGGCTTCGCGGCTCTTCGCGAGAGGCCGTATCGTTATCCCCATCCACTAATGCAGTGATTCCAAACTAACGGGCCAGATCTGGCCTTCGTCCCCTCCACCCATAGCGCTCTTCTCTGTCCCCCACCCCGCCCGGCCTCCTCCCCCGCCCCTCCCGGGGTGCAGTGCGGGGATAGGGATAGCCCGGGATGAGCCGTATCCGGTTCTCCTCCGGGATCTCCCCAGGAGTGGACCATGGGGATATCGCCATGGAGGGAGGGACCGGGGGTTTCCCCTCCCGCAGGTGGGGTACTCGCATCGTTCCTCCTCAAAGCCCCCGCCCCGGAGGGGGCGGGGACGGTGCACGGGAATACCCGGGAAAATCCGTGCCCGGGGATGCAAACGCCCGGGCGGTGCGAAACACGATCGATGATCTCCTCCGGTGAGAGTGCCGGCAATTGAGAATCGATGCACTAACTCACGCGAAGCCGCGAAGAACGCGAATTCTGGTGTCTGGTTACTTGCAACTCCTTTCGCGGCTTCGGCTCTTCGCGAGAGACTGCATCGCCATCCGCACCCGTTAAACACGCCCGGGCCGGGAAATGTGTCAGGCACCCTCGACTCCCGCATCGCGGAGGGCCGCAAGGATTGCCGCACGGACGCCTTCGGTCGCCTCGTCCCCGAGCGCCGCACGAAGCAGGCCGATCGCCTCCGCGCCGCCGATCATGCCGAGGGAGCGGGCGGCGCTCCGCCGCACGAACTCGTTCTCGTCGCGCTGCATCGCCCCGGGCGTGCAACCGCCCGGGGTCGCCGAGCAGCCCGAGCCCCTTCGCCGCCATGTAGCGGACATGGTCTTTTCCGTCGCCGAGTGCGGCAACGAGGGCGTATACGCCTCGCCGTCGCCGATCAGGCCGAGAGCCTCCGCCGCACGGTAGCGCACCCTCCAGTCGGCGTCCTGCAGTAAGGCGATGCAGGCAGGCACGGCGGGTCTTCCAATCGCTGCAAGCCCCTGCACGGCCTGTGCCCGCACAACCTTGTCCGGGTCAAAGAGCCGGGAAAGGAGAGGTTGCAGGTCATGCTCATGCGGGTGTTCGTCTCCGGTCTCCGGCAGCATAGCGTGGGTCATCTCAAGTCACATCCGCGGGTCGTAACCGCTCGCATCACACGTTGAGGCGGAGTTGTGATAAGGGTTGATCATTCGGCTTCAGGCGGCCGGTGCCCGGCGCATCGCACGGGCGAGGGCGGCACCGGCAGGCTCTCCGCAGGGTGCCCGGCCCGGCTCAGACCGCGCCGGGAATACCGCCGCACGAGTATTCCGGGCCGCCGCCGGGAGCCGCCATACGGTGCAGTATCCCGGCGGCCGCGGCATGCCGTCAGATCAGATATCCCCAGGCATATAGTATCAGGCCTGCAAGAAGCAGGATACCGGTCCCGACGATGAGCGCCCCCAGAGTCTCGAATACGGGATCACTCTCAATCCATTTTACCAGAGCGTGCATGGCACCGGATACAGCATTCAGGTATATATATTTTATCTGGAAAATAAAAATAAGATCTAATATTTAACAGTATCTCATCGTGCGGTTACCGGATCGGCGCAGTTCACGATTATCCGGTAAACCCGTGACAGTTTCCGGCCTATTCCCGGAGGCAAAGGGCGGTTTTTCCTCTGCCGGTGGACGGAAGATACGCTCTGCTCTTCCTTTGAAAATGGGAGAAAATGACGCCCAGGACGGAATTCGAATCCGTGTCGACGGCGTGACAGGCCGTCATGATAGGCCACTACACTACCTGGGCACTTTTGATGGGTGGATCCCGCCTCCCGGATTCGAACCGGGGACATCGCGGTAGCCGCGCAGTTCGCCCGAGAGCGAAGACTATACTACAGCCGCGCACTCTACCAGTCTGAGTTAAGGCGGGTTTCTGCTCTAATAATGTTGTCGGGGGTTGTTATTAAAGATTTCGCCGAATCGCCGGGGCGTTGCACGGCCCGGGGCTCAGAGTATATATACAACCTCTGATAATGAGTAAGTATGAACCCTACAAACGCTGAAGCACCCAGGAACGCTGAAGCGTACTGTCTTCTTCACCGATAGCCGTGCGAAAAAGAACGTCACTGTTTTCGACACCACATTGCGCGACGGTGAACAAACACCGGGCATCTCATTCACGCGTGAAGAGAAACTCGGTATTGCAGAGCATCTCTCGAACATAGGAGTCCACACCATCGAAGCGGGCTTTCCCGCGTCCTCCGCAGCCGAGCACGAGATCGTCAGAGCCATCAGGGGCCTCGATCTGTCCGCGCAGGTATGCGGCCTCGCGCGATCGCTCCCGGCCGATGTCGATGCGTGCATCGACTGCGACGTCGATATGGTCCACGTCTTCATCCCGACGTCCGACGTCCAGCGCGAGTACACCATCAGAAAGACCCGTGAACAGGTCCTCGCGGCCACCGGCGACATCATCACGTACGTCCGCGACCACGTCGGCCAGTGTATGTTCTCCGCCATGGACGCCACGAGGACCGACTGGGATTACCTGATGGAGGTCTACCGCGTCGCGGTGGATGCGGGAGCGACGATCATCAACGTCCCCGATACCGTCGGCGTGATCACCCCGACAGCCATGAAACACCTCATCACCCGGATCGGCCGGGAGGTAAACTGCCCGATCGACGTCCACTGCCACAACGACTTCGGGCTTGCGGTGGCAAACACCATCGCGGCGGTCGAGGGCGGCGCCTCCCAGGTGCAGGTGACGGTGAACGGCATCGGCGAACGGGCGGGGAACGCCGATCTCGCGCAGACGGTGATGATCCTCTCATCCATCTACGGGATCGAGACCGGCATCAGGACGACAAGCCTCGTCGAGACCTCAAGGCTCGTCTCACGCTACGCCGGGATGAGCATCCCCGCCATACAACCGGTCGTCGGCGAGAACGCCTTCGCCCACGAGAGCGGGATCCACTCCCACGGCGTGATCACGCGGTCGGACACCTTCGAGCCCGGGATCATGACACCGGAGATGGTCGGTCACCGCCGCAGGCTGAAACTCGGCAAACACGCCGGCAGGCATGCGGTCAGGCAGATGCTCGCCGAGGCGCACATGGAGCCCGACGACGCGCAGCTCGACGAGATCATCCTGCGCGTGAAGGCGATTGCCGGCAAGGGCAAGCGGGTGACGGACGCGGACCTCTACGAGATCGCGGAGAGCGTCATGCAGGTTGCTCCCGACGAGAAGACCCTGGAACTCCGGGACGTCGCCGTCATGACCGGCAACCACGTCATCCCGACGGCGAGCGTCAGGGCGACCGTCGAGGGAGTTGAGCACGTCTTCTCGAGCATCGGCAACGGGCCGGTGGATGCGGCCGTCCGGGCGATCCTCGGGATCATCCCGGCCCCGGTCCACTTGAAGGAGTTCAACATCGAGGCGATCTCCGGGGGCACCGATGCCCTCGGGCACGTCACCATCACCGTCGAAGACGAGCGGGGCCGGGTATTCGATGCCAGCGCCTCAAGCGACGACATCATCCTCGCATCGGTCGAGGCGGTGATCAACGCGATCAACCTCGTCTGCCGGACGCAGAAGAACGACAAAAGGCGGGAAGAGTGAATATCTCACTCCTTCTCGCTCGATAAAAAAATCCGGGTTCAGGCGGCGCCGGGAGGCTGCTGTTTGCCTTCCAGCGCTCCCCGGATCTGTGAGGAGAGCTGCTCGAACCTGCCCTGCAGGGCCTTCTCCTGCTTTTCAAGTGACTTGACCCGGAGTTCGAGCGTCTCGATCCGCTCGTTTAAGGAAGCGAGCACCTGTTCCCTGCTCTTCTGCATCATGACGCTGCCGACGTTCATGAAGACCGCCGCATCCTCGGGGACGTCGCCGAGATCCTCGACCGCCCGCCTGGCTTCGCGGATCGTCAGTTCGTACTGCGCTTTCTGTGAGACCACAGTCTGCATCTGCTGCTGCATCTGCTGGAGCATCGCCAGCTGGTTCTGGACTTTCGGTGGAATACTCTCCATATTCATCAATCCTCCTTGAATGGGACGGGGATCAGTAACATGATTTCGGGTGGCAGACAGGGGCCTTCGCGGCCCTCTGTCCATTCTCTACATGATAGGGCGTGGAACCCATAAAAGGTGAGGGTTCAGGGGGGAGAACGTTGTCGCCGGCTGTTGCCGGTCCTGGCATCGTTACGGGGCGGCGATCTCCCGCATCTCGATCGCTATATTGATCAGCCGCAGCCAGGTGTTGAGGGCCGCACGGAGCGCCGGTATATCGGCGGCAGTCACCTCGAGGAGGAGCGTATCGTCGCCCGCGAGCCGTACGCGGACGGACGACCGCCCCCCCACGTCGTCCATCTCCTGGCAGACGGAGAGGTAGAGGGCACGCGCATCGCCGGTCGTGAACGAAAAGACCGCCGTATGCGTCACGGGACAACCTCCAGGGTATAGCGTCTCCGCTGCGTCCCGTCAAAGACGATCCGGTGTCCCGGGAGGGTCTCGCCGGCAAACACCGCGTCGATCTGGTCCTTGAGCGCCTCGTATACGGGGCGATCGGAGATGAAGAGCCCGCGGGCGATCCCCCCGGTTCGTTCTTCGACGGTGAACGACCGGAGAGCGATCTCCGTCACTGCCTCACCATTTACAAAGGTCTGGATGAGAAAAAAAGGACCTGATTTTGAGACGATCACGACCGAACCGTCACGGGAGAAGAGGTCACCCATGCCCGCCTTGCCACGGGTGACATACTCGGCGCCGATCGCAAACGCCAGATCCCGGGAGAGGGAGCGCACCTCAGGGAGCGGCTTACGTGACGTTGTGACGACCGTCATCGGGCCTTCAGATCTTTTATGCCGGCCCCGCGCTCTTTGAAGAGGATACGGTGTCCACAGTAAGGACAGCGTATATTGACGTCGATCTCCACTTTCTGCTTGCAACGAGCGCACTTATAGGCGGCCACGACCGGTTAGCCCTCCTTCTGCAGCGAGCGCTCGATGCTCCGGAGAGCGACGCGCATCACCGGCGTCTCGGGGACGTAACTTCCGCCTGCAAACTTAAACCCGCACTTGCGGCACGCCCAGATCCCGGTACCCTCACGCCGGACCGCTTTCTGGTCGCAGCGGGGGCACGCGTGGCTCGCGCGGGAGACCTGCTCGAGCTGGTTTATTCTCTTCCGGATAAACCGGCCATACCGCGGACCAAACCGCCCTGAACTTCCGACTACCCTGCCCTTGGCACTCTGTTTGCGCCTTGCCATTTCGCGTACCTCTTATATGTCCTCTAATTTTTGTGCTGTCGATTAATATAGTTACTCACGACTTGCGTTCGATGATCCGGGTCTCTGCATTTCCCCGGGAGATCTTGTTAACCAGGTCGTAGAACTCTTCCTGGATACCTGCCGGAATTCTGACGACGGCGATCCAGGAACCGTCCTTCTGCCACTCGTTCTGCTCGAGCGTCACCGCGCTCTGGAGCTCGCCGTAGGCCCTCGCGGCATAATCCGCCGGGATCTTCACGGCGATGCGGATCTCCTCGAACCGGATGGGGATAAGGGGCCGGAGTGCTTTGACCACCTCTTTGACCTGTTCCTCGACGGACTTGAAGGGGTCGACGTTCACCCTTGCCTCCTCCATGGCAAGCTCGATGCGCTGCGGGGGGTGAGGGAAACCGGTCTGGGGGTTGACCGCGTTCCTCGATATGAACGTGATGATCCGGTTCCGCTTCCCGGCGATGAGGTGGCGGCGCTGTTCCGAAGTGAGATGGATCTCGCCTTTCTGGATGATCCGGAGTGCTGCCGGCTCGAACTCGGTCGTCTTGAAGACTTTCAGGAGGGCCTCGTCAGAGGCCCGTTCGGCATGAGCGGCGTTTGAGAAGACATAATCGGCTGCAACGACCTCCTCGAGGTCGATCTCCTCCCCCTGCCGGATACGCATGGCCTGGTCGGGGTCGACAAGCACTTCAAACCGTTCTCCGTGGCTCTCAAGCCGCGCTACAACTGCCTGATCCAGAGGTATCATAGGGGGTGACGCTCACTCTTCGAACTGGTCGACGTAGGTCTTTACTTCGTCTTTCCCGAGTTTCCGGAACTCCCGGGTCGCGATGGAGACGATACCGATCTCGATGGCGCTCACGTCCAGCTTGCCTTCTGTTGCGGCATGCAGGGCCTTGATACCGAGTTTGATGGCGCCGGAAAAGTCAGCATCCTCCTGGTACTCGTCCTCGAAGACCTTCATGACCGCAGGCCGGCCCGTGCCGATCCCGGTCGCCTTGTACTCGAGCAGCGTGCCGCTCGGATCGGTCTCAAACAACCGTGCTTCCCCGTCGCTGACCCCGGCGATCAGGAGAGCGGTCCCGTAGGGGCGTGCACCGCCGAACTGGGTGTAGGTCTGCATGTGGTCGCAGAGCTTCTTTGCGAGGATCTCGACGTTGATAGGCTCGTTGTAGGAGACCCGGTTGATCTGGGACTCGACCCGTGCCCTGTCCACGAGGGCCCGCGCATCGCCGACGAGGCCGGAGGACGCCACGCCGATGTGCGTGTCGATCTTGAAGATCTTCTCGATGGAGACGGGCTCGAGGAGGCGGGACGTCACTCTTTTGTCCACGATCAGCACGACTCCCTCGCGGCACTTGATGCCGACGGCCGTCGTTCCCCGTTTCACTGCTTCTCTGGCGTACTCAACCTGGTAGAGCCTTCCGTCCGGGCTGAACACCGTGATCGCCCGGTCATATCCCATCTGATATTGTGGTTGCATTATCGTTCCTCCAAATCGGCTTCGGTGAAAAACAATGGCTTCTGATGCTTAATACCTTTTTCAACCAAATCAACCTTTTGACGGGGATAGCGGTACACTGTAAAACAGTTCTCCCCGATCTTTGCTTCCCCGGCCCCGGAGAGGGGGCAGATCGGCTTTATCCGGCGCCGGAGCGCGTGAATGGTCCCGGAAACCGCGACCGTCCGGAGTGCGGCCCGCTCATCGCCGAACGCGGTGACCGTCGCAAGAGCGGTGGCGATCTCCTTCTCCGTTCCCCGCCGGCACCGGACCACGGCGTACCCACCGTCGCAGAAGACCACCGCCGGTTGTGCGAGACCGACGGCCGCATCGCCAAAGAGCGAGGTCGCAGCCTCGATGACCGAGAGGTAGACCCCTTTCTGGTCTACGACCATCCCGTAAGGGAGGATCCGCGCCAGGATATAGCGCCGCTTTGTCCGCATCACCGGCGGCCTCGGTTTCATCCGACCACCCTCACGGGCTGTTCCGGTTCAATGAGCCGGCCGACGGACGCGAGAGCCTCGCTCACTTCCACCCCGGTCATCCCGAAGAGCGCGCAGAGGCCCCGGATCTCCCGGACCGACCGCTGCTCGAGGATCGAGCATGCGCCCGACGATATCGTCAGTGGAAACCCGTAACGCCGGTGCAGCAGGAGGATATCCTCATACCGCTGCAGCGCCCTCTGGCGCTTCGTCCCCCGGTACTGGATGAGGGGTACCATCGAGATATCCACCGCCACGCCGCGCTCCGCCGCCGACCGTGCGGCGACGTGGTCGAAGGCATTCTTCCGGGTGGTGTGGATGTTCCTGAGGACCTGCACCTCTTTGACCGAGACGACGGCACGGTTGAAGGAGATGTCCCCCGCGTTGACAAAGACCACGTCGGCACGCCGGACGGCGGGCTCGCGCACCTGCCTGATGACCTCCTTATGGGACGCGGCACCGATCACGGCACCGCGGAGAACCGCCGGCCCCCGGCCCGGGAGAGCGCCCTCGCCGATGGCGACGATGCTGTCGAACCCGAGTTCTGCCGCCTCGGCCGCTATCCGCGCAAGCGACGAGTCGCCGGCGGGATAGGGACGTACGCTCGCATCTGTGATCTTCATTGTAGAGAGGCCGTATGTAAAAAAAGGGTTATTTATTTGCCGCGGTTCGCGTGAGAGCGGATGCTCGGGCGGGTCTTCTCGGTCCCGCGCCCGCGCGTCCGCATGCCGCGGCCCTTCATGCCGGCAGAGGTCTTGCCGCGCTCCGCCCGGCCCCGGTGAGTCGGGTCGGCCAGCCACGCGAGGTTGCGGTCGCTCCGGATCGACGGGTGGTGGCCGTCGACAAGGATCACCTCAAACCATTTGGACCGTCCGTCTTCCCCGACCCAGTAGGAGTTCAAGGCCTCCATGTTCGGGAACTTGCGGGACGCACGTTCCTCGGCCATACGCTGCAGGCTCTTTGCCGGGGTCATCCGGCGCATGCCCATGCGTGCGGTCCTGCGCCCGCGGACGTACCGGGGTTTTCTCCGGCCGCCCCGGCGGACCTTGACCCGCACGACGACGATACCCTGTTTGGCCTTGTATCCAAGCGAGCGGGCCCGGTCGATCCGGGTCGGGCGCTCCACGCGCACGACGCTCCCCTCGCGGCGCCACTGCTGAAGGCGCTCCCAGAGGAGGCTTTTCACTTCCGACCTGTCTGGCCGCTTCCATGCCTCGCGAACGTAGGCATACATCGATTTTGCCATTCTCAAATCACCTCAGGTTCAGCGTTTCCGCCACATTCCTTTCCGGGACGCATCCCGTGGTTCCTAACAGGTTGACGAGAGCGCTAATAAAGAATTCCTTTTTGCCGGGTCCCGCGCCCGCGGGTGGACCTACATCCCCTTGCGCTTCTCCACGACGCGGACGGCATCGATCCGGGTGACCGGGTACTGCCCGTCCTCGTCCTTCTCCGCCGACTTGACCATATCCCAGACGGTGAGGAGGGCGACCGAGACGCCGGTGAGGGCCTCCATCTCGACGCCCGTCTTCCCGTAGGACTTCACGCGGGCGGTCGCCTCGATGTAGCCGTCGCCCTCCGCAAAGTCGATGGTGATGCCCCCGAGCGGTATGGGGTGGCACATGGGGATGATGCGCGGGGTATCCTTCACCGCGAGGGTGGCCGCCACCCGTGCGGTCGCGAGCACGTTGCCTTTGACCGTGGTTCCTTCCCGGATGGCCCGGAGCGTCTCGCCCCGGAGGTAGATCCTGCCGCTTGCAACCGCTTCCCGGGGGACCTCGGCCTTCGCCGTGATATCCACCATCTGCGCGCGGTCGTTCTCGATGTGCGTGAAGACAGGGATCTTGCCGTGTTTGCCGGACTCGTTCATGTGTATCGCAAGAGATCTTCTGTCTCCCGGGGGATAAAAGAAGGCGTCTTCGGGCAGGGTGCTGTACCGGGTCGCCGCGCCCCGGAGGTTCCGGCGCCCGCCCTGCCGGGGGGCAACGGTATAGAGGACTACTCCGGTGCCCCCCGGGGGAAGAGTTCCTCCGGGATGTAGTCGAGCATATCGGTTGCGAGCATCCCGCACCAGCGCTCTCCGGCCGCCCGCATGCCGGCTTTCCCGCTCGCGTATGCGGCGATAGAGGCCGCCTCGAAGGCCGGGAGGTGGCAGAAGAGCGCTCCCGCGACACCGGCAAGCAGGTCGCCCGTCCCTCCGACGGTCATGGCGGGAGTCCCGGTCCGGTTGAACCTGACCCGCGCCCCGTCGGAGACGATGTCGACCGGGCCTTTAAGGAGGATGGTCCCCGCCGTTGCGGCGGCCTTCACGCACCGGGCGCGCGCGACGAGGTCCGCCGGGGGTTCCCTCCCGGTCATCCGGGCGAACTCGCCCGCGTGCGGGGTGTAGATCGTCTCCTTTGCGGCAGGCAGGGGGCGGGCGAGCGCATCGGCATCAAAGACCGCCCGCTCTGCCGCCTCCGCGATGGCGAGCACGACGTCGTGGCTCTCTTTCCCGAGGCCCATGCCGCAGACGACGACGTCGGCCCGGTCGACGAGGGGGAGGATCGTCTCCAGGTGCTCCTCTGTGATCGTCCTCCCCTCCAGACGCTCGTAGATCAGGTCGGGCATGGGGATACAGGCAGGGGAGGCGACCCGCACGATGTCGGCCCCGGCACGCAGCGCCCCCAGGGCCGCGATGTAGGGCGCCCCCTGGTAGGGCCCGCCCCCGACGACGAGGACCTCGCCGCCGGCGCCCTTGTGGGCACCGGGTGCCCGCGCCGGGATGAGCAGGAGGTCGCCGGGGCCGGTGAAGACCTCCGCCTCGATGGGGATGCCGATATCCGCGACGTCCGCGCCCTCGACCTTCGGCCGGTGGAATGATAGGATCCGGCCCGCCCGGATGCCGGGGGTGGGGATATCGACGGCGATGACCGGTGCCGGGCCCGCGTTTGCCCGGGTAACAAGGGTCGCGAGCGGCTCCCGCACCGCGCCCGATGCCCCGGTCCCGAGCATCGCGTCGACGATGATGTCCGCTTCCTCGAAAAGGCGGCCGAGGGGCTCGACGTCGGCCGCGCACCTGACCGGGTGGAGGGCGACGGAGCAGTGTCGGAGGAGGGATGCCTGGGCTGCGGCCGCGGGGGTCATCGGGCCGGAGTCCGGGTAGACGACGTCGACCGCGCCGAGGTGCTGGAGGTACCGGGCCGCAACCATCCCGTCGCCGCCGTTGTTCCCCTTCCCGCAGAGGACGAGGACGCGGTCGGGGTTATAGGCGAGGACGGCCTCCGCGACCGCCCGGCCGGCGCTCTCCATCATCAGAAGCGACGACTGGCCGAGCGCAGCAGCGTTCTCCTCGATTGCCCGCATCCGGCCCGCATCGATCACGCCGACCTCCAGAAACTCCCGCATACCGTTTGCTCCCATCCCTCGCCCTCCCGGAAGGTTGCCTGATGGGTGCTATGGTATTCTTCTCATAGATACCTTTTGAGTGGGATTCTCCGGGAAGCGGGTCGGTGCGAGCGGCGGCCGGCCGAAGGGCAGGGGTGCAGCGGGCCGCGGGAGTATCGCCACGGAGGGCACGGAGTGGGGAGAGGAGAGGCGGTTTCAACCGCTTCCCCTGCGCCCGCCCGCCCCACTCCCGGGCACCACGTTCTCCCCCGCGCTCGCATGGTTTATTGACACCCGCGACGCACTACTATGGAGATGGGCCTCGAACGTGATGCGCGGAGAGCAGCAGATCGGATTGCTGAAGCGGAGTCGGTGACGATCATCTCCCACATCGACGCCGACGGTATCAGCACGGAGTCGATCCTTGCGCAGGCGCTCGCCCGTGCAGGCATATCCGTCACCTCCGTCTTCGTCCGCCAGCTCGAACCGATGGCGATGCGCCACGTCCCGAAGGATGACTCCCTGAAACTCTTCACCGACCTCGGGGCCGGCCAGCAGATCCTTCTCTCGGACCACGGTCTCGATGCGGACGACGTCCTGATCATCGACCACCACGTCAGCCAGCCCTGCGGCACGGCCTATCCCCAGGTGAACTGCCTTGATTTCGGCATCACCCGGATGAGCGCCGCGGGCATCGCCTACCTGGTCGCAAAAGCGATCGACCCGGCCAACGCCGACCTTGCAAAGCTCGCCGTGGTCGGGAACGTCGGCGACATGATGGCCCGCGAGAACTGCGGACTGGTCGGCCCGGCGCGCGATATCGTCCAGGACGGCGTGGCGTACGGCAACATCGTCGTGCAGAAACCGGACCTGAACTGCTACGGGACGTCCACCCGCCCCGTCCACGTCTGCCTCGGCTACTGCGACGACCCCTACATCGACGGGATATCGAACAGCACAACCGGGGCGCTCCGGTTCCTCGAGAAGCTCGGCGTGACGCTGAAGAACCCACAGGGCGGCTGGCTCGTCTGGGAGGAACTTCCGTTCGACGACAGGCGCACGATCATCAGCGCCCTTGCCCAGCAGCTCATCGCGCACGGGAGAGAGACCGACCGCCTCCTCGCCGAGACCTACATCTTCCCCGACGAACCCGGGCGGACTGTGCTCCGGAACGCCTCCGAGTACGCCACCCTGCTCAACGCCTGCGGCCGGTGGGCAAAGCCCAAGGTCGGGAGCAGCATCTGCTGCGGAGACCGCGGCGACGCCTACCGCGACGCGGAGTACATGCTCGCCCACCACCGCTCGGTCATCCGCGACCTGCTCCAGTATATCCTCGATACCGGGGTGACGGAACTCTCCCACCTCCAGTACATCCACACCGGCGACCGGTTCCCCGACACCATCGTCGGGATCGGGGCGGGCATGGCGCTCTCCAAACTGAACTGGAGAAAACCGATCATGGTGCTCGCCGTGATGGTGGACGAACCGGAGGTCACCAAGGTCTCGATGCGGACGAACGAATGGGCGATCGCCCGGGGAGTCGACCTGCAGGGAGCGCTCGTCGAGGCGTCGGCAGCGGTGGGCGGCGCGGGCGGGGGGCACCGGATCGCGGCCGGGGCGTTCATCCCCCACGATGCAGAAGAGGAGTTTATTGATGGTGTCAACCGAATACTCAAACGACAGTTCGCTCCGGCGGATACGGGTGATAGCTGACTTCCAGTTCGGCGCCGGGTCGGGAGAGGCCCTCTTTCCCGACGGGTGCACGTTCCAGTTCTCGACGACCGGGCGCATCCGCCAGGTGCGGCTCGGAAACGAGCGGCTTGCGACCGTTCGCGCACAGGACGGCCGCCTGACCCTCGGGATCGCCGGGGCGACGCGCCTTCTGGCCGTCCTCGCCCCCCCGGCCTACCGGGTGGCGGTGCAGGAGGATGTGGCAGCGTTCATCGCGGACGGGAAGAATGCGATGGCAAAGCACGTCGTCGCTGCCGACGAGCGTATCCGCGCAGGGGACGAGGTGCTGGTGGTGACCGGGAACGACGTGCTCCTTGCCACGGGCGCAGCCCTGCTCTCCGGCCGGGAGATGCTGGCATTTAATTACGGTGTAGCGGTAAAAGTACGACAGGGGAGAGGATCCGAATGTTTCCAGGTAAGATAAACCCGAAAAAGATGAAGCAGATGATGAAGCAGATGGGCATGGAGATGGAGGAGATCGAGGGCGTCGAGAAGGTGGTGATCTACACGCCCGCGGGAAACTACGTCTTTGACGATGCCCAGGTCGTCGCGACCACGATGCAGGGGGTCACCACCTACCAGCTCACCGGGGAGGCCCGGTTTGAAGAGGCGGTCCCGGAGATCCCCGACGAAGACGTCGCCCTCGTCGCATCCCAGGCCGGGGCTACCGAGGAGGCCGCGAAGAAGGCGCTCATCGAGACCCGCGGCGACATCGCCGAAGCGATCCTGAGACTCGCACAACAATGATCGAGACCGGTGAACACCTCCTGCTCGTCGGTGAGGACCGCGAGTACTTCGTGACGGCGGGCGAGGGGCAGTTCTCCACCGACCGGGGGATGATCGACCGCGGGGCGCTCGTGGGGATGAACCCCGGCGACGAGATCAGGACCCACCTCGGCACCCCGTTTACGGTCCTCCGCCCCCGGGCGACCGACTTCTTCGTCCACGCAAAAAGGAGCGGCGCCCCGATGCTCCCGAAGGATATCGGTATCGTGATCGCCTACACGGGGATGAACCGTGAGGACCGTGTCCTTGACGCCGGCACCGGGAGCGGTGTCGCCGCGATCTACTTCGGGAAGATCGCCCGCGAGGTGAAGACCTACGAGGTGCGCCCGGAGTTTGCCCGGCTCGCGGAGAAGAACATCAGGGCCGCCCGCCTCGATAACGTCGAGGTGATCGCGGCCGACGTGCTCACGGCGACCGGTGCGTTCGACGTCGTCCACCTGGACCTCACGATAACACCGGCGCACGTGGAGCACGCCTTCTCGCTCCTCTCGCCCGGCGGCTACCTCGCGACCTACACGCCGTTCCTCGAGCACACGTTCATCGCGCTCGACGCCGCAATGCCGCTCTTCCGCGACGTCCACTGCTACGAGTGCATGGAGCGTGAACTGACACGCTCCGCCCGGGGGACGCGGCCGTCGACCAGGGTCGCCCACAGCGGCTACATCACGATCGCACGAAAATAGGGGTTAGTACTCTTTCAGCGGGCGTTCCCATCCGGTGTACCCGCAGTATATGCAGCAGTCGCCGCCGCAATGCGTGCACTTCTGCGACGGCTGCGGCACCATCACGGTGCCCTTTTTGTTACAGTATGTGCATCCAAGCCCGCCGCAGTGGCAACAGACCTCGGGGGCATACACTTCCTCTGGTTCGGACACAATTCTCCTCCCGGAGTAGTATGAGGGGCAAAGATGAGAAAGGTTGTCATGAGGGATCGGCCGCAGTTTCGGAAAAAAAGTATTAGTGGGTTTGGGGCGAACCAGTATTCAGGAGAGAAGAGGGGTTTTATCCGCACCGCAGCGGGGGAGGGGTGGATCTTTGCGCCCGCACGCCGGCGGCCGGAAAACCCCCGGAAGGTAGCCGCACGATGTACCACATTATCTCTATCCGCGATTTTGAGAGGAGCGATCTTGATTACCTGCTCGACAGGGCAGAGGAGTTCGACACCCGGGGATACCGGTCCCGGGCACTTGAGGATAAACTTGCCGCCCTCCTCTTCTTCGAACCGAGCACCCGGACACGGATGTCGTTTGCGACGGCCATGGCGCGGCTCGGCGGAAGGTGGATCAGCGTCGATTCGGTCGAGGCAAGTTCCATCGTCAAGGGGGAGACACTGGCCGACACCATCAGGGTGTTGAGCAGTTACGCGGACACCATCGTGCTCCGCCACCCAAAGGAAGGGGCCGCGCGGCTGGCAAGCGAGTTCTCCGCGGTGCCGGTCATCAACGCCGGGGACGGCGCGGGGCAGCACCCGAGCCAGACGCTGCTTGACCTCTACACCATCAGGCAGTCGATGCCGATCGACGGCATCGATGTCGGGCTCCTCGGGGACCTGCGTTATGGGAGGACCGCACATTCGCTCGCGCTCGCCCTCTCCCTCTACGGGGTCACGCTTCATACGATCGCGCCGGGAGGGCTCGAGATGCCGGCGAACATAACCCTCGAACTCCGCGAACGCGGCACGGAGGTGATCGAGCACGCGGACGTCGGGGAGGTGATCCGGGATCTCGACGTCCTCTACGTCACGAGGATCCAGCGCGAGCGGTTCCCGGATTCGGCGTCGTACTACAACGTCGCGTCCAGTTACCGGATCGTGCCCGATCTCCTTGCCGGGGTCAGGGAGAACCTGATGATCCTCCACCCCCTCCCGCGCGCCGGGGAGATCGACCCGGCGGTTGACCGCACGCCGTATGCACGCTACTTTGAGCAGGCAAAGAACGGTGTGCCCGTCAGGATGGCGCTCCTCCATGAGGTGATGAAATGACCAGAAAAGACCCGTCAGGGGGGCTGCTCGTCAGCCCTATCAGGAACGGCACCGTCATCGACCATATCACCGCCGGCGAGGCGCTCAACGTGCTCCGGATCCTCGGGATCACCGGGTCGACGCGGGAGTGCCTGAGCATCGCGACGAACGTCGAGAGCAAGCGGCTCGGAAAGAAGGACATCGTCAAGATAGAGAACCGGGAGCTCCGCACGGAAGAGGTGGACCGGATCGCCCTGATCGCGCCGCACGCAAGGATCAACATCATCCGCGACTACCATGTGGCGGAGAAGAAGGGTGTGGAGATCCCGAAGGTCCTCAAAGGCGTGGTCAGGTGCCCGAACCCCGGGTGCATCACGAACACGAACGAGCCGGTGGCGAGCACGTTTGAGGTGCTCGACAAAGGGCTGCACTGCCTCTACTGCGACTGGTTGATCAAGAACGATATAGCAAGTCACATCATCTGATCAGGCGGCCCTGCCGGTCGATCTCCCCCCGGCAGATCCGGGTGCTCGATATCCGCCGGCCGTCTTCGGCAAGGACACACGAGATCTCGTGGAGGTCCACCCTTCTTTTTCCCCGCTTCCGCCGGAGGTCGTTGATCTCTACGGCGACCGGGAAGGTCTCCTCGGAGACGACGAGGATGTCGAAGTCGGCGTCGAGAGCGCTGCCGTAGCGGTCGGAGAGCGGCTCGACCCTCCATGCCGCCGTGTAGCCGCGTTCCCTGATGAAGGACGCGACGTTTGCCAGCCGTTCCTGGTAGGGGCGGACGGGGTGCACCTTCGCCCCGGCAAACTCGTCGGTCGTCAGTCCGATGACCACCTCGCCGTCAGGCCCGGCGAGTTCAAAGGAACGGGAGAGGAGTTTCCTGTGCCCGGCATGCAGGGGATCGAACGTACCCCCGACCATCACTTTCATCAGGAACGGTTTGCCGCGAGGAGGTTTATGGATAGTGCATTGATTCTCCATCGCGACCCTCACAGGCAGAGGGTACCGACCGGGTTTCGTACTTATGAGAAGGTCGGATCTCAGGCTACGCCCGGGCACAACCGTGGGGGGTTCAGGGAGGGAACGTATGGGTATTCGCCCATGAAGCACAGGCAGGGTGAGGTCGATGGGAAGTACGGAGTTTGGGAGTTGGAGGCAGGGGAGGGGGGAGCGAGTCCCCCCGTCGGCCCCTCCCCCAGGGGCGATAGCCACCACGGTCCACTCCACGGGGAGAACCCGGAGAGGAGCCGGGCACGGCTGCCCACCGGGTATCGCGAGCACTGCCCCCGCCCCCGAGGGGCGGGGAGGAGGCCGAAGGCCTGGTGGGGTGGGGCTACCGAAGAAGTATCCCCCTGCGAAGGCGCGGGCGGGGTGGGGGATGCCGGAGAGTGTGTATGAGTAGCCCACCTGCAGGGAAGCGCGGGCAGGCCCGGGCTCCTGCCCGTCGCACCTCACGTGAGACCACGCATCTCCCCGCCCGGCGCGTGCGCCCTTCCCTCACCGGCGAGGGAGAGGATTTTGTATCGCTGCAACCAACAGTAGACGTACTATGGAGAGCGGAACAGTTGTGGGGGACCGCGTCTTTATTGCAGAGAATGCAACCGTCATCGGAGACGTGACGCTCGCCGACGACGTGAACATCTGGTTCGGCGCCGTGGTCCGGGCTGATCGGGATACGATCACGGTGGGAGCGGGCTCAAACATCCAGGACAACGCCGTCGTCCACACCACGATCGGGTTCCCGGTCGATATCGGGTCGGACGTCTCGGTCGGCCACGGCGCCATCCTGCACGGCTGCATCATCCACGATGAGGTGCTCGTCGGGATGGGTGCCGTCATCCTGAACGGCGCGGTGGTGGGGGAAGGCTCCATCATCGGCGCCGGCACCGTGGTGACCGAGGGGAAGGAGATCCCGCCAAACTCGCTGGTCCTCGGGGTTCCCGGCAAGGTGGTCAGGGAGACGACGCCCGAGCAGCGGGACGGCATCGTCCGCAACGCGCGGGAATACGTCAAACTCGCAGGGAGGTACCGCCGTGGCTGACGTCGTGGTCATCGGTGCCGGGGTTGCCGGCATCCAGGCTGCGCTCGACCTTGCGGACCACAACGTCCACGTCCATCTCGTCGAGCGCGAACCGACCATCGGCGGGCACATGGCCCAGCTCGATAAGACGTTCCCGACAAACGACTGCTCGATGTGCATCCTCTCTCCAAAGATGGTGGAGGTGGCCCGGCATCCAAACGTCACGATCCACACCTGTTCCGAGGTCGAGTCGGTCGAGGGCGAGGTGGGGAACTTCCGGGTCCGGGTCAGGAAGCACCCCCGCTACATCATCGAGGACGAGTGCAACGGGTGCGGGGACTGCACCCGGATCTGCCCGATCGAGGTCTACAACCGGTTCGACGCCGGGATCGGCGTCCGGAAGGTGATCTACAAACCCCACGCCCAGGCGGTCCCCGACATCGTCGTCAAGGATAAAGAGCACTGCATCGAGTGCGGCCTCTGCTACGATGTCTGCGGCAAGGAGGCGATCCTCCGCGAGGACGAGGAACACGTGATCGATATCCCGGCGGCAAGCATCGTCGTCGCGACCGGCTACCGGACGTTCGATGCCCGGAACAAGGCGCAGCTCCGCTATCTCACCATCCCCGATGTCATCACGAGCCTTGAGTTTGAGCGGATGATCAACGCAAGCGGCCCGACGGGCGGCCGCCTGAGGAGGCTCTCGAACGGCAACACCCCCCGGAGCATAGCGTTCGTCCAGTGCGTCGGCTCCCGTGACGTCGCCGCCGGCCGCCCCTACTGCTCCGGGGTCTGCTGCATGTACGCGATGAAGAACGCCATGCTCATCCGCGAGAAGAACCCCGATATTGAGGTCACCGTCTTCTACAACGACATCCGGGCATACGGCAAAGGTTACGAGGAGTACTACGAACGGGCGAAGAGTCTCGGGGTCCGGTTCGTCCGCGGGTTCCCCGGCGAGGTGCTCGAGGAGAACGACCGCCTGGTGATGACGGCGGAGAACACCGAGACCGGTGAGGTGGAGACGTTCTACCCGGACCTTGTGGTGCTCTCCGTCGGGCTTGAGCCTGCCCATGGAGCGGAGGATGTCAGCCGGATGCTCGGCATCCCGCGGGACGAGTCCGGGTTCTTCGGGGTTGCCGACCAGAAACTCGGCCCCGTGCTCACGGTGAAACCCGGGATCTATGTGGCGGGGACGGCCACCGCGCCCCGGGACATACCGGATTCCGTCGCCATGGGCGAAGCGGCAGCGATGCGAGCGTATCTCGACACGGTCAGGGCGGGATGAAGATGCCGGAACGGGCTGAGCCCTGCACCATCGCGTGGGAGGAAGAGACCGCGAGCATTATATACATTGACCAGACTCTCCTCCCCGGCAGGTACGAGCAGATGCGATGCACCACCGTCGAGGACCTCGCCCGGGCGATCCGGCGGCTTGAGATCCGGGGAGCCCCGGCGCTCGGCATCGCCGGTGCGATGGGAGTGGCGCTCGCGGCCGCCCGGAGCACTGAGGCGGGGCTGGACCGGTTCCTCGCGGAGGTCGGCCGGGCCGCCGACCTCCTCAGGAGCACCCGCCCGACCGCGGTCAACCTCGCCTGGGGGATCGACCGCGTGGCAAGGAAGATCGCGATGGCCGCATCGGTCGGCGAGGCGAAGGCCATCGCCGTCGCCGAGGCGAACGCCGTCGCCGAAGAGGACGAACTGGTCTGCCGGAGGCTCGGTGCGTTCGGCGAAGAACTCTTCCCGGCCGAGTGCACGGTGCTCACCCACTGCAACGCGGGAGCGCTCGCCTGCCGGTGCTGGGGGACGGCTCTTGGGGTGATCCGGTCGGCGGTTGCGGCCGGAAAGAACGTGCGGGTGATCGCCTGCGAGACCCGGCCGCTGAACCAGGGGTCGAGGCTCACCTGCTGGGAGCTTCTCCGCGACGGGATCGACGTGACCCTCATCCCCGACTCATCGGCCGCATACCTGATGCGGAAGGGCGAGATAGACCTCGTCATCGTCGGCGCGGACCGGATCACGCAGGACGCGGTCTTCAACAAGATCGGGACCTACATGCACGCCGTCACCGCCCGCCACCATGGGATACCGTTCTATGTTGCGGCGCCGGTCTCCACGTTCGACCTCGCCCGGACGGAGGCGGAGATCACCGTCGAGGAGCGGGACCGCTCCGAGCTCGCGTACTGCGGGGACCGGCAGCTTGCGCCCGACGGGGTGAACGTGCTCAACTACGCCTTCGACGCCACCCCGCTCGACCTCGTCGACGCGATCATCACCGAGATCGGGGTGCTCCGGCCGCCGTACGCCGAATCGTTCCGGCTTGTCGGGAAAGGAAGGGAGGTCCGGCCACGATGACCTTCTTTGACTCCGGGGCCTGGGTCGGGCTGATGACCCTCATCGGGGAGGTTACGTTCTTCCTCATCCTCGGGATGGTGCTTGCGGCGGTGGCCCTCGCGATCATCGCGACCGCCTCGATCACCCGGGGAAAGTTCTACCTTCCCCGGATCCTGATACCCGGCATGGTCCTCCTCGAAGGGCTCGTGAAGGCGTTCTGCAAACTCCTCGGGCTGGACGATAAAGACCTCATCACGTTCTTCATAACGCTCAGGAACACCATGAACACAAAGGCCTTCGCCGGGACGCCGGTGGAGCAGCGGGCGGTCTTCCTGCCCCAGTGCCTGCGGTCGGCGGAGTGTCCGGCGCACCTGACGCCGGAAGGCCTCAAATGCCGGCGCTGCGGCCGCTGTGCGGTCGGGGAGAACTCGGCGTGGCTGGAGGGGCTCGGGTATCGCGTCTTCATCGTCCCGGGCTCGACGTTCATAAAAAGGATGGTCAAGAAGTATCGCCCGAAGGCGATCATCGGCGTCGGCTGCCTCATGGAGGTGAAAGACGGGATCGACATGTCCGACCGGATAGGGATCACCGCCATCGGCGTCGTGAACTTCAAGGACGGGTGCGTGGAGACGGTTGCAGACTGGGCCGGGGTGCGGGATGCCGCCCTGCTCGGTATCGAGCACCCGTCAGGTGCCGTAGACTTTCACAGCCCTGCCGAATAACCGCTCGCTCGTGACCTTGCCGTAGACGAAGATCGTCTCGGCGCTGTTGACGTCGCCGACCCTGACGCCGGGCCGTATGATGATGTTCCCGCCCGCCTGGACGGAGTGGAGGCAGGCGTTATCGCATATGGTGGCGGTCTCGAGGACCCGGAGCGGCCCTTTGATCCTGGCGTCGTGGCCGATGACGATGCTCTCCGCCTCGACGTAACCGCCGACCGTCGAGTACGGCCCGAGTTCGAGGCAGCCGGCGACGACGATGTTGCCCCAGATGTGCGTCTCCGGAGGGGCGATGAAGTTCCCGTCTATCTTCACGTTTCCGTCAAAAAAGGAACCTTTCGGTGCTATATACGTGTTCCCGTGCCGATAAACTTTCATCCAGATCTCCCGCGATAATAACTCTGCCCCGGGATAGATAAAATGATCACTGAAATTTTCCCGTGTGCCGCGGGGCAATATGGGTTTTTGCCGGCAAAATCCTCCTCGTGATCCCGAAGGGCAGGCCTATACCACCGCGGCGACCGCAAAGACCGCGAGCGCGGCGAACATCCCCATCCGCAGGATCGATGTCGCCCTGGACTTCCTGACGCAGTCCGGCGTCGTGCACCTGACCCCCCGGGCGGCCCCGGCGAGGATGATGATATCGACGACCGCGATGGCGGCGAGGTAGAAGGGGCCCCACCAGTCGCCGGAGGGAAGGAGGCTTGCCGCCACGGCGCCGCAGGCAGAGGCGAACGCGAGCAGCCCTGTCCGCCTGACCCCGATGAGCATGGGTAGCGTGCGTGCGCCCCCTGTAGCATCCCCGTCCACGTCCTCTGCGTCCTTCAGGACCTCCCGGGCGAGGGTCGCAAGGAACGCGATCGCCGCAAGCGACACGTTCTGGACGAGCCCCTCGATGCCCGCAAAGGCCCCGCCGAAGAGGAAGACGCTCGCCGTCAGGTAGGCGACGGCCACGTTGCCGACGCCCGGGGTCCGTTTCAGCCAGGCGGCGTATATGACCAGGATCAGAGAGTTCACGAGAGCGATCAGGAGACAGAGCGCCGTCGTCAGGGTGGCGAGGGCGATGCCCCCGGCAAAGAGCGCCGCCGCGTATGCCTTTGCGCCGGCAAGGCTGATCGCCCCGGACGGTATGGGCCTCTCAGGGCGGTTGATCCGGTCGATCTCGACGTCGTAGACGTCGTTGATCACGTTCCCCGCGGCGGTGATGAGCACGACGACCACGGCAGGCAGGAGGGAGGGGACCGTGAGGGTTCCCGTGGCGACGAGGTACCCGAGGAGGGCGGTAAGGCCGGCAACGACGGCGTTGTGCGGGCGGGTAATCCTGACGAGGGCGGCGGCGCTCATGCTCAACGGATCAGGTTCTCGGGCGGAAGATAAATAACCGGATGGTCTGGATTTCGGAGAAACGACGGGCTTGGGGGGATTCGGACCCCCGACATTCAGCTTAGGAGGCTGACGCCATATCCTGGCTAGGCCACAAGCCCATAGATCGGAGTATTAGTATTACTCATAAGAAGGTATAAGGGTATCGAGCATCCACCTTTTCCGGAAGCATGGATGTCGTTGAGGTTACGGAGGGAAAAACCCGGTTCTTTGCGCCGAGGCAGGATCCTCACCTCCAGTTCCCGCCGGGAAGCGGTCCGGTCTTCTATAACGCACGCATGGAACTGAACCGGGACGCCACCATCCTCCTGCTCTCCGTCCTGCGACCGGAGAGTTACCTCGACGCCATGGGGGCGTCCGGCGTCCGGGGGCTCCGGGTGGCCTGCGAGGTCGGGATCCCGGTGACGATCAACGACTGGAGCCAGCGGGCGGTCGACCTGATCCAGCAGAACGTCGAGGCCCTGGGTCTTGCCGCCGAGGTCACCCGGAGCGACGCAAACGCGCTGATGAGCGAAAGGAAGTTCGATGCCGTCGACCTCGACCCCTTCGGGACGCCGGCGCCCTTCGTCGATTCTTCGGCCCGGAGCGCCGGGAGGTATCTCTTCGTCACCGCCACCGACACCGCGCCTCTCTGCGGGGCGCACCTGAAAGCCGGCATGCGCCGTTACTTCTCCCGGCCGCGGAACACCGAGTACCACGCCGAGGTCGGCCTCCGGACGCTTCTTGGGTTTGTCGTGCGCGAGGTGATCAAGTACGACCGCGGGGTGGAACCGCTCTTCTGCTACGCGCACGAGCATTTCCACCGCCTGCACCTCGGGCTCCGGGAGGGGGCGGCGGCGGCCGACCGGACGCTATCGAGGATCGGCTACGTGATGCAGTGCCCACACTGCCTCTACCGGACGGAGCAGGCCGGGATGCTCCCCGAACCGGAGGAGTGCGCGCTCTGCGGCGCGGACCTCGTGCCGGTCGGCCCCCTCTGGACGGGGGGGATCAACGACGACCGGACGCTCTCTGCGATGCAGGAGGCGCTCGCCGGTGTCACAACCGGGACCGGGCCGCGGATCGCGCGGCTGCTCGATACCTGCCGGCAGGAACTGGATACGTCGAGCCATTACGACTACCACGTCATCGCAAAATCGCTCCGGGTCTCGCCCGGCGGCATCGGGACGGTCGTCGGGCGTCTTGTGGCCCTCGGCTACCGGGCGAGCCGCGCCCACTACTCGGGAACGGCCATAAAGACCGATGCCCCGCTCCCCGTCATCGAGGATGTGATCAGCGGCGGGTGACGACGGTGAGGATGTCCCCGTCCGCGAGTTGATGGGTGATCCCGACACGCTGCGCATCGTGTTTTGCCGATCTGCCCCAGACTTTCGCGTACCGGAACTTGTCCGCGAAGTCCCGGTGAAGGCGGTTGCAGACGTCCTCGACCGTCGCCGGGCTCCGGATGATCAGCGGTTCGTCCATATCCGCCGGGCCGCCGACCGGTTTTAAGTAGACCCGCATGAATCCCAGGTTATCGAATATCGCGTCTTTCAGGTCTTCGATGCGGTAGCCGCTGTGCGCCGATACCATGATGGGCGCTTCACCGAACCGCCCGGTCAACTCCCCCTCGATCTCCGCCCGCATCTTCTCGTCCACCAGGTCGACCTTGTTGACCGCGACGAACGCGGGGACGTAGACCCGGTTGCCGATCATCGCATCGATGAAGTCGTCCTGCGTGACGCCGTCGCGGATCAGGACGTCGGCGTTGACGATCTTGTTCTCCGCGAGGATTGAGCGGACCTCCTCGAGATCGAGGTCGACGGCGCCGACGGTGTTCAGCCGGATACCGCCGTTCCCGGTCTTTTTTATGGTGATATCAGGTTTCTGCTGGTTGACCCGGATGCCGGCGTCGTGGAGCTCGCGGAGGAGGACGTCCGTGTGCTGCTCGTTGAAGACGTCGACCAGGATGAGGATCAGGTCGGCGCTCCGCACCACGGCGATGACCTCTTTCCCGCGTCCTTTGCCCATGGCAGCGCCAGCGATGAGGCCGGGGATATCCAGGACCTGGATCTTTGCGCCCCGGTGCTCCATCGCGCCCGGGATGACGGAGACGGTCGTGAAGGCATAGGCCGCCGTCTCGCTGATGTCAGAGCCGGTGAGCCTGTTGAGCAGCGTGCTTTTACCGACGGACGGGAAACCGACCAGGACAACGGTGGCGTCTCCCGACTTCTTCACGGAGTATCCCTCGCTGCCTCCCGAGGAGGCTATGGCCCGGGCTACCGCTTCGTCGCGAATCTTCGCGAGTTTCGCCTTGAGGCGACCGATGTGCTTCGAGGTCGCCTTGTTGTACGGAGTATTCTTGATCTCGTCTTCAAGTTCCCGTATCTGCTCTTCGACACTGCTCATTGCTGCCGGTATAAGTACGCTGGGCAGCTACTTATTGGTGTCTGTGATGGAAATCGTTGGGTGACGGGGAGATCCCGGCCCGGATAGGGCTCCGATTACCAGGTTGCCGGCAGGGCCGGTGAGAGGCAGGCACGCGACATTTTTAAATAGTATCGGATCAAATTATGTAGAGCACATTGGTGCAATGCGCTGCTATAGTGTAGACCGGCCAATCATGCAGGACTCTCACTCCTGCGACTGGGGTTCGAATCCCCATAGCAGCATACTGTTCTGGGGTCAAGTGCCCTGAATCATTACCGTCGATCCGGCAATGCTCCGGTGGAGCATGCACGGGCTTTTTCATCAGGAGGAGAGCCTCTTCTAACCTGTCAAACCCTCCAAAAACGTGCGTCGCCGCGAGCGACGGGTTCATGCGCCCGTGCATCACGACCCCGGCCAGCCTCTCCGTCCGGACCCTTCCGCCGGGATTGTGGGAACGACCGGTTCTGTGAGCAGGTGTCCTGCCTGCGGCCCGGCTCTTCCGGTGTTTCCGGAAAAACCCCCGCTCTGGTCCCGGATGCAGCGAATACCCGCTGTCCCGGGGGTAGAGATGACCCCGGGGCCGGCCGGCAATCCCCGCCGGGGTGCCTCAACTGCGCAGCTTCGGGGAGTTGAACCAGAGCCCCTGGAGCTGGTGCGATTCGTCGTCCTTCTTGAAGACGAACCGGATGTCCACCCCGTCCTCCCGCTCGAACTTTGCTTTGTAGGTTACGGCGATGTAGTCGTTGGTCTGTGTGACGACAGGGGCCCTTCTGGATTCGTAGAGCCCGATCCGGGATATGATGTGTTCGCGGTTCTGCTCAAACGCGGCCTCATCAAGCGCCTGTCTCATCTCCCCGCTGAAGTCGCGGGAGTACTTCGTGTAGTTGTCTTCGTTGAAGCCGGCAAGGAGGTTGTCGGCGACCGGGTCTGCGTAGGCAAGCACCTGTGCCGCCTCCTCATCGGGGACGACTGATTCCCGGTCCATGCAGCCGCATGCAGAGACCACGAGAAGGAGCAGCAGGGCGGCGGGGAATGGAATTTTGGGGAGATTCATACTACGGAGTCGAACTGAGGAGTGATTAATATTACGGGTGGCATGTCGGGAGGGACGGCGGTATGAGAAGTGGTGTGGAGAGAGGCCTGGGAGAAGAAACTATCGCACGGGATGGGGAGATAGGGTTCGGGCCGATTACTGAAGAGCTGAGGCAATGCCTGTTTTCCCGAGCAATGGCGATGGATATATAACTATTTTGAATATAAGCCAGTATTAACTAAGCATTATGGAGAAATTTTTATGAAGAAACCTGATGTTAGCCAAATTGAAAAGACTATATCATCACTTTTGCCCGATGAAGAATATAGAAAGGTTTGCTTGTCGCTATTTGTAGAATCGCTCTTTAAGGCTAATACATATGGGAGCGACAAGTGGGGCGCATACTGCTATAGTGGAGGCGTTCGACTCTTAGTTGGCAGTCTGATTGTTTTTACCATTCACAAAGAGGGATTATGGCTATCTCTTGATAAACAACTGTTGGGCGAGAGGGAAGATGAGCAGAGCATGTTAGAAAAAAGTAAAGCATGGCGCTGGGAGAGGGGCAAATATTCTGAGTATGAACGAGTTCCATCAATGAATGGATATTATGTTCCTTCAAGGGAGAGTCTGGATATCTGGCCTATAATACGTGATTTTCATTTTGAGTACATAAAAAGAGCTGCAGATAAATACAATCAGTTGAGGAGTGACAGCCAGAAGAAGCACAATCCTGAATTATTAACATATATCAGCAATGAACTTGGACAAAGCATTCCCGGCCCAAATTACGGCAATATACCTGAAACTAATGTCTTTGAAGATGTTGAAGAATTTGAAAGAGCCAGCAAAGAGTTGCCTGAGACGGAACGCAAATCAATAATGCTGAGTCGTATTGGTCAGGGAGCGTTTCGTTCCGGTTTGATAGGTTATTGGAAGAGATGTGCTGTTACGGGGTGCGACTCACTCGATTTGTTAAAAGCATCGCATATCAAGCCCTGGAGAGATTCAGATAATGCAGAACGCCTGGACATCTACAATGGTCTGTTACTTATCCCTAACTTAGATAGTGCTTTTGATAAAGGGTATATTAGTTTTGACGATGGCGGGAAAATAATCATTAGTGATATGATAAAAGATGGGGGATAGAAATAAGCTTGGGATTCATTCAAAAATGAAACTAAGGAAAATAGAAAAGCGTCAGATCGAATATCTGGATTATCATCGGCGGGAGATATTGAAAAAATGAAAAAACGAGGGAAAATCGAGCGATCAGGGAGGAAGGGAAGAGATGCAGGACAATAGGAAGCTCACGATTATGGTTTCCTCTACGGTGTACGGCATCGAAGAGCTCCTGGATCGAATCTATACGCTTTTAACCGCGTTTGGCTATGAAGTCTGGATGTCTCACAAAGGAACCGTCCCGGTCTTTTCGAACCGCTCCGCTTTTGAGAACTGCATCACAGCGACAGAGAACTGCGACCTGTTTCTCGGGTTGATCACTCCTCTTTATGGCAGCGGGAGAGACGGGGACGGGCTATCTATTACACACCAGGAGTTGAAGAGGGCCATCGCGTTGAATAAGCCACGCTGGCTCCTTGTCCATGATCATGTGATTTTTGCCAGACAGCTCCTGAATCATATCGGCCATAAGGGGGAGGCGGGCCGGGATAGGCTCACTCTAGAGAAGAACCGGATCATGGATGATCTCCGGGTCATCGATATGTATGAAGAAGCCATCCTTTCCGAGAAACCTCTGCGGGAACGGAAGGGCAACTGGGTTCAGAAGTTCAGGTCAGACGATGACGCAGCCCTCTTCGCCACCGCACAATTTTCGCGCTACCAGGAAGTTGAAGCGTTTGTGCAGGAGAACTTCCGGGATACTGCCCGTGTCTCCCGGACTGTCCAGGATCGGAGGGGCCGTTCATGAGGACGAAAGCCATCCGAGAGTCCCTGTCGCTTGGAGAAAGGCAGAGCGTTGAGTTCATACCCAATTGTAGGGATATCAGTGCCATCGGCCGGGTAGTCTGCGGCTTTCTGAACACTTCCGGCGGCTATGTTGTCTGCGGCGTGGATGACCAGGGGACGGTTATCGGTATCAAGAACCCCGACGCTATGGTAAAGTGCCTCGAACAGAGGGTGCATCAAGGACTCTCTCCCGGGGCACTGGTTGCGGTTCGGGTACACGAGGTTGAAGGAAAAACCCTGCTCATCATTGAGGTGCCTGCTGGCAAGGATCTGCCATACGCGTTTGAGAATATCATCTATCTTCGCACAGGTCAGACCACCCAGAAAGCAGATATCGAGACCATCCGTGACATGGTGCTCCGCAAGCAGGTGGAGCCTGAGCGATGGGAGCGACGCTTTTCTTCCGCAGATATGAACGAAGATCTGGACCTCAATGAGGTTCGGTCCACTGTAAAGGCAGTGACTGCATCAGGGCGATTCTGGTTCCGGGATAGTGATAATCCAACTGCGATTCTTGAGGATCTCTCGGTCTCCAGATATGGCCGCCTGACCAACGGTGGTGATATCCTCTTCGGAGCCAATCCCGCCATCCGCTATCCGCAGATCCGGGTTCGGGCAGCGGTTTTCAGAACGGACAAAACAGGCGACACGTACCAGGACATGAAATCTTACGAAGGCCCGCTAGTGCCGGTACTGGAAGATGTGTACTCCTTTATTTTGAGGAATACCCCTACAGTATCGCGTTTCGGATCTGCCGATCTTAAACGTCAGGATGAACCCTTCTACCCATCGGACGCCATCCGAGAAGGGTTAGTCAACGCCTTTGCACATCGTGACTACAGCGATTTCTCCGGTGGAATTACCGTCCATATCTACCCCAATCGCCTGGAGATCTCAAATACTGGCAAATTTCCTGAGGGTGTGACACTTGCAAAACTTCAGAAGGGAACACTGTCCGTTCTGCGCAACCCGGACATTGCGCACGTGTTGTACCTGCGCGGGTATATGGAAAAAATTGGCCGGGGCAGCATATTGATCCAGAGGGCCTGCACCGAGCGTGGTCTACCTCTGCCGCAGTGGTCAGAGGACGACCGCGGCGTTACCCTGACCTTCTTTGCCACGGAAGTCACCACGGAAGTCACCACGGAAGTCACCACGGAAGTCATGCAGATCATCGAGGCTCTTGACGGTGAGATGTCGCGCCGGGAACTTCAGGATGTCCTCGGCCTGAGGAACGTCGAACACTTCAGGAAGGTCTACCTGCAGCCGGCAATCCGGGAAGGCCTGGTCGAGATGACCATCACCGACAAACCACGCAGCAGCAAGCAGCGATATCGCCTTACCCGGAGAGGGCATTCTGTGCTCCAAAAATCATAGTATGTGCGGAAATCGACGAACAATTAGTATCCTCCACTCGAATCCTGATGGGACGAGGTTTCCCCTCGTACAACATCGGATGAAACAGGGTTCGCTTCAACAATACTGTGGAGAGATTAGCCACCTGTAACGATCAGGGGTGAACTACCCCACCCTTCAGGCCGGGGGTCTTCCCGCTCATGCCGCCGACGAGCCCCGCAGAGAATAAACTGGTTCGTCCAGATCAGGAGAGCCCATCAAATCAGAGGGCATCATAACTTGGCGGCATGCTTCTCAGCATGGCTGCCTCCGTTACTCTATCAAGTCGCTCTTTCAGATTCTTTCCTCTTTTCCCGCTCTCTCATCTCATTTGGAAGGCGCTGTCCTGGCACTCGGGCGAACCGAGATCCGCCGCAAAAATTGGTTGCTCAGTTCATTCGGCCAGACTCGCCCGTTCTTGTAGCCCATAACGCCGTTGCGATTGCTTGCCTCCTGGTCTACTGCTTGGTCTCGCTTAGCCGTTCGCGAAGCTCCGCCTTTCAAGCACGCGATAGTCCCCCTCACCCCCCCGCCCGTGGCACCGGCTCCCGGGCAGAGAGCGCGAAGAACCCACAGACCGCCACTGCGATGAGGAAACTCGCGAAGAACCCGGGGCCGAACCCGGCGGCGGCAACAATGATCCCGGTGACGAGGGGGCCTGCCGAGTGCCCGATGTCCATGATGGACGACAACGCCCCCATCGAGGCGCCCATCTGTTCCTTCTCTGCAACGTCCGCGACATACGCGCTCGTCGCGACCGTGGAGAGTGACATGCCGAGAGCGAGGAGGGAACTTATGAGGAGGAACGTCGTGAACGCCGACGCGAACGGGATGGCGGCAACAGAACACCCCAGAACGAAGAGCCCGACGACGATCTGGACCCTCTTGTCGACCCGGTCGGAGATCCTGCCGAAGGAGGGTTTCGTCGCCGCGACGATCAGCGTCTGGGCGGCAAACAGGATCCCGGCCTGGTACGCACCCATCCCCCGCGAGAGCAGCACGAGCGGCAGGAACGTCTCAAACGCCCCGAAGGCAAAGTAGGTCGCCATATCCACGAATGCCGTCGCCAGGAGCCTCCTGTTCGTGAAGAACGTCACAAAACTTCTGCGGAATGCCGAGAACGGGAGGACCGTGAGGGGGGCCGGGGTCTCCTCCCGGAAGAGGAGGACCAGGACAACCACCGGCACCGCGGCGATTGCCGCGGCGAGGTACACCATCCGGTACGGGACGAGCCCGGGGTAAACGGCGAAGAACGATATGATGGCCCCGCCGGCGAGCGGGGCAAGGGTCCTCCCGATCAGGGTTGCGGAAGAGTACTGCCCGAGCACCTCCCCCTTCCGTTCCGGGAATCGCGTCGCGATCATCGCGGCGATCACCGGCCCGAGGATAGCGGTCGCCGTCCCGTGGAAGAACCGGACCGGGATCAGCCAGAGCGGATCGGTGATGACGAGGTAGAGCAGGGGGGCCGAGAGGAATACCGCCCCGGACGCGACGAGCAACCTCCGCCTGCCCAGGTGGTCCGAGAGAACCCCCACCGGGAACGAGAACAGGATCCCGGCGAGCGGGGAGACCGCTGCCACGAGGCCGATGACCGCGTCGCCGGCGCCCAGGGCCTGCGAGAAGAGGGGCAGCACCGGATTCTTCGAGACGGTCGTCGAGAAGATTGCAAAAAACCCGATTACGAAGAGGATATACACTGCCCGGCGGTCCGCTGCAGGGTGCTGCCCGATCATGGTTCTTCTCTCCGGTTCCCGGTTAACGTCAAGGACCCCGTATCTGCCGGGATACCGCCGGCGGTTCAATCAGTACAAAGATTGCTCGCAGGCGAGCCTTATACATGCCGGTCGCCGGGTACCCGGGGAATGGCGGAATCGCCGACCGCCTCTCCCGCGATGGTGGCCGCCCCTTCGCACCGGCCCATCGGGGTTCCGTACCGCCCCGCGGGAACCCGCGTTCACCGGGGGGGGCACGGACCTCCCGAACCGCGCCCGTACGGAAGACCCGGGGCCGTTCGTGAGCATGGGCCACCACCGGTTTGCCGCAGTCACCCGCCGTGAGCACGGCGAATTCCGGCGAAGACCCCGGCCTCCGTGGCCGGGCATCCACGGCGGGCACCGCCCGCGAGGCTCCCGGAAAAACGCCATTAATCTACGATATCGACTAACCGGGGGCAAACCGGAAGTATCCTGGACCCCGGTGATGTCCCCCGGATGGATTTGTCATGTAGAATCATTACAGAACCTATAAAACGAATATGAGACCACCCTGTACAGTTCATTCCGACCTGCTGGTCTGGCTTTCCGGGAGATGGGTCATCTGTCAGGAACATGAACTGCAGAATCACAGAGATGCTCGTTAAAGATACTCAAGATGTGAGGAGACAATCATGGCCAAAAGAATGCTGAGCGAGTTCGAATCATACGACCTCCTGAAACAGTATGGCGTACCGGTACCCGACCACATAGTCGTCAAGACCGCCGCCGAGGCAGGCAAGGCGGCAGAGAAGATCGGTTTCCCCGTCGTCATGAAGATCTACTCGCCCCAGATCGTCCACAAGAGCGATGCGGGCGGCGTGATCGTCAGTATTCCCTCGAAGCATGCCGCCGAGGAAGCGTTCGAGAAGATCGTCGGGAATGCGAAGGCCTACAACCCCGAGGCCGAGATCAAGGGCGTCATCGTCGAGCAGCAGGCGGCGCCGGGGCTTGAGTTGATCATCGGCGGGAAGACCGACCCGGCGTTCGGGAAGGTGCTCACCTTCGGCATGGGCGGCACGCTCGTCGAGCTGATGAAGGACGTCACCCTGCGGATCCTGCCGGTCTCCGAAGAGACGATCCGCGAGATGATCCGCGAGATCCACGGCTACCCGATGATCCAGGGCTACCGGGGGGCGAAACCCCGGGACGAGGAGGCGCTTGTCCAGGTCATGTGGGCGGTCAACCGCTTCTTCGCCGAGAACACCAACGTCGTGGAGTTCGACATCAACCCGGTCAGGCTGTATGAGTCCGGGGCCTGCATCGTCGACGCCCGCATCTTCGTCGACGACGAAGCCGTCGAGAAGGTGGCGAAAGAGCGGCCGTTCGTGCCGATCGAGTACTTCACGCCCCGCTCCATAGCGGTCATCGGGGCGTCGTCCGAACCCAAGAAGATGGGCTACGCCGTGATGCACAACCTCCTGCACTTCCCGGGTCAGCTCTACCCCGTGAACAACAAGCGCCCGGAGGTGCAGGGGCTCAAAGCGTATGCCTCCATCCTCGATATCCCAAATCCGGTCGATATGGCGGTCATCACCGTCCCCGCAAAGCACGTGCCCGGCGTGATCGAAGAGTGCGGGCAGAAGGGAGTCTCCATGGTGGTCGTCATCACGGCCGGGTTCAAAGAGACGGGCGATGGCGGAAAGGCGCTGGAAGACCGGATCCTCGAGATAGCAAAGGGTTACGGGACGCGGATCATAGGGCCGAACTGCCTCGGGCTGATCGTCCCCCCGAAGGGCATCGACACCACCTACGTCCACGAATCCCCGAAACCCGGCAACATCGCCTTCATCTCCCAGAGCGGCGCCATCGTCAATACCGTGGTCGACTGGAGCATCAAACATGACATCGGGTTCTCCGCCGTCGTCTCGGTCGGCAACCAGGCGGACCTCAACTTCATCGACTTCCTCAGGTTCGTGGAGCGTGACCCAAAGACCAAGGGCATCATCCTCTACATCGAGGAGATCCAGGACGGCAAGACCTTCATGAAGGTGGCGAGCGAGGTCGCAAAGACCAAACCCATCGTGGCGATCAAGTCCGGTTCGTCCGAGAAAGGCCAGGCGGCGGCCTCGTCCCACACGGGCTCGCTCTCGGGGTCGTACGACGTCTACATGGAAGCCTTCCGCGACGCCGGCGTCATCCCGGTCCACACCCTGACCGGTACGTTCCAGGTCGCGGAGATGCTCTCGCTCCCGAAAGGCTACCCCCGCGGCAAGCGTGCGGTCGTGATCACGAACGCCGGCGGGTTCGCCGTCCTCTCCTCCGACTACGCCGAACGCTACGGCATCGACCTGATCAGCCTGCCGCCGGCGGTCCTCAAGGAGCTCAACGACCTTCTCCCCGACTTCTGGAACAAGAACAACCCGATCGACCTCCTCGGCGACGCCAACGAGAAGAGGTTTGAGCAGACCTTCAGCGTGCTCGCCAAGTACCAGGACTGCTGGGACATCGCGTTCGTCGTCGGGTTCCCGAACCTTGTCATCGGGTCGGATCAGCTCGCAAACCAGATCATCCGGTTCTCGGAGAAGACCGATAACATGATCGTCGCGACGCTCCTCGGCGGCGGGTCCATGGACCGGGGCCGAAAGATCCTCAAAGAGAACGGCATCCCGCTCTTCGATGAGCTCGACTTCACCTTCCGGGTGATGGGGCGGATCCTCTGGCAGAGGTTCCGGTAGATCTCCTCCCTGAACAAATATTTTTCTCGTTATTGAGCCCGTACCGGAGCGGGCCGCAGGAGGGAGAACGCGCCCCACGCTCTTTGCGGCGACGGGAGCGACCGTGCCGCCTCTCGTGAAGGGGCGACCGCACCCGGAGGCACCGGGCAGTCCGAACGCCTCACGCATCCCGGTCCCGGGACAGGTGTCGGTCCGGGCGGTCCCCGGGCACCCGTCTCCCATCCCTCCACCAGACCACGATGAACGACGAGAGGACGAGCAGCGTGTAGCAGGCCCAGAAGAGCGGGATGGCCGTGCCGGAGTCCGGGCCCCGGGAGACAAGCCGCACGATGCCGGCAAGCATCGATACCAGGACGGCCGCAATCACGATGAGGACCGGCGCTATCCTGACGCGGGGGCTCCCCGGGGATGCCGGCACCCCTTTCGGCGTCACCACAAACGGCAGTCTCTTCCCGGAGACGGCGTACCAGACCGCCCGGGCGTATACGAAGGCGAGCGTGTTGAAGATCGCCTGCGAGAACGCGAGGTCGCGCAGGGGGTAGTGCCGCTCACGGATGCTGATAACGACCTGGATGGCGATCACCACGGCGATCACCACGGCAAAGATCGGGGGGAGCCAGACCGGCAGGATAGGGATGCCGAAGAGCAGCGTGGCGACAGGGAGGAGGAAGAGCGCGACGTTCACCCCGCCGAGCAGGTAGATCGAGACGATCACGGTAAACTCAAGCCACTGGACCGGGGCCAGGCTTGTGGGGTGCGTTACGAACTGTCTCATCATCGTCCCGAGGAGCCGGGTGTTCCCGTACGCCCAGCGGAGCTGCTGCGTGAAGTATGCCGCGAGGTTCGGGGGCGCCATGCCTTCTGCATACACGGCGTCGAGGTAGACCCCCCGGCATCCCCGGGTGTGGAACGCAAAGGCAGTGGCGATGTCTTCGGCGATGGAGGTCTCGTCCATCCCCCCGATAGCGAGAAGATGGCTGACGCGGAAGATGCAGTTTGAGCCGGTCAGCACGGTGGTCTGGTTGACGGAGAGCCCCCTGCAGACATGCTTGTTGTAGATGTGCTGCTGGTAGGAGAACGTGACGCTTATGGGGTCGTCCGGCTCCGACCGGAAGAACTGGGGGGTCTGGACGAACGAGACGGACGGGTCGGCCTCAAGGACCGGGATGAGGTCGGCGAGGATCGCCGGTTTTACCTTCTGGTCGGCGTCGATCACCAGAAGATACGGCGTATCGCCGTCAAGAAGCGAGAGGGCGTGGTTGATCGCTCCCGCCTTGAACCCCTTCCTGTGATCGCGGTGGACGTAACGGAGATGATGACGGCGGCTGATCTCTTCCATCGATGCGCGAAGACGCGGGTTGGTCGAGTCGTCGAGGAGGAAGACCGAGAAGTCCGGGTAGGCGACCGACGTGCATGCCCGGACGCAGGACTCGACCACCCGGGGCTCCTCGTTGTAGACGGGGATGAAGACCGCGACGCGGCTGGTGGGTGCAGCCTCCCGCCGCGGTGTTATGGGGCGTTCGGGGTAGGCGTAGAGCGACCGCAGGAGGTGATCGGCGTAACTCATGAACTGGATCACCCCGAACGCGGTGACGACGACGAGGAGGAGAGAGAGTGCTCTGGCAACGAGGCTCCATTCGGCCCCGGCGAGTATCAGGCGGATATCGCGGAAGAGGACGAACAGGAGCAGCGCCACGAGCGTGGCGGTAAAGAACGATATACGCGCTGCCGTCGTCATTGGAGTGTCCACCACTGTCGTGTGCAGGACGCCTCGCGGGTACACGGTACCGGGTGCCGGCACCGGACTCCCTACAACGGAGAGTGCACGAGGCAATTCAGCTACCACCCACTCTACCGGATTATTTAACTCTTATGGTCCCGATTGCCCCCGGGGCCAGAAAAGCCCCTCCCGCGAAGAGATATCCGCCAGCACGGGAGAACAGCCGTTCCGGTGCCGCACGGGGCCCTGGACGGCGGCATGGGTGCGCTCCGGTCTTCCTCCGGGACCCGGATCGTGCACGCGGCCGCCTGGAGTGAGGGAGAGGGATCGCGGCACGGCCGCCCGGCAACCGACACCATGAAATAGGTTGCTCTCCTTCTGTCAACTGATACTTATGGCTGTGAAGACGACAACTGCATCGTTGAAGAAGTACGAACTGCCGCCGCTGCCCTACGCGCCTGACGCCCTCGAGCCGTATATCTCCAAAGAGCAACTCGCCCTCCACCACGACAAGCACCACCAGGCGTACGTGACCGGGGCGAACGCCGACCTTGAGAAACTGGAGAAGGCGCGGCAGGAAGGAGCCGAGATCGATATGAAAGCGCTCTTAAAGGAGCTCTCGTTCAACATAGGCGGCCAGGTCCTGCACACCTTCTTCTGGTCGAACATGGCGCCGGCAGGCTCTGGCGGCGGCGGAAAGCCGGGCGGCGCTCTCGCAGACCGGATCGACCAGGAGTGGGGTTCCTTTGACCGGTTCAAGGCGGAGTTCACGAAGGCTGCCGCGAGCGTCGAGGGGTCCGGCTGGGCGGCACTGGCGCACTGCAGCATGACGGATCGCCTCATGATCATGCAGATCGAGAAACACAACAACAACGTCTACCCGGGGTTCGCGATCCTGATGGTGCTCGACGTATGGGAGCACGCCTACTACGTCGACTACAAGAACAACCGCGGCCAGTTCATCGACGCGTTCTGGAACGTCGTGAACTGGGATACGGTGAACAGGAGACTGGAGAACCTGTAACCTCCTCTCTTTTCCTCCCGGCGGGAGGCGCCTCTCGCCCGGATGGTTCTTTTCAGCCGCCCCGCGGCCGCAGCCGTCGGGCTATCTCACCTTATTTTGAGTCTGAGGAGGGGATCTCGCCGTTCGCGTCGCCGCAGAAGAGGTGCGAAACACCAGATGCAGCGGTGTGATGCCCTGCCTTCCCGCTTCAGGAGGCCGCAGCGGGGGCACGCCCGGGCACCGTCCCCGGCGAGGGCGATAGCCGCCACGGTTCATTCTCCGGAAATTGCCCGGGGAAAGGCCGTATGCATGCACTGCATGGTCACGTATCGGGTATCCCCACGAGGAGCGGACGTCCGGCGCCGCCGGGATGGGGGACGGGGAGGCCCGCGCATCCGGGGCCTGAACGGGGTACCGGGCAGGAACGGCCCGCAGGTGCCGGCCTCCCCATCTACCGTGGAGAAGGGGGACGGTCCATGCCCCGGGGGAGCCGGGTGCGGGATGCAGGAGGAACGGGTCGCCGGGAGGGCCGAAAACACGTTTGCGCGGCCCGCGAAACGGCGGAAAATCCGGCATCAGGCGGGCTGGAACCGCAAATCTCTTATCACCCGGAGCCTGATTTAATTATATAATCCCAATTTTATAATAAACACTGAGGGGGGAACAAGCCACATGAGCACAGCAGATCCGGTATCCATCCGACCAGAAGAGACGTTCCAGATCCTTGACGAGCCCGGCGTGGGTATCCTCGTGCTCGACCGCGACATGCGGGTGGCCTGGGTGAACGCCTATGCCGCGGAGATCCTCTCGGCCGGGAGCGAGATCCTCGGCGCCGATGCCCGCCGGGTCCTCGGCACCCGCCTGGCGCCGCTCCTGCAGGAGCGGGGAACCGCCCGTGAACTCCTCGCCGCCGTCGACGACGGGAGCGAGATACCCGGCCTCGACCTCCCGGTGCAGGACCCACGGGGAGGAGAACGGCGGTATCTCTACTCCAGCCGGAAGATGGAGCAGGGGCCGTATGCAGGGATGTGGGTGCTCCGGCTGCGGGACGTCACCGGCGGGGAGGCAGGCGCAGCATCCCCTCTTCCCCGGGTCCGCGAAGAGAAAGAACAGGTGCGGGGGCTTCGCACCCTGCACAGGATCTCGCGGCTGGCGGATAGGGATGAGACTCCACTAGAAGAGATCTTCCGGGGCGTCGCCCGGGCCCTTTCCGCCGGGTTCCGCCGTCCCGAACGGATCGGGGTCCGTATCACCCACGGCGATGCGGTGTACGCCCACCGTTACCGGGAGACGCCCCAGAGCATCGCAGCCGATATCCGGGTGGGCCGGCGGCGGGCAGGAAGGATCGAGGCCGTCTACCTTCCGGACACTCCGGGCGCCTTCCTCGCCGGCGAAGAGTACCTCCTGCAGGCCGTGGCGGAGATGCTCGGGCGGGCCGCCGAGAAACGGAGCAGCGAGGAGCGGTACCGCTCGTTCTTCCGGGACTTCCAGGGTATCGCCTACCGGACGACGGTGGAGTCTGACCCCGTCCTCTTCCACGGCGCGGTGGAGGCGATCACCGGGTATACCGGGGACGAGTTCCTTGCCGGGGCCGTACGCTGGGACGCGATCGTACACCCCGACGACCGTCCCGGCCTCCAGGAGAGCGCCGGCCAGCTCCGTGCGGTTCCGGGCCTCTCGACCGAGCGGGTCTACCGGATCGTGCGAAAGGACGGCACGACCCGGTGGGTCCGGGACTTCGCCCGGAACATCTGCAGCGAGGACGGCACGCCCGTTCTCATCCAGGGCACCATCCACGACGCCACCGAACGGAGAGCGACAAACGAAGGGCTGCTCTCCTCAAACAGGCAACTCTCGGTCCTGAACCGGATCATGGGCGTCTCCGCGTCGTCGCTCTCGCTTGACGAACTGCTCGAGGAATCGCTCTCGATGACGATCGACCTGCTCGGTTTCGACGTGGGCCTGGCCTACCTGCTCAACCCGGAGCGGACACTGGCGCTCACGCGCTACCACCACGCCGTCCCGAAGAGCTACCTCACCCGCAACAGGACGATCAAGGTCCACCACTGGCCCTGGAACTTCGTCTTTGTCGCCGGGCAGCCGCGTTACATCGAACGGCAGGGTGATCCGGGCACGGTCGAGGAGGAGATCCTCGCATCGCTCGATGTCTCCGCCCTCGCCTGCATCCCGGTCCTCGCGGAGTCGGTCGTGGTCGGGGCGCTGTTCCTTGGGAGACGGGATCAGCCGCTGGTCCGGGACGAGGAGCGTCGTCTCCTCGAAGCGATCGGGAGGGAGATCGGCTCGGGCGTCCTCCGGAGCATGCTCCACAAACGGCTGGAGGCAGCCCACCGCGAGACGAACCTCTACCTGGACGTCATGACCCACGACCTCAAGAACGCAGGAAACGTCGCGAACCTCTACTGCGACCTCCTCATCGAGGTGCTGGGAGGAGATGCTGCAGGCTACGCGAAGAAGCTCAGGGGGAGTATCCGGAAGAGCACCGGCATCCTCCAGAACGTCTCGACGATCCGCCGGATTCACCAGGAGCCGCCCGATCTCAGACCGGTCCACCTCAGCCACGTCATCCGTGCAGAGATCGAGCGTGTCCCCGAGGCGGCCGTCGCGTTTGAAGGGACGGCGGCGGAGGTCTGGGCGGACGACCTGCTCCCGGAGATCTTTGCAAACCTCATCGGGAACGCCGTCACGTTCGGCGGGCCGGACGCCGGGATAACGATCCGGGTGGAGGATTGTGCCGAAGAGGGCCGCATGGTGGTGGTGACCGTGGAGGACACCGGCCCCGGCATCCCCGACGGCATGAAAGAGACGCTCTTTCAACGGTTCAGCCGGATCGAGAACCAGGGGTGCGGGGAAGGGCTCGGCCTCTCCATCGTCGGGATGCTGGTCGAGCGCTACGGCGGCCGGGTCTGGGTCGAGGACCGGGTCTCCGGGAGGCCGGACCTCGGGGCGGCGTTTCGGTTCACGCTCCGCGAGGTTGCCCGCACACCGACCGGCGACGGCGATCCGGAGTGAAGAGGGCAGATCCCCCTCACGCCGCTGCCGCCGCTCCGGTCTGCCGGACCCTGAGCCCCGCCGTGTACCGGCGCGCCCAGACGTAGCCGAGCATCGCGCCGATTGCGTTCCCGGCGGCAACGCCCCACCAGACGCCGGAGAGGCCGAACCCGAGTTCCATCGCGAACACCCAGGCAAGCAGGGTCGAGAGGACGACGTTCTGCAGGACCGTGATGGTCAGGGAACGTGCCCCAAGCCCGGTCCCCTGGAAGAACGACGCCGAGAAGAGGCCGAACCCGACCACCGGGTAGACGAGGCTCATGACCCGGAGGTACGACGTCAGTTCCGGGGTGATCCCGGCAGCGTCGCCCGGCGCCGCGAAGAGCGCGGCGATCTGGGGGGCAAAGACGAACGTGGCTGCGGCAAGCCCGATCCCGATCCCGGTCCCGAGCCTGATGGCGAACCGGAGGGCGGACTCCATCCGGGCATACGCCCGCGCCCCGTAGGAGGCGCCGGTGACCGCGACCACCGCCGTCGCGATGGCGAGGATCGGGGTTAAGCCGATGCTCACGACGCGCCACCCGGTCGAGTAGACGGCGACGCCGTCGGTGCTCGATATGAGGACGATGATCCCGTTCAGGACCAGGGTCATCAGGGCAAGCGAGAGCTGTTCGGCGGCGGCCGGAAGGCCGACCCGCAGGATCTCCCGCGCGACGGCGGGATCGGGGGCAAACTTGCAGAGGGAGAGGGAGATGTAGGTGTCCCTCTTCACGAAGAGCCAGTAGACCATCGGGACGGCGGCGATGACCTCGGCGATGATGGTCGCAAAGGCAGCTCCCGCGATCCCCATGCCGAACGTGTAGATCAGGATCGGGTCGAGGATGATGTTCGCCACCGCTCCTGCAGCCATCGCGTACATCGTCCGCTTCGCGTCGCCCTCCCCGTGCATGAGCGCGTAGGCGACCTCGCCGAAGAGGAGGGCGAACGTCCCCATAAAGAGGATCCGGGCATACGCGGTGGCAAGGCCGACGGCGCTGCCCGCCCCCATGAGGGCGAATATCTCCCCGGTGAAGAGGGAGAGCGGGATGGTGACGACGACGGCAAGGGCGGTCATCATGAGGATGGTGTGCATGGCGACGCTGCTCGCGCCGTCGCGGTCGTGAGCGCCGATCATCCGCGCGAGCGCCGCTTCACCGCCGGTGCCAAGCCCGCTCGCTAATCCGATGGTGATGATGAAGAGCGGGAATGAGAACCCGACCGCAGCAAGAGCATCGGCACCGAGGCCCGCGACCCAGAACGCGTCGACGACGTTGTAGAGGGTCATGAGGGTCATCGCGACCATCATCGGCAGGGAGAGCCTGAGGATCGCGGTCTTCGGATCGGCAAGGAGTAACTTTGTTCCTTCTGTTTCGTTCTGGTTATTATTTGAGGGTATATCGTCTTCCAAGACGCCGATTGGCATACATATCGCCTGCTGGCGTGCCCGCGCCGCGGGTTCCCGGTTCAATCGGGACGACCTTTGAGTGCGGCTGGGGCATCGCACCTATCTGTGAATGCTGATCATCGAATGTGCCCAGGATATGAGGTTGGACTGAAAACGGCCTGTTATTGGCCTTCCCAATTCTTCGATTTCCGGGGTGCATAGGACAATACAGGACAGTTGTGAGCGCGGATTGTAAATATAGCTTCGCACGGGGAGGGGGAGCCGGCAAAAAAAGCGACGGGTCAGCGGGCGGGCAGCCCCGCGACCGCTGCCGCCCCGCGTTTCTTCACGGCGCGGTCATACATGAGCCAGTTCTCCTCCCAATCGGGGTTCCGGGCGCGGAGTTGCTCAAGCACCCGCTGCCGGATCTCGGCGGCCGGTATACCGTCGTAGGCGGCCCGTTCGACGGCCTCCCCGATCGCCCGCGCCTCCTCGAGCGGCGCACCCGCCTTCATCGCGCTCACGGTCACCTTCTCCCGCGCAAACGGCTCTCTCCTGCCATCGGCCTTGACTACATTGACCAGTTCGATCGCCTCCGGGCGACGGGAGGCGCCGGAGGGCTATAAGCTTTCCGGTCGCCGCCGGCGCCGGGGGAGGGGGGCCGTCAGGGTTCGCGCAGACCGCCGTAGACGATGACGTTTCTCATGCCCCGGCCCCCGAGAACCGCCATCGTCCGCTCGAGCAGGAAGTCGGAGCCGAGGATCCGGTCGGCCATCCTCTTCGTTCTCGCGGCGGCGAGGAGTTCGCGGCCCACCGCCGCCCGCCACGCCTGCTCGTAGGCGTGAAGGGGGTCGCCGTGCAGCAGGTGGCGGGCCGCCGCAAGCCCGGCGAGCCTCCCGCAGATCATCGCGGTCGCGATCCCCCCGCCGTTGGAGGCGACGACGTGGCCGGCGGCGTCGCCGACCGCGATGACGTTCTCCCTGACCGTCTCCGGGATGGGGCCGGAGACGGGGACGAACCCGGCCTGGACGTCCCGGCCGGTAAACCCCATCCGGGTAAGGAAGGCTTTCAGGAGAACCGGGACGGGGGTTTTCCGCCCCTGCACCCCGAGCCCGACGTTGGCGCACCCCTGCTTCGGGAAGACCCACGCATACCCGCCCGGTGCGACGCTGTTCCCGAAGAAGAGCCGGAGGCGGTCGCCGAACTCCCCGTCGACCCGGCAGGTGATGGCGGGGGCGAGGACGGCGCTCCGTTCCATCCCGGCGGAGCGGCAGACGGGGGAGAGCGGGCCGTCTGCGGCGACCACGACGCCGGCTTCGACGGTGCCACGGCCGGTGATGACCCGGCGGCCGTCCCGGCCGCGGAATGTCGTCTCCAGCGAGAGGACGGCGCCCGCGCGGACGGCGGCATCCGCGAGGTGCCGGTCGAACGCGTCCCGGTTGACGGTGTAGCCGGGAAGGTCGAACTCGTACTCCCGGCCGCCGGGGGAGATGGCGACGGCGCCCCGGATCGGCCGCTGGACGAGGCCGGGGTCGACAGGGAAGAGTTCGTCGAGCCCCGGGGCGCCGGGAAGCGCCTTCGCGAGGACCTCTCGCGATGCGTTGAACTCCCCGCAGCAGACGGGCAGGCCGATCTCCGTTCGTTTGTCGATCAGGAGGACGTCGAGCCCTGCCTCCGCCGCGTAGCGTGCGGCGGTGCTGCCGGCGGGGCCCGCACCGACGACGAGCACGTCACAGTGGTTCCGCATCACTGATCGGATGGAGAGCACAAAGTATAAAGGAGAGGGGTGGCGGCGGGCGGAGTTAGTGCAGTGATTCCAAACTAACGGACCATATCCGGCCTTCGCCCCATCTCGCCCGCCGCCCCCGCCGCAGGAAGGGGGGCAGTGCATGGGGATAAAGCCGTATCCGGTTCTCCTCCGGGAATCTCCCCACGGAGTGGACCGTAGTGACTATCGCCATGGGGGGAGGGGACCGGGGAGGGGGTTTCCCCCTTCCCGCAGGTGTGAACTCATACGTTCTTCTCCGGCACCCCCACTCCGCCCGGCCTTCGGCCTCCTCCCCCGCCCCCTCCTGGGGGCGAGGGCAGTCATGGCGATACCCGGTGGGAAGCCGTGCCGGGGATAGTGCTGGCGGCGGTTTCCCGAAAGGGCGGGCAGAAAAGAACCGGCAGTAGCCGGTTCGATCCCGGGAACTCCCCCTGGAGTGGACCGTGGAGATATCGCCATGGGGAGGGGGCGGGGGCAGTCATGGCGATATCCGGTGGGAAGCCGTATCAGGTTCTCCTCCGGGATCTCCCCGGCCCAACCTATTTGCCCCTGCCGGACAGAATGATGGTGTGATCGGCAGCCTCGACCCCGACCAGAACGAGCGCGAACAGCGAATTCTCGAAGAAACCCGGGTGCACGGGAACAGCCCGGAGGCCGTCCGCCTCTTTCGCGACCTCATCCTCTCGCACTTTCGCGCTTACGGCCGCGACCTTCCCTGGCGGCACACCACCGACCCCTACCGGATCCTCGTCTCCGAGATCATGCTCCAGCAGACGCAGGTCGAGCGGGTCGCGGTGAGGTACCGGGAGTTTCTCGACCGATTCCCGGACTTCGCGAGCCTCGCCCGCGCCTCGCAGAGCGAGGTGCTCCTCGCCTGGCAGGGGATGGGCTACAACCGCCGGGCGATCGCCCTCCAGAAGACCGCGCAACGGGTGACCGACGACTACGGGGGCCGGCTCCCGGCCGACGTTGAGACGCTCGCGACCTTCTCCGGCATCGGGAAGGCGACTGCGGCGGCCATCTGCGCCTACGCCTTCAACATGCCGGTCGTCTACATCGAGACGAACATCCGGCGCGTCTTCATCCACTTCTTCTTCCAGGACCGGGAGGGGGTCAGGGACGACGAGATCCTCCCGCTCGTCGAGCAGGCGCTCGACCGTGGAAACCCGCGGGAGTGGTATAGCGCACTGATGGACTACGGCACGGTCCTGAAGAAGCGGACGACGAACCCGAACCGGCGGAGCGCGTCCTACTCCCGGCAGAGCCGGTTCGAGGGCTCCGACCGGCAGGTCCGGGGGCGGATACTCGCGCTCGTCCTCGAGGAGGGCACCGTCACGGGGGAGGCGGCGGCGGCCCGGGTCGCTGAGGATCCCGGGCGGGTGAGGAGGATCCTCGGGGACCTCGTGCGGGAGGGGTTCATCGCGGAGACCGGGGGGACGTATACGTGCCGGTGAGGTGGGGAGGCCCAGGGGCAGGTTGATGCCGGCCCCGGACCACCTTACTGGAGCGATGAAGATCGGCTACCCCTGCATCAACCGAAGCATCGGCTGCTCCAGTGGCCGCACGTTCAGGCTCGCCTCCTACTCCGGCGAACGGCTGGAAGAGACCGTCCGGGAGAACCTCCGCTGCCTTCAGGAGATCCTCCGCTTCAACCTCCGTGAGTGCATCCTCTTCTTCCGGATCACCTCGGACCTCGTCCCGTTCGCATCGCACCCGGCCTGCACCGCCGCATGGGAGGAGACCTTCGCCGGGGCGTTTGCGGATCTCGGCCAGTTCATCAGGGGGCACGGGATGCGGATCTCCATGCACCCGGACCAGTTCGTCATCATCAACGCGAAAGACCCGGGTATCGTCGAGCGGAGCGTCGCGGAACTCCGCTATCACGCCGCGGTCCTTGACGCCATGCACCTTGACGGGACGGCAAAGATCCAGGTCCACGTCGGCGGCGTCTACGGAGACCGGGAGGCGAGCATGCAACGGTTCTGCCGCGAGTACTCCCGTCTCGACGAGAGCATCCTCCGCCGGCTGGTCATCGAGAACGACGACTCGCGCTACACCGTGGCCGACTGCCTCCGCATCCACGAGGAGACCGGCATCCCGGTGCTCTTTGATGCCTTCCACCACGAAGTCAACCCTTCGGGCACCGGGGTGGCCGAAGCGGCGGACCTGTGCAGCGCGACCTGGCGGGGAAAGGACGGTATCCTGATGACCGACTACAGCACCCCGTTCCCCGGCGGGCGGAAGGGTCGGCACGCAGAGAGCCTGGATGCCGCGCATTTCAGCGGATTCCTCGCCGAAACCGCACCGACGGATATGGACATCATGCTTGAGATCAAGGACAAAGAGGCGAGCGCTCGTTTAGCCGTCGGGATCGCCTGCCGGGACGGGCGGTTCCGCCCGCCGGCAGGGTGACGGAACGGGCCGCCCGCTCAAGCCGCGGCGATCTCTATCGCCGGGGGGACGAGTGCCGATGCGATCGCGTGACAGATCCCGTTTGTGCAGAACGCGTCGGCCTCGACGATCGGGACGCTGTTGACGGTGATGCCCCGGTCAGACGAGCGTATGACGAGATCCGTCCCGAGGCTCGACCTGACGGCGGCGATGCCCCGGAGGTCCTCCGAGGTGAGGTGCCCCGGCACGACGTGGTAACTCACGATGAGCAGGAGCTTATCCGCATCGTGCCTGATCTCGTCCATCCGCTCTTTCCTGACCCTCGAAAACGCCTCGTTTGTCGGGACGAAGACCGTGAACGGCCCCCGCTCACGGAGCATCGGCTCCATGCCTGCTATCCGGATCAGGTCGAGGAACACGGAGAGGTCCTCCGAGTCCTCCAGGGTCTCAATGATGTTCTTCATACCGTTCTCCCCACTGCATCTGCCGGGTTATGTATCTTTTGGGGTGAAGGCGGCACGAGCGGGAAGGCCCCCTGTGCACGCCGGGGAATGGGAGCGGCGTCCCTTTGCCGGATCCCCCGCACGGCAGAGGGGACCGGACACGATCAACGCGCCGCCGAGATTTGAGGGCCTTCCCCCCCCGGGAGGGCGGTTGGTTCACGCGTCCTCCCGGGGCTCATCCGCCCGGCTCTGGTGCATCGATTCCAAACGAACAGGCCATATCTGGCCTTCGTCCCATCCCCACCCGCCCGCGCTTCACCCGGGTGGCATACCCATGCGCTTCTCCGGCACCCCACCCCGCCTGCGCTGCGCCCTCCCCGCCTCCCGGGGGCGAGGGCAGTGCGTGGGGATACCCGGTGGGAAGCCGTATCCGGGAGCGGCGCTGACGCCGGTTTCCCGGAAGGGCAGGCAGGGGAGAGCGGGCTCGGACCCGGTACTCCTCTGAGATCCCCTATAGAGTGGACCGTGGGGATGCCGTCATGGGGACGGTGCAGGGAGGTATCCGGAAAACGCCGTCTCCCGGGGTGCAAACCCCTGGAGAGTGTGAAAAAGATCGATACTCTCCTCCGTTGAGCGTGCCGGTAATTGGGAATCGTTGCACCAGTGCTCCAGGGCATCCGAATGAGGTGCCCCGGACCGCTATGCGGCGACCTTCCGGGCGCCGGGAGGGAGGAGCAGCGCGTAGATCGCGTGGCAGATGCCGTTCGTGCACCACGCATCCGATTCCACGATCGGGACGTTGTTGATCAGCACTCCCTCCCGGGCTATCTCCACGGCCAGGTCTTCCCCCTGGAGCGACCGGAGGGCCCGTATGCCGAGGAGGTCTATCATGGAGTGCACCCCCGGGACGATATGATAATTGAGCACCTCAGCGAGCCGGTCGGCATCCTCCCGGATCGCGTCGAGCTCCCGCTGCGGCACCGCCCTGAACGCATCGTCGTCCGGGACGAAGAGCGTGTAGGGCCCTTCGACGCTCAACCGCTCCTCCATGGCGGCTGCCTGCACGAGGTCGAGGAACGTGGCAAACGATCCCGACTCTCGCAGGGTCGCGAGGATGTTCTTCATACCGCCCTCTTCACCCGCGCCTCGACCGCGCGCGGCAGGAGCACCCTGTCGATGATATGGTAGATGCCGTTTGTGCACCTGACGTCGGGCTCGATGACGGTAGCGTCGTTCAACCGCACCGCTGCCGGAGGCCCCGTGATGTCCAGGTGGTCCCCCTGCAGGGTCCTGATGGCCTCCATCTGCGCGAGCTCGTGCGTGGTGAGTTTGCCCTGGACCACGTGGTACCCGATCATGCCGGCAAGCTTCTCCCGGTCGCCCGCGATAGCGTCCAGCATCTCTCCGGGAAAGATAGAAAACGCTTCGTTCGTCGGTATAAAGGCCGTGAACTCCCCCTCTCCCCCGAGGGTCCCTGAGAACCCCCCGGCCTGTATCATCCGTACGGAGGTGCTCAACCGGTCGTCTTCCCGGGCAGTCTCAAATATACTCTTCATCGATGATCCTCCGGATGGCCGTCTGAATTATTTACTGTGCTATATAAAATTACGCCAATGCTCCGGGGACAATGGCCGGGTGCGGCGGCGCCGGATTGCGTTCTCCCTCCGCCGGCGGGGAGCGGGGGCCGCCCCGCACCCGGCGGCAACGCCCGTTCCCCGCCGGACCGTGGGGTCCCCGCCCGTCCGGGACTATCCCGCCGCGTAAGCCTCGAAGGCCTGCGAGAGCGTCACGAAGGGGACGCTGTCAAGGACGTGGACGATGCCGTTGTCCGCCTCCAGGTTCCCCTCGAGCACGACGGCCTCGTCGACCTGGGTGCCCCGCTCGGTCTTCCTGACCGCGATGGGGTTCCCCTCGACGGTCTCGACGACATTCTTTGCAAGCAGCGCATCGAGCGTGCACTTATGCCCGCCGATCGTGAAGAAGTCGATGAGGTGCGAGAGCATCTGTTTGTCATTCAAGATCATCGCCCGGTTCGGTTCGGGGATCGCGTCCCAGGCCGAGTCGACCGGGGCAAAGAACGTCATCGGCCCCTCGCCCTGCAGTGTCTTCTCCTCGCCGAGCGTCTGGATGATATCGATGAGCCGGCCAAACCTCCCATCGTTCTTCAACATGTCAAAGATCTTCGCCATACCGGATACCTCCTTGCAGGCGCCTTTCGTGGCATGTCATGGTATATATCGGTTATTATGCCGGGAAGAGAATGAAAATCTGGGAGAGAAAATAGGCGTCTCCAGTCCCGCAGGAGCGGGGGCACCCCGTCAATCGCGGGTCGGGTCGCCGATATACCGCCGGAGGAGGTCGAGCGCCTCCCACTCCCGGGGGCCGCCGCACTTCCGGGCGAGGCCGGCATGGTGCTCGATCAGCCGGCCGAGCCACGGGTCGCGGCTCCTCACGTAGCGGGTGGCGTGAACCGTAGCATCGATGATACTCGAGAACCCCCGGTTCACCGGGTGCAGCCGCAGGTCGAGCACCTCCTCCTTCAAGGGGGCGAGCCGGACGACGATCGACTCGTCGCCCGCCCGCTCCACGTCCGCGGCAAACGCGGCCCAGGCCTCAACGTCGCGGAGGCGGCAGACGGCCGTCCCGTCGATCTCCTCCCGGACGAAGGCCTCCCCCGGGAGGTCGTCAAAAGCGGTCCGGACGTAGAGGACCGGGTCAAAGACGAAGTTCGCCACCACCCAGCGGTCCCGCACGACGTTTTCGGCGGTATGGCTCCCCCGGAAGAGGACCATGTGCAGGGCGCCGCCCCGGTTGATGATCCCCATGGGGGCGGCGTTGCCGTCGGTGGTCGCGATCACCTCGTTGATCCCCTCGGTCAGGAGTCCCACTGCCACCCCTCTCCAAGGGCCACGTAGATCCCGGCGATGGTGATATCGGCGACCGAGCCCGGGTTGATGCCGCCCTCGATGCACTCGGCGTCGAAGGACCGGATGTCGCGCCCCCCGCGGCGCACCTCCGCGGCGCACCGCATCGTCCTCTCCGCGACCGCCGCCCCGTGCTTCTTCATGATGAAGGTGTCCGGCTCCGTCGCGAGGAGGTCGAGGAACGCCCCGGCGATCGCCTCCCGGCCGCGCCCGTGCGCGTGCAGCAGGTCCGCGCACCGGCGGGTCAGGCGAAATCCGTTCGTCCACTCCCGGGCGACCATGTCCCGGTCCGCCGAGTAGGCCATGATGTCGGCAAGGGTCATCCCCCGCTCCCGTATTGCGGCGATGGAGGCCGGATCGTTCACGTCCAGGTCGTCGCTCTCCCCCACCCTGACCCGGGTGAGGCCGAAGGCCGTATAGAACTCGACCGCGTCCTCAACGTCGGTCCCGGCGACGACCCTCTGCGCCCCCTCGATGTCTCCCCCGAGGACAAGGGGGATGAGCAGGATGAACGCCCCGAAATGGGTGTTCCCCCCGGAGTGACCGTTCGTCCGCATGACCGCCTCCCGGATCAGGCTGCCGACCCGGCCGCCTGGCCCCTCAGCCGCATCAAAGACCGGCCGCACGAGGATGGTCGAGGCGAGGAAGTGTTCGAGGCGTGTGTCGGCGTAGTCGTGGCACCGGTCCACGTTCCCGGGTTTCGGGTAGGCAGAAACCTCGAGCATCATCGCCATCTGCGCCCGTTCAGCTCGATTCATCGGCGGTCTCTTCCTCATCAAACAGCCTGTGCAGGATCTTCTCGGCCAGGCGGTGCTTGCACTGCATGTACTCCCGCGCCGAGAGGCCCTTCTTCTCAAGCGTCATGTTCCGGAACATGCAGGGGGAACTGATCTTGCAGCACCAGGCGAGGCTCCCGAAACAGGTGCTCTTCCCGTCGTCGAGCGGGGTGCCCTTCGCCGCCTCCTGCTTGAGTTTGAGGTACGCGTTCCGGGAGAGCCCGATCTTCTCGAGGGCCGGGATGAGCGGGCAGGCCTTCACCGGCATGCAGCAGAAGGCGAGCGCCCTGATGTCGCCGCCGCGGCAGAGCTGTTTTGGGGCGTTGTACCAGCCGCCTTCGTCGGCGAACCGGGTGATGGCGGCATCGAGGCCGGCGAGCGTCCAGGGGTCGGAACGCCGTGCGAGCGAGACGAGGTCCGCCCCGTGGGAGAAGGCGTCCATCGCCTTATCAAAGGTGTTGATGGAGTTGTTCGCGATCAGCGTCAGGGGAGAGGCGTTGCGGATCTGGCGGACCTTGGCGTGCCCGTAGTCCATCAGGTCCACGTGGAGGATGTCCGCTCCCGCCTTCCAGACGGCGCGGGCGAGGTCACGGTCGTCGGCGGCGACGCCGGCCCGGATCTTGACCGAGACGGTCACGTCCGCCGACTTTAAGGCGCGGACGATCTCCATGAGTTCTGCCGGGTGCTTGAGGAGGTGCTCACCGCACCCCGCCTCGATCATCGCCGGCTGCCGGCAGTGGGCGTCGATCTCGTAGACCACCCGGTCCTCAAGCGCCCGGGCGACCTCGACGTACGCGGCCGGCGTGCTCCCGCGGAGGTTGATGCCCAAAACGACGTCGCTTTCGCCCAGGGCGTCGACCTCTCTCTCCAGGGTTTCCAGGGGGTCGTCGTACAGGAATTCTTTGCGCCCCTCCTGCGCCATCCGCCGGCTTGCGTCAAGGGTTGGGCCGTCGATGGAATAGCCGCCGATGAAGGCGGCCCCCACGTGATCCGCCCGCTCAAGAACATAACCCGCATCCACGATCCCGGCCATGGATGCTATTGCCACCGGTGTTTTTACGATCCGATCGTTTATGAGGAGTTCAAAACGATCATAAGCTTCCATCATACTTCTCCATCCGTTGGCGGTGTGAAGGGATATTGATTTGTGTCGGGTCCGGGAAGGTCGCGCTCCCCGCCGGGGCGGGCGAGCGCACAGCAGGGCCGGATCTCGGCGATGAGGGCTCTCGCGACGGCCCCGGAGTGTCCGGGCGCCGTACGCCGGAGCCTTGCGGTGCGCCTCCCCCGCGCCGCCCCTTCATCCCCGGAGGTTGAGACAATCGGTAATTATTTTAATGTAGCATCGTAGTACCATGTAACATATGGGTAAAAAAGGAATGTTACTGGTCGGACACGGCAGCAAGCTCCCCTACAACAAAGAACTGATCGAGACGACCGCAGCAATCATCGCCAAAAAGACCGATGAGTACCTCGTCAAACCCGGTTTCATGAGCATCAACACCCCGACGGTCGAGGAACAGCTCGAGGCGTTCCGGAGAGAGGAGATCGATATGCTGGTTGTCGTCCCGCTCTTCCTTGCGCGGGGCGTCCATATCGAACAGGACATCCCCGAAATCCTCGGGCTCTCCCCCGGGGCCAGGAAAGGCGAGTTCCGGCTCAACGGGAAGATGGTGCCGCTCGTCTACGCAAACCCCATCGGGAGCGACCCGCTCCTTGCCGAACTGATGCTGAAGAACGCGTCCAACGCGGTCGCCGAACTGAACCACTGAGGCTATGCGAGTCCTGGTGCTGGATACCATCCACGGCGGGGCGGAACTCGCTATAGCGCTCCGGAATGCCGGCCACCAGGTGGACGAGGTGGACGTCTACCGCGGGAAGGCCGGCATCCCTGTTCCCGAGGCGCTCGTCCGCACCTACGACCTTGTCACCGCACCGGTCCACCTCGACCCGGACCACCCTCTCCTCCGGCGGCACGGGCCCGCGGTCTCCCACCACGAGATGGTGAAGTGGGTCCTCAGGGCCCATCCTCCCCGCCCGTTCATCGAGATCACCGGCGCACGGGGAAAGACCACCACGGCTCACGCGCTCGCCTCGCTGCTGCCGGGCCCGGGCGTCCTGCACACCTCGACCGGGACCTACCGCTACCCGGAACGAGACCTCCTCTGGAAGAGGAGCATCACGCCCGCCTCCCTGATCCCGGCGGCGCACGAGGCCTGGCGGATCGGGGGCTGGCTGGTCGCGGAAGAGTCGCTCGGGGTCACGGGGGCCGGGGATGTGGCGGTGCTGACCTCAACGGACGACTACCCGATCGCGGCGGGAAAGAAACACGCGATCGCCGAGAAGTGCCGGCTGCTCGTCCGGGCGCGGACGGTCGTGGTCCCGAGCAGGATCGACCTCCCGCGGTCGGCGGTCGCCGCCGACGGGATGGTCTCCTTCGACGGCCCGGTCTGCCGGTACGCGGGACGCGGGATCGCCGGCACCTTCACAAACCCGCTCTGCACCCTCGCCGGCTACCGGACGGCGCTTGCGCTTGCGGCCGCGACGGCCTGCGTGCTCGGTGTCGATCCCGCGCCGCTTGCGGAGTTCGCCGCTCTGCCCGGCCGGATGGCGGCCCGGCGGGAGGGCGGCCTCCTGATCCTCGACGACGCAAACAGCGGGACGAACACGGCCACCGCCATTGAGGCCGCCCGCTACGCGAGAGAACTCTCGGGGAACGGCGCCCTGACACTCGTCATCGGCGAGGAGGCGCGGGCTGTCTGCGAGGGGTTCTCCCCGGAGGACGTCCGGCGTGCGGTATCGGCCGTCGGGCCGACGGGGGTCGTCTACGTCGGGGAGGCGTGGCGCACGGCCGGAAAGGAGCATACGGCGGCCTCGCTCGACGCGGGGCTGGACCTCGCCCGGAGGATCACCCCGGCGGGCGCGATCGTCCTTGCGGTAAAGACGTGGAGATGACTATGCACTATATTCAACCAAGACCGAGTTCCATTGTAGCGGCGCTCTATACCGCCCGCGACCTGGGGGTGGACGTGGCAATCCTCCACGGCCCGTCAGGCTGTTCGTTCAAGCACGCCCGTCTCCTCGAGGAGGACGGCATGCGGGTGCTGACGACGTCGCTTGCCGACAACGAGTTCATCTTCGGCGGGCACGACCCCCTCATGCGGGTGCTCCGCTACGCGGAGAAGGAGTTTTGCCCCCGGCGGATGGCAGTCGTCGGGACGTGTGTTGCGATGATCATCGGCGAAGACCTCCAGTCCGCGATCCACGACGCCGGGACCGCGACGCCCGCGATCGCCGTGGACATCCACGCCGGGTTCCGCGAGAACATCGACGGAGTGCTCGCGACGCTTGAGCCGGCGGCTGCCGCGGGCTGGATCAGCGACGACGAGCTGGAGCGGCAGCGCTACCTCCTCCGGCAGGCAAACGAGGTGGAGCGGTTGCGCGGCGCGGCGTCCCGGAACTACATCGAGCCCTCCCGCGGCGACCTCAAGCACGTCGCGGCACGACGCCTCGTGGATCTCGCCGACGGCGGTGCCGCGGGCGTCGCGGTCATGAACGCGAAGAAGGAGACCGCGTATATGTTCGCCGACGAACTCATCGCCCTCCACGATACCTGCCCGGACGCCGCGGTCACCTACGTCGCGAACCTTGAAGATCGGGGTCTCCCGAAGGTCCGCGAGGACGCCGCCCGGATCCTTGCCGGTATGCGGGAGCGGGAGGTCGACCCGGAACTCCTCGGGGCGCTGGACGAGTACGGCGCAAACGGGACCGCGATCGGGGAGCGGATACGGGAACTCGCTCCCGACTTCGCCCTCCTTGTCGGGGTGCCGCACGCCGTCCCGCCGGAGTACACCGAAGGCATCGAGGTCTTCTCGATCACGAACGGGCCCCGGCAGGTGGCGCCGCTCCGCGAGATGGGGCACCGGCACGTCATGGTCGAGATCGACCTGCACCCAAAGACCCTCGGCGTCCGCGAGATCGTCGCAAGCGAGTTCGGGGCGGTCCTCCGGAGCATGCGATGAAGTCCTTCCTCGTCGCCGGCGACCGTTCCGGGAGCGGGAAGACGAGCATCACCCTCGCGCTCTCCGCCCTCCTCTCGGCCGACCGGGCCGTCCAGACCTTCAAGGTGGGGATGGACTACATCGACCCGTCCTACCTTGCGGGGGTGACGGGCCGGCCCTGCCGGAACCTGGACGGCTACGTGATGGACCCGGGCGTGGTCCGGGCGGTCTTTGCGCACGGGTGCCGGGGAGCGGATATCGCCGTCGTCGAGGGGGTCCGGGGGCTCTTTGAGGGCGCGGAGGCGCTCACCGACCTCGGGAGCACAGCCGCGATCGCAAAGCAGCTCGATCTGCCGGTAATCCTCGTCGTCAACGCCCGGAGCATCACCCGGAGCGCGGCGGCGATCGTGAAGGGTTTCCAGGCCTTCGACCCCGACGTCGCGATTCGGGGGGTCATCCTCAACCAGGTGACCGGGACCCGCCACCGGGAGAAGGCGGTCAGGGCAATCGAGCACTACTGCGGCATCCCGGTCGTCGGCGCCATCCCCCGGACGGCGGAGATGGAGCTTGCGATGCGCCACCTCGGCCTCGTCCCCTACCGGGAGGGGCAGGGGCACGGGGAGTTCCTCGCGCGGATCGAGGCGGTGAAGCGGATGATCGGCGAGCATGTCGACCTCGACGGACTGCTCGCGCTCGCCCGCGACTCCGCGCCGCCGGCGGGGGAGGGGTCCGTCTACGCGGCCGCCGGGGAGGCGGACGTCCGGATCGGCGTCGCGCTCGATGAGGCGTTCAACTTCTACTACGCCGACCTCTTCGACGTGCTCGCGTCGCTCGGGGCACGGGTGGTCCCGTTCTCCCCGGTTCATGACCGGCTGCCGGAGGCCGACGGCTACATCCTCGGCGGCGGCTACCCGGAGCTCTTCGGCGCGGAACTCGAGGCGAACACCGCGGTGCGGGAGGGGCTCCGGGAGGTCTCGCGGAACGGCACTCCGGTCTACGCGGAGTGCGGGGGGCTCATCTACCTCACCGAGAGGATGGTGCTCGCCCCCGGGTTTGCGGGCTCGAAGGGGGAGGAGGCCTACGACCTCGCCGGGGTCTTTGCCGGCGAAACCCGGATGCCCGGGCGGCGGATGCTCGGCTACGTCGTGGGGACGAGCGCGGGCGAAAGCCCCATGGGGGCGGCGACGTTCCGGGGCCACGAGTTCCACTACAGCAGCGTCCGTCTTCCCGCCGGGACCCGCTACGCCTACCGGCTGACCCGGGGGAGCGGGATCCGGGACGGGCTTGATGGTGCGGTCCGGGACCGGACGATCGGGAGTTACACGCACCTCCACCCGGTGACGAGCAAGGGGATGCTCGCGCACTTTGTGGCGAGTTGCCGGGGCTGACGGAGGGGAGCGCTCCGTGGGGATAGGACGAAGGCCGGATATGGTCTGTTCATTTGGAATCGATGCTGGAGAGTTGTCGGGCATCGAGGTGTGAACAAAAGCGAGCGTGAGCATCGCGGGGCTTTCGCTCGCGAAGTCTGCGCCGACTGCCGGTCGGCCCCGGCAGCCCGCGTTCCGGTAGTGCTCCAGCAGAGAACTGATAATCGATCTCGGTGGATCCGACCGAAAATTTCCGTTATCGGGCTCGGGTAAAGCTCACCCTATTCCGGCTGTCGTTCATCCCTGACAAGATTGGTGCCGGACCCGGCCTGTCCCTGAGTTCGACCTTTTCTCGCAAGCATGGCCTCATGCTGTGGACCGGGTGGCTATCGCCATGGGCTGACGGGAGGGTCTTCCCTCCCCTGTCTCCAACGCGTAAAGATCCGTGCCTGTCATCAACCCCACCCCACCCGCGCTTCGCGCTCCTCCCCGCCCCTCAAGGGGCGGGGGCAGTCATGGCGATACCCAGGGGAAAGCCGTGCCCCGGATTGCATGCAAGCGGGAACATCAGGATGGGATCTCAGATGACCAGTTGTTTCGTAGGGCACTACCCGCGTTCCCGGCCGTCTCAGGGCGCCCGGCGGCATGAAACGCAAAGCATACTAACGAACCGCTACCACACTAATTCCATGATCATTTATCTTGACGGCAGATACGTCCCGGAGGAGGAGGCGAAGGTCTCGGTCTTCGACCACGGCCTCCTCTACGGCGACGGCGTTTTCGAGGGGATCCGCGCCTACAACGGAAGGGTCTTCCGTCTTGACGAGCATCTCGCACGGCTCTACGACTCGGCAAAGACGATCGACCTTGCCGTCCCGATCTCAAAAGAGGAGATGGCCGAGGCCATCAAGGAGACGCTGCGGCGGAACAACTTAAAGGATGCCTACATCCGCCCGATCGTGACCCGGGGCAAGGGCGACCTCGGCCTCGATCCCCGGAAGTGCAAGACCCCGACGGTCATCGTCGTCGCCGTCACGTGGGGCGCGATGTACGGCGACCTCTACGAGAAGGGCCTCCGGGCGATCTGCGTCTCGGTCAGGCGCACCCCGGCGGAGTCGATGCCGCCGAACGTCAAGAGTCTCAACTACCTAAACAACATCCTCGCAAAGATCGAGGCGAACCACATGGGCGTCGATGAGGCGATCTTCTTTGACACCCACGGTTACATATCCGAGGGATCGGGGGACAACATCTTCGTCGTCAAGAACGGCGCCATCATCACCCCGCCGACCTTGAACAACCTGCGCGGGATCACGCGGGCCGTCGTGCTCGAGATCGCGCAGTCGATGGGGATCACCCTGCTTGAGCGGAACCTGGGCTACTACGACCTCTATGCGGCGGACGAGGTCTTCGTCACGGGGACCGCGGCGGAGGTCGCGCCGATCCGTGAGATCGATGGGCGCGTCATCGGGAACGGCAAGCCCGGCCCCATCACCCGGCAGCTGATGGCGGCCTTCAAGGCGGTCACCCAGAAGGAAGGGTCGCCGGTCTACGGGTGAGGACGGGAGTCTCCCGGCAGACATCTTTTTTCCGATCCTTTTTCGATCCTGCGGCTCCTCGCAGATGTATAAGTAGTATGCAGGGCAAGATCGGGATGTCCGCTTCCTGCCCCATGCGGTGAGGCCGGGGTCGGACCCAACCGATGAAGGGTATCTTATGAAGACCACCAGGGCAGTGAAGATCCCCCGGGCGACATGCAAACTCTTCGGTGCGATTAAGGCGCTCGCGACCATCAAACGGTGCGTGGTGCTCGTGCACGGGCCGAAGGGCTGCGTCTACCATATCAACTACATCCTCGGGATGCGGGGCGATCGCCCGTCCGAGATTTACTCGACGTGCCTTGACGAGCACGACGTCATATTCGGCGCCGAAGAGAAACTCAAAGAGGCGATCGAAGAACTGGATGCGAACCTGCGGCCCGACCTCATCGCGGTCCTCTCCTGTTGCGTCTCAAGTGTCATCGGCGAGGATATTGCCGCCGCGGTGAAGGCTGCTTCGACCGGTGCACGGGTCGTCGGGATCGAGGCCGGGGGGTTTGAGGGCGATTTCCGGACGGGCTACAGCGAGACCCTCTGCCGGCTCGTCGAGGAGTTCGTCCGGGAGCCGTGCGAGGTCACGGAGCGGTCCGTCAACCTGATAGGCCTTCTCCGGGGCGGACCGGACCTGCGGGAGCTCGTGCGCATCCTCGAGCTCGTCGGCGTCCGGGTCAACGCGGTGCTTACCGCCGACACAACGGTCGAAGACCTCGAACGCCTGGGCTCTGCGGCGCTCAACGTCGTCGTCTGCGAACCGGCGGGGAAGGCGGCCGCGGAGTTGCTCGAGCGGATCTGCGGCACCCCGTTCATCATCGCCGACATCCCCATCGGGGACGCCGCCACCGTCCGGTTTCTCGACCGCGTCGCCGCATCCCTCGGGCTTCCACGCTACGCGGAGGAGGGCCCCGGCACCGCCGGCGCCTGCCGCGCGGTCCTCGCCGGCCGGCGGGTGGCGATCGTCAGCGGGCCGACGCGGGCGATCTCCATGACCCTCTTCCTTGCGGAGCTCGGCCTTGCGCCGTCTCTCATCGTCGTGGACTTCGACTCGGATACCCTCAAACGGCTGCAGGACCTTGCCGGCCCGGAGTGCGAGATCCTGATCGAGCCGGAGCAGGAAGAGATCCGCGAGAGGCTCAAGGCCTGCCGGATCGACCTGGTCTTCGGCGGCATGCTTGAGAAGTCTCTCGCCGCATCGCTCGGGATCGAGCACCTGGACATGATGCACGGCAGCCAGAGGACGCTCGGGTTTGCCGGCGCAGAGCACCTCATCACGGCGCTCGGGAAGCAAAAACCCCGCCGCCCCGGCGGATAGACAGGGCTCCGGCATGCTCCCGGTCCGGGAGGACCCGCCGGCCGGCGCCGCCGCCGGCTGCCCGGGGGAACGGGGGGAGACGGGCCACGGACTGAATCCGCCCGGTTCCATCCGGCACAACTTTTTTATCCGCTCACGTCCAAGTTGTATGGCACATCGCATGGGCTGCTATAGTGTAGGGGCCAATCATGTCGGCCTTTCACGCCGACGACTGGGGTTCGAATCCCCATAGCAGCATCTTGTTTTCAGGCTCGAATCTGTCGCCAAATGTTTATATATCCCCGTTCCGACCTCCCTTGCATGGGAGCGTTCACAGCACCGACCCAAACCGACAGAGGGTTCCATCGCATCGATAGAACCTTTGCCAGCACAGCCGTCCAGAAAGCATTGGCCAAAGGCACACTCACTCGCGACGACGCCAACCTCATCAACGAGTTCGTGACCGAACTCCAGGCATCGCACGGGATCACCCTGAGCAGGGTGAACAAGATCGTATCGCACCTGATCAACTGGCGCCTCTACATCTGCCCGTACCGGACAGCGACCACCGGCGATCTCTTCTCGGCCATAGCTACCATCAAGGAAGCTAAAAACCAGCGTGGCAGACCGTTCAAACAGAACACCCTGCACGACTACGTCATGTTTCTCAAACGGTTCTACCTCTGGCTGATCGAAAACGGATATTCGGACGTTCCAGAAAAGAAAGTCCGGAAGATTCGGCCACCGCGGGTAGACCGCTGCACCAAACTCCCGGATCAGATGCTCACGCCGGAAGAGATCGAAGCGCTCCTGCGGGCCTGCCAGTCCTCACGCGACCGGGCGATCATCGCACTCCTCTACGAGTCCGGGTGCCGCATCGGCGAACTCGGCCGACTCACCTGGCAGCGCGTGCAGTTCGACGCCTACGGGATAGTGGTTTCCGTCGAGGACACCAAGTGCCACACCCAGCGCTATGTGCGGCTGGTCATGGCCACCCCCTATCTCGCGACCTGGAGAAACGACTACCCCTTTGAACCCGCCGGCGACGCCCTGGTCTTCATTACCTACCGGAAAAAGCCGCTTCAGCATGCCACCGTCTATCAGCAGTTTCATAAAATCGCAAAACGGGCCGGCATCACCAAGAAGATCACCCCGCACATCTTCCGGCACTCGCGGATCACGCACCTCATCAACCAGGGGATGAAGGAGTCGGTCATCAAGCTGATGATGTGGGGGAACCTGAACACCGATATGTTTGCAACCTACGCCCACCTCACCGGCCAGGACATCGACAGAGAAGTTCTCGGGAAGTACGGCCTCATCCAGCAGGAGGAAGCGGAGGAGCGGTACCTGGAACCGGTGCAGTGCCCCGATTGCAAGACCATCAACGCCCCACGTGCGAACTACTGCATCACCTGCGGTCGGTCGTTCACCGACGACAGGGAGGATGTGCAGGAGGCGATGGGCAAGGACGTGCTCGAGAACCCGGAGCTCGTGAGGAAACTGCTCAACGAGTTGATCGAGGAGAAGAAGCGGAAGGGTGAGCTCTGATGCTCACTTCTTATCCCTAGGGACAACCCTCACCATCTCCTCATTTATTAGGTATAATCAAAAGGCGATCTTGCCTGACAGTAGAAGAGTGGCAAGAACTCTGTGGAAGGAATATGTGAAGGTGATTCACAGAGGGAACCGAAATGTGAAGTGTTATATAAATGGATTTTCTCATTTAACGATATAGATCTCAATCGTTAAATGGCAGACTTCCTGCACTCCGAAGAGGTTTGATATGAGGATCGCTTTAGCATGCAATGAGGGTAATAGAATGCCCTTTAAAGCCACTTTTGCCTTCTATGAGAGATGCCTAGAAACTGGACCCAATGGAAGGATTCTATTGCAGGATGTAAAGTATGGAACTGAAGAACTAATTGCGGATCATATTTGGATTCATGATAATCCATCTATCAAAAAGATGGCTGATTTGGATGAAGGAGATATAATCCGGTTTACTGCATTGGTGTATAAATATAGTAGGGATTATCGGCAAAATAAAGAGGACGAAGAAAGTTCAGACTACGGACTTAAGGATATCCAGAATCTGGCCATCCTGACTAAAGGACAAAGAACGTCCTCTAGAATCCTTACTGAAGGACAAAGAACGTCCTCTAGAATATTTACCGAAGGACAAAGAACGTCCATTAGTGGGACCTACTTTGCGTATGAGGTAAACATAGATCTTGGGCCAAGTATCCTACTGAAAGATATAAGTGATACCCAAGGGAACCGAATCACATCTTACGGATCGATTCCTGGTACTATTAAAGATGTTTTCCCTGTGAAACAAGGGGATCAAATCCGGTTCACTGCAGTTGTTAGAAGACGCATAGATTATCCTTGGCTGAGAAATACTTCCAGAGAAAACTACGATTTTGAGGATGTAGAAGATCTAGAAAATCTGACAAATAAGCCCGGATGTTTATCATAACCGTTTGATATTCTCACATTACACCTTCGATAACGCACCCTGAAGTTCCCGCTTTCACTTTCACCCCGCCCGCGGCGCGGGTTCATATACCCCCGTTTCCTGATCGCTTACCTATGAGGCAGAGAGAAACCCTTCGCTACGACCAGACGCTCTTCCGGGACCACGAGGTCTTCGAGTTCACCTACATGCCCGACGAGCTCCACCACCGCGACGCCCAGATCCGTGAACTCGCCCTCCTCGCCCGGCCGGCCCTCCGGAGCGGCAGTCCGAGGAGCGCGATCCTCCGCGGACCGCCGGGGACGGGGAAGACCACCACCGTCCGCCGGCTGTTTGCCGAGATCGAGGAGACGACACAGCAGATCGCCCCGGTCTACATCAACTGCAAGCAGCAACGGACGCCGTTCGCCGTCTTCGCGTGCATCTTTGAGGCGGTCGTCGGCTACGCGCCCCCGGCGACCGGCAAGCACCTCGACGAGGTCGTGCGGGTGGCGGCAAAACGCCTCGGCGAACGGGAGGCCGCGTTGCTCGTCTGCCTGGACGACGCCAACTACCTGCACGAAGCCCGGCAGCTCAACGATCTCCTCTACCGGATCCTCCGCCTCTACGAGGCGTGGGATGTCAGGAAGCCCGGCGTCTTCGCCATCTCCAGCGACCTCCGCCTGAACCTCTACACCGCGGTCGACGAGCGTGTCCGGTCGGTCTTCCACCCGACCGAGGTCTTCTTCTCGCCGTACGCAAAGTCGGAGATCCAGGAGATCCTCGGCGACCGGATCCGGCAGGGGCTGTACCCGAACGTGGTGCCGAAGGCGAGCGCGAACCTCATCGCGGACCTCACCGCAAAGGAGCAGGACATCCGGGTCGGGATCGACCTCGTCCGGACGGCGGCCGAGAACGCGGAGGGCGCCGGGCGCCGGACCGTCACCCGAAAAGACGTGATGGACGCCTCCCGGTCGATCATCACGCCCACCCTGCAGAAGCGGGCCGCGGACCTGAACGAGGGCGAACGTGCCCTGCTCTACCGGATCGCGGAGATGGCGCAGAAGACCGATGCGACCATGACGTCAGGAGCGGTCTTCGAGGCGACGCAGGAGTATATCCCGAACGGAGTGACGACCTACCGGACACGGTTGAAGCGGCTCGAGGAAGCGGGTCTCGTCGACCTGCCGCTCCGCACCGACCGGGGACGGACCCGGGAGATCCTGCTCCGCTTCGCCCCCGATCAGGTGCTCGCCGCCTGCGAAAGGATCGGGAAAACCAGCGCGGCATAAGGTAGTGTCCTAATTAATCATACTTAATAACCGTATGAAAAAATACGCTCCACGTGATCCTCCGGTCAATAATGCCTTCAACCATTCCAGGTGTTGATTTTCCATCCATTTCCTTCATGAAGTTCCAGTAGAACTGGAATACTGCCACCGCTGCTTCTAACCGGCATTTCAGTTTTGAGAAACACTTTGTTTTTCGGACGAGGCGACCGATCCGTTCTCGGAAGATGCCATTTGAATTTTCGATATCAGTCGTTTCGATCTCAGAGAGATCCGGTGATCCGATGACTATGCGTTTCAGCTTCTCAATGACTTTACCCTGCTTCCGAATCTTTATACTTTGGCCATAATTCACACAGGGGGATGCATAACGGTCGTTTAGGGCCTCCTCGTATTGATTGTTCCCATCTGAGTAGATAACAAGTTTTTCGTCGGGATACGGCAACGCGATCCGTTCATAGAGTTGATCCATCATATGATCGCATGTTGTTTTCGCTCATTTAATTTTGATCCACTTGGCTCACCTAAAACTGATCCACCTTAGCTATCACTTTTGTCTTCTCGCTGATGAATCCTTTGGTGATCCCCGCTGGCGGAAACTGGTTCCTGTCATGTTCAGGACAAGGGCTCGATGCGTGATCCGGTCAAGCAAAGCAGCCGTCAGTGCCTTGTCATGAAAGATCTTCCCCCACTCAGAGAACACCAGGTTTGACGTTATCATCGTGCTCGCGGCCTCATACCGGGACGCAAGCAACTGGAAGAGCAGTTCCGCTCCTGCCAGGTCAAAGGTAATATACCCCAATTCATCCAGGATCAGGAGATCCACTCGTTTCAACTGCCGGAGAAGATACGTCAGCCGCCGCTCCTGTTTTGCTTCAACCAGTTCGTTGACGAGTCCCGCCGTCGTCTTGAACATCACCCGATACCCCTGTTCACAGGCCAGGACCCCCGTGGCGATCGCAAGATGGGTCTTTCCGGTTCCCGAGTTCCCGATCATCAGGATATTCTGATGCTCTTCGACGAACTGTAACTGGTTCAGAACCGAAAGATACGCTCGTCCATCGTCCGGCAACAGATCAACCACCACCTCATCAAATCGCTTCATTGTGGGAAACCCCGCTATTCGGATGGCATTCAACCGTTTTCGTGCTAATCTCAACTCGTATTCAGACTCCAGAGCACGAAGGAGAAACCCCAAAATCTCCTCGGAGCACGGACCCGGTTCAAGTTCCCGTACTGCCGCAGCAAGCCCCGAGAGACGCAGGGTATGACAGAGATCTTCAATTGCGGCAGGCATCAGAGAACACCCCGGAGATAGCCATCATAGTGAGAGAAATTCGGTTCCTCTATGATGATACGGTCCAGAGGAAGCGGGGTGTCCGGCAGCTGAGCGGCCTGGTGCATGATGACGCAGCGCAGGGTCTCATAGGTAGGAACCATGCCATGATCTTCCAGGAGTCGGATCGCGGCAACGAGTTCCTTTTCCGATGTTTCGCGGAACAGCGAGAGGATCGGCAGGAAGTCTTTGTGTCTCCCGGCATAGTGCTGATGGAGCAGGTGCTGAATTGCTTCGTCTAACTGCCGGAATACCCGGGAATGCTGGAGGACACCTGGTTTTCGTGAAAAGGTTTTGAGAAAGTGCATGAGGTCGTAGGCCAGTTCTCCTTTTCCGAATCGGCGTTTGTGGCGTGCAAGCAACTCATTGCCACCGACCAGCTCAACGGTGTCGGGAGAGTAGTTCAGGGTGACATAATTCCCGGGATACGTATCCGGCACCGAATAGTAGTTTGACTCGAAGACAACGTGCGAGTATTTTGAGATCCTGGCGGAACGGGATTGATACGTTGAAAATTCAAGAGCAGGCAGAGGAGCAAATGTTTCTTGCTCGTGAAGGAGTCCTTGACTGGGAGGCAACGAACGACGATACACGAAACCATCATTGATCTCGTTGACCGTTGCTGCCAGGTACTGGTTTGCTTCCTCCAGAGATGAGAACGCGGTTCGCTCACTGAACGCCCGCCGTCTCACGTAGCCAACCGTCTGTTCATCGGTTCCTTTCTCGTGCGGGGACCGGGCATTACAGGCATGTGATTCAAACCCATAATGGAGAGAAAAATCAAGAAACCGGGGATTCCACTCTTTGGTTCGGGGATTGATGATGGCAGCCATATTGTCATAGAAGATGGTCTCCGGTACGCCATCGATCTCGTTAAAGAACCGGATGTGAGCATCAATAATCTCAAGAAAGGTCTCACGATGGTAAAGATAGGAAAACCGATACAGAGAGTTGTTGAGCACCATGGAGGCCATGGGATACTTGCCCCAGCGGGCACTGATCTGGAGATCCGTTTTGCCAAAGTCAAATTCTGCGCGGCACCCGGGATCCGTTTCCTGAGCGATGTAGACATCACGATGGCCATACTGGCGTTTCCAGGAAGCGATCTCTCGCTTGACGGTGCTATAACTGATGGTATAGCCTTCGGTGACGAGATGATTCCAGATTTTCTGTCCGTTCCATCGTTGTTTCTTCGGGAGGTCAGCATTCTTCTCCAGGATCGAGTGGATCTGTTCTCGGATCTCGGGGGTGAGGGCAGTGCAGGGACGCTGAATCTGACGGTCCTTGGGAAGAATTGTCTCTTCGACGCCGTCCTTGACATCCTGAACCCGCTGGAGATACTGGGATACGGTATTCCTGGAGATCTTGAGTTCCCTGGCGACTCGTCGCTTGGATCCATGGAGATTATAGAGTTCTACAATGCGTTGGATATCGCTCATCGATTTCACCTACTGGGTCCCTCCAGATCCAAGAATGGAGCAGGAGGGGGTATAGGGTGGATCAATTTATGGTGAGCGTTTTGGGGAAAAGTGGATCAGTTTATGATGAGCGAAAACACATGTCTCCTGGGTGTGTTTCCCGACCGCAGCGGCAATGAGGAAATAGGTGCCTCGCTTTATGCTCGTGTAGACCCATGCATCACCTGCGAAATCTGATTCTGAGCCGTTGTTGACAACATGTTTTTCTTTTTTTTTACGAACGTCCAGAACTCATCACATTCAACCGGGGTCAATTCTAACTCCCGGATAAGGATGTCATTCATCTGGGTCGCATGTTCTGCAACGGCGGTCAGGAGGTTCCCGATGGTATCCCTGTGGTGGCCGGTAAGCCGTTCAATACTCCGAATGCCATTCTTTTCAACAAAGTGCTTACAAATCGTAAGGATCTCAGCCTCTGAAAGGTGCTTCCTGAAGAGGAGAGTGCCTTTCGTTTCCATAAAGAACTTCTTGCAATGCTTGCAATAGTAGCGTTGCCGGGACGTTTTTACGTCTTTCCCGCGTTTAACAATGTCTTTTCCTTCTTCCCGACGATAATAGTGACAGGCAGGGTTTTGACAGACGACATCGATACGTCCACGCGGTCTGGCCATCGAGATCACAAGAAGGTGATACGACGTGATCCAATATAAAGTATGCTATTTTAGGACATTACCAAATTTTTCTCTTTTGGCGACATATTACAGATCAGCAATACGGACAAAAACCAAATCGGAAGCAGAATCTATCTCCGATCGGGAAAACTCCTTAGCAGCATTCTGTTTTTGACTTATTCCATTATCTTCTTGGGCTCTTTTTGAATACACTGATTTCTGATTATGCGTTCATTGTGATTAAACTCTGTTAGTAAAGACAAGGTGAGATTGATAAATATATCCTAGACTTTTTATTTTCTATTATGTGATAACTCAAAAACGAAAAAGAGAAGATCATCTTCGTCGTTAGCACATAAGATCTAGTCAAAGAAAGCTTTATCGTAATATCAGGAAAATTTGAATTCAGGTGATTTGTTTATGGCGAATGGCTATGAATTTACTCCTGAGGAAATAGAACAGGCATTTAGGAAAGCTGGGGGTAGATGCGAATGTTGTGGGAAGCAACTTAGTTGGTCAAGCAGTCGAGTTAATGGGGGCCGCGGCCAGTGGGAAGCCCATCATGGTAGCCGATCCACACCAGTCATTCTATGTACCGGCGGGCCGGAAAATTGTCATCTCAATTGCGGGCATAATGGCAATTATCGGAATCGTGGCATCACACCTCGTGTTCATAAGGGCGGCTGACATCAGAGACCGGATGGATCCCATGTCATAGTGATTGTCCTAGGGGTAGTCCTAAAAACATGAGATCACTCAAATAAAATCTGAGAGTGGTGCATTTCAAGAAATCGAAGATGATCTCAGGGAGATTGTTCAGAAATCCCTCCCATCAATGAAGCCACATCTTGGCCGACGGCCGACCGCGGTGTGACCCAGTGGGCTGTTCAACGGTATCCTGTACGTTCTCACGACCGGGTGTACCTGGTTCGCTGTACCAGCGAACGAGGGTATGAAATCAACGGTTCGCCGGTACCACCTCAAACTCTGTGAGAAAGGAGTGTACCAGGCGATCTTCCTCGACCTACTCCGGCCCAGGTACGAGATAAAAAATCGATCTCTCCCGTTGTACTACGGATACGAAGGATATCTCGGCGAAAAAAAGGGATCGACAGGCCATGAGGCTATAAAAAGTAAATTGGAACAAATCGAGTGCTCTGATCAATCGAAACGGCCTTCCCCCTGCCTGTCAACTTCCCCTGCCAACGTCCACGATTCCCGACTCTATGAGCAAACCTTCGAAGCGTTTGAGATTCCCGAAATGCAAGAGCATCCTGCAATCATCTCCATAGATGCAGCTATGACACCCAAGAAATTCGCCAGTACAATTGGAAACGAAGAATAAAGAACAATCTCGGTCAATCAGAGATCCCGGAAACACCTGAAGCAAAGAAGACCTATCTAATTCGATCCGAAACTCTACAAACAAGAAGCACAGTGCAGTAGAACGGTTCTTCAGTTGGACTGAGGCGTTCAAGATGATCACTCACCGATAGGAGCGATATGAGCGCTCATTCACGGGATTGATTCACTTGGCATGTAGCGTCATGATCAGGAGAATATTGGGATGGCCTCAAGGTTGCTGGATATTAATTATATCAGTACTTTGATGTTGTATGGCGCAGATATTGCTTATTCTCTTCATACCATTCCCGATCCTGTAAATCCTTAGATTGATACCAATTCAGTCTTGAATGAAGATAGGTTATTTTCTCGACGAGGCTACGATCTGTCTCGAATATGCAACTTAATTCTTCGTTAAGCGTCTTTATCTTATCAAAAAGCACACCTACTATAACTATCGCATCATCGTTCATCGGTGTGCATTCTAATGTATATCGTATTTTTGAAATATCGGCTATAATCATTTTAGTTCGATCTTTAATCAGTTCTCTCGCCACCGCGTTTTCAATAACACCGCAATTGGTGATGAGATCTTTATACTCGTCCATATGAGTGCGACTAAAATTTATGCGGTGCACAGTACTTTGTTGAATCCTTCCCTTTACATATGTCTTAACAAATCTCGGAATTAAATCAAAAAGCCTCTCTTTCAATTGGTATAATTTGTTTTCGTATCGCTGGATCAGCGCATCATATAACTGACACAAAAATTGATACTCGTCAATCAAATCTTGCGCACAGATGAGTGGTTGGGCCTTTCGTTTTAAATCAGAAACCAACAAATCTCTAATCTGCTGTCCAATATCACTTTTTGCACAGCTTAGCGTTTCAATTCGCTTTTTGTTGGCGTTATGTTGATTGCTGTAATCCTCAAGTTGCCTCCTCCAATCGTCAATAGGCGGTCTCTCCAATTCCGATGTTATGTTACGTAGTAAGATCTGCTCTATTGATCGTTGAACTAACTGCAGGTACTTCCCAGCTTTTGCAATGCTTGATAAGGCTTCTATTGCAGTTATATCTCCAATTTCCCCAAGTGCATTAACGGCTAAACGTTGAGTACCGTGATCTTCGATACGTAACGCATCAATCAGTGGTTTGATCGCCCGATGTTCGTTTAGATCGACAATAGTCTTTATGGCTGCATTACGCTTGCGGAAGTCTGGATCATTCAATGCCTCAATTAACAATTCGAGCGATGCATCGTCCATCAAAATCTCCACATTCCTTGGGTGTCTTAGGGTGGATTACTGTTGCAACCTTCGGTAATTTCCACGTTCATATTGTGCAATGCCAAGCAGTTCAAATATACCGCCAATCGTTGTGAAGTTGCATCCGCCTTCTTTCATGCACGGTTCCATGTACTCATTGAACCACTCTCTGCCGAACGAACCCGTCTCCATCAATTCATAGAATGCTTGTTCCCATTCGGACACTGTGATTCCTTTTTGGTATGGCTTATTGGGGTTTTGATGATTGGGTATGTAGTAGATCAGAGCATCTTCACCACGACGTTTGCCCCAACCTTTGATAACGAAGTCTGACTTTGCATCTGGTTTTGGAATAACCGTACCGGGTTTCACCATCGACTTAATCTGGTGCACAATCATCCTTTCATGCCTCCCCGCATTGTGCATGATAAGTTAAATCCGAATATAAAGTCTTCTTTAATTGTTGGCACGACAAAGACTATTTCATTGGATAGTTAACGACCTAGTTTCGGAACGTGGCCGTTTAATGTGTTTTAACGCATAATAAACTATTATTATGCTCTTCTGTCCGGCAACCAAAATATCTCATCAACCCCATTCAGGGTTTGCAAAGTGAGTTATAAAGCTCGATCGAGCTCCCACACCGGCGTGACTAAATACAAACAGATCGGTCATGCGGATACGTTCTGGAGTCTGAAAGCATGCTTCAAAACAGTTATGGAAGTAATTATATCGAAATATTTAATTTTGTCCATTGTAAAGAGTAGCCTATGTGCTATAGATCAATTGCTTGTATTATATTGATTATCCTATTATTATCCGCAGGGTGCGCTTCCACAGCAGAAAAAGGTTCCATAGCGGAAAAAACAGACGGCAAAGATATTGCACCCCATTTCTCAATAAGTGATGCAGAGTATATATTGACATATGGGAAATGGGATGACGGTGTAACTATAGATGTTAATTTTAAAACAGCCGATCATAAGGAAATTCCCATTGAATCAACAGATTTTCCTTGGGCTGTGAAAATCTACAGAGTCGAAAAACGTGGAGAGGTTTTTGCAAAGTATAAAGGCCTTAATATAGGAGAATTTAAGGGCGAGAGTATGGCAAGTTGCGAAGGAAAACTATGTATTCGAATTGCAAAAAATATTATTGATGTTGATAAAATAAAATCAGAAAGCGGTAATCCTTATGAGCAGTTGGTACCGTTAGGATACGATTTGGAAGTATTCCTCCCAGATGGGAGAACAATGATAGATGAGGGTTTGTTCGCATTTTGGTTATCAGAAAAATAATAGTGATCACCGTCCCTGTGGAAAACCTCGATCACGATCTCCCCTTTTCAGGATCCCTATACTCCGATGATTCATAACGAGTCGTATTCAAAAATCGCCGTATCCAACTAAATTTTAAAACAGAATAAAAATCATTGATAGATACAACTATACTCGTTATGTGTTAACACATAGCGATGAACGAATCCAATATTTTGCTCTTCCCGACAGATCACTGAATTCACCGCCATGTCCTTTGTCCAATAATGAATCTAGGTTTGCATGTAGCACTATTTTCTAATTCCTAATATTTCTTTTGAGATTTTGGAGAAGTATCAACTAAAAAAAGGGATTATTCATTTATTCTACTGTTTATAAGCTTCGCGTATGGTTGTAATGTATAAATCGAATATGCTGGATATGTATTGGTATTCACCGAGACAATTATGTTTCGATTTCTAAACACAACAGAGGTATAGGCCGGTTCCTGGAAACCGAAACCTTCGTTACCAATCTTTAATGTATCCACTCTTACTTCAGTTACTTTGTTTTTCCTTAAATTGAGTTCCTCTTTTGCCGCATCAATGGTCGCATAGCGTTCCATTGAAACTGTTAGTAGGACAGCATTTGAGCTGGGATAGATAAATTCCGCTTCGTACTTAGTGTCGGTTACCACCGGAGTACCCTCTTTAATCCAACCGTGGGGCAGATCATTGATTGTTAAAGCCATTTTTTCAAAGTCTTTAGTCACAACAGTCTCAGTTTGAGATATAGTGGTTGTGGGTGATTGTGTCACAGGTGGAGAGTTTGGCGAGCTCGAATATGCCTCGCTTGATGAACTGCAACCACATACTAGTACTAACGTAAGGGCAACAAGGAAAACTAATATAGCGTTTAGTGCACGTCTCATTTGCATTTAAAGTTCCTCCCGCAACCCTAAAAGTCAATCTGGCTGCTTAGGTAAACCCTTATTTTATACGATCATAATAAGATTTCGAAACTTTCGCAGGGCAGTAAAGCAGGTTAGGATTAGTTACACTTATCTTCTGAGTAAATGAATTGTTTTACCGCTTTGCAGTGATCTATATCCCATATACAATAGCGGCAAGCATGAATGATGCGAAACCTGTGCCGAACAGTATCCCTGTTATTATTCTTAATATGTTATTGCTCTCGCGAAATCCAAAATTTTGGCTAAATCCATCCATCAACATTGGAAATAGCATAAATATTGACACTTGGGGGGAAATCCGAAAATTCAAAGTGAATATACTTGCGCCGAGCAAATATCCAAGCCAGATACCTGGAATTGTTGGAACGTTTATCGCAGCTGTTGCGTTAGCTTGGGTACTTGTAAGGTACACTCCGATTCCAGACGATTGGATTGGTGGAATAGTAATTGTGTTTCTAATATTGGGGATCGTGGCACAAGCTGTAAATTATTGGAAGCGGTTGAGACAGGGTTATTAAAATATGGGATCGTGCTCTAACATATGACTGATAATCGATCACAGGGGTCAAAACCAGATCGCAGCGAAAGTGCAGAGAGAACGGCTTTGAGGCGAGAGAATTTGTCGACTCAATCGGACAGGATTACATTCGCCTATACCGTGCCGGCGGTGGGGACAAAGTCATCAAACTTGAAAAGCCCGTGTGGGCGGATCAATGGATGACATACTACGACCTCGAAGTGCCCCATCACCGGCACTGGACCAAACTGAAAGAATAAATTCTGTATCAGAACATTTTTTTACCATCACTCACTACTGCTTACTACCAGTGAGAGCACCCATAGCGCTCCTGATGGGAGCACGGGTGCTGCAGTTGGAGGGATGATTATGTCAGGGAAGAAACTGCCGGAACTTCCTGGAGAACTCGAAGAATTCCTGGACAAACCGTATGGCGGCTTATTCGGGAATACCGTTCTCGCTCAGGTCGTCGAAGAGATCGTCGCCGATCCGACGATGGACTATCGACCCGGGTACCTTGAGGAGATGACAGGCAAAAAGGCCCCCAGCATCAGAGAGGCGCTCAGGGTGCTCGTCAGACTCGGACTGATCGAGAACGTGTCCAGTGACGCCCAGCATCCGGTCTATCGAGTCGTCGTCGAGTCGAAGAAGTTCATTGCTCTCTCCCTGCTGGCCTATGCCATGATCGACGATCGGGACGGGACGGACTGCATGAACACAGCGATCCAGGACTACTACAACAGATCGCTCAGGGCAAAGGCGGAACCGCTTGCAGTCGCGACGAACTATGCCGGCGAATGGACAACGGGAGAAGATTGCTCTGCACGGGAGGCAGAGTCAAAGTATTCGATCTTCTCCGTGGGGGCGTAACCATGGGGGAGGAGCAGAATGAGACAAAAGACGGAGCAGCCGCCGTCGATCTCCGCAAACTCTATCGGTTCGAGCCGGAGGAGCTGCAGCTGGACATCACGCACAGTTCCTACTCAAACCTTGCGTATGTGCAGGTAGCGCACAGAGATGTCTGCATCGACTTCCTGGAGATGCCCGGCGTCCGCCGGGAGGGGAGAGCGCTGGTAAACGGGACACGCGTCTACATGTCGCACGCTGCCGCACAGAAACTCGCTGAAGCGCTAAGCGGGATTCTTGAGAGGGTGCATACGGAGGAAGGCATGGAGAAGTACGTCCCCGGGGGCCTGGAGGTGAGAGCATCCTCAACAAAAGTTGAGCGGAAGTAAGAAAAACGGCCCGTATAGAGTTCCTGTGCGTTGCCTGCTGATTGCATTTCATACCCGAAGATGTGCCCGGCAGCACAGATACGCCACGCCTCCATCTCCCGCAAGGGCGGTCTTCCCGGTGAAGGCGTTCTGGTACAGCCGGTCAGGGCCTCTCTTTAACAGAGGGGTGCACCAGCGTGAGGAAATCTACCCGGTCAAAATCCCGGTCATTCGTCACGAAGTAGTTAATGTGGTGCCGGCGTGCAGACGCGGCATGAAGCGCATCGGAGAAGAGTAGTCCATACTGCTGCGAGATCCTGAGCGTATCCTCCAGGACATCAGAAGTATCGAGGACCCTGAGGTTGTACTGCTCCAGCACTTCCCGGGTCACGGTATACGGGGCATCAAGCGTATTCAAGATCGCCGGTGCTTCTTGACGTATGCAACCGCCTCCCGTGGTGAGAGACGCTTCTCGATGTAAATCTGGGTGAGCAGGGCTTTGTGAAAGAACTCATCAACGACCGTGGAATTGACGTAACCCGTAACGTCTTCAGCCTGCACCTTTTCGAGAAGTGTTTCGCACGACTGAGAAAACTGTGTGGTCGTGTAGGCGTAGAGGAGGATATTGGTATCAAGAAATGCCGATCCTTCCTCCAATTCGGAGATGTCCATCAGTACAACTCTTCAAGATCCTGTTCGGCCAGTTTCAGGACATACTCTTCCGGGGCGTTGAGCTTTGTCATCTTACCGGGCTGCTTCTTCAACCGGACTATCACGCTCTCCTCCCCCCGCCGCAGGGGCTGATCGAGCAGAATCGTCGTATCATCGATCAGCCTTCCATCGACTTCTACCGGCATCGGACCACTCCTCGGATCACTATTGCCGTCAGGGATAAAAGGTTCTTCGCTCAGGTGTGTGGGGATCCGTGATACTCTGGTCGTCTTTTATAAAAGAGCAGGTCGGGGGAAGATGGCAGGGTACCTCCCTCCCCTACCGCGCCTTCCAGCAGCAGATCGTCCCATAATCGCACCGGGAGCAGAACGGCCCCGGCTTCGCGGGGAAGTCCCGGCTGTTGATCCCCCGGATATAGTTCCGGGCCGTCGCTCTCGCGGCGGCGAGCTCGTCCACCTCGACGCTGACGGGGACCACCGAGGAGTCCTGGAGGAACACGAGAGATGCCAATCCCACCGTTTTGCCGCAGGACAGGAGGCCGAGCACGTAGAGCCGGATCTGCAGTGCAACTTCATCCACGTCAACTTTAGCACACGATCACGACCCTACGATCAGCCCACCATTGGGACCTTACGGTCGCCGGTTACCGGCATCGGACCGCCGATCCAGCCAAACTATAAGGGCAGGCTGCGAAACTGCCGGCTCTACCGCCCCCCCTCTTCCCGGATCATCGCCTCTACCGCGTCCTCCAGGGGCCCGAGTTTGGTCCGGATGATGTCCCAGAGGATCGTCGGCTTCACCGCATAATAGGAGTGGACGCTGATGTCCCGGAGCCCGGCAATCTTCCGCCACTCGATCTCCGGGTGGCGGGCGGTGGCGCTTGCGGGAATCTGCTTTGTCGCCTCCCCGATAGTGATGAACCGGAGCACGACGGCGTCGAGGCACATGCGGTCGCCTACGACCTCCTCAAACGTCCGGTCCCCGACATAGGAGCGGATGGAGGCGACAGCGTCGCGGATATCCTCTAAGTAGAGCAGAAGGTCCCTAGGCATAAACGACCTCACCGAGAACAGCATCCCGGATCCGGGGTTTTAAGGTGTCGGCGATGACGAGGTCCGTCTTTCGTCCCAGGAGATCCTCGAGGTAGAACTTGAGATCCATAAAGTGGTCAAAGGTCTCCTCCCCCTCCCGGAACTCCACCAGGATATCGATGTCGCTTGCCGGCGTCTCCTCGCTCCGTGCAACAGATCCGAAGATGCCGATGCGGGCCACGCCGTAGCGCTCCCGGATGGTGCGGAGGTTCTGCCGGATCTGGGCAAGGGGATGCATCGTTACTCTTGAGTACTCCATCCAATGTCTTATATCCTCCGATACCCGGGAGCACCTCGTTCGTGCTCCTCCGGTCCCAGGGGAGGCATTACCGCGACGGGCATCACCTCCTGAAGATCCCGGAGGAGTAGGAGATGTGCAGCACCAGCACGATCAGGAACGGGCCCCAGAGATGAAAATGGATCTGCTGGGAAAGCGCCCTGTCAAGAAGGCCGAACGTCAGGGACCGCACGAGCCATGGCTTCGTGATCCCAAAGCCGTTGATCAGGAAGAGGAGCGTAAATGCGAGGAGGGTCCAGGAGATCAGTTTCCGGTAGGTGAACCGCACCATCCCCATCCCTCCCTATCCTTGATCGAAGAAGGATCGGTCAATACTCCCGTTGTTCGCATACCCACGGCTCTCCCAGTAGCCGCGGTAGTTCTCATCATCGGACACCTCGATCCGGGTCACCTATTTCACCCACTTATAACCCCAGCGATCCTCGGCCACCAGCTCGAAGGGGAAGCCCCGCTCCGCCGGCAGGGTGACGTCGTTCATGGCATAGGCCAGCAGGATATCCCTATCCTCGATGTAGGTGAGGGGAAGTGAGGAGGAGTAGCCGTCCTCCGCGTAGAAGATGACTGTATTCGCCCCCGGTTTCACTCCCGCCTCCAAAAGGAGACCGTTCACCCGCACCCCCTCCCAGAGGATAGTGACGTCCCAGCCTTCTACGCAGTAGAGGGTAACGACCTTGCGGTAGTGAGGGAACCTTTCTATGAGCGCATCGTAGGAGTATTCCTTTCTGTTCTCCACCTGCCCGTCGATGGTGAGCGTATACGTGCTTGCATTTACGTATTGCGGGCCACGGATCGAGTTCTCACGAAAATCCGCAATCGAGGAGAGCTGCTCCCCCCGGTACTCCCGCACCTCCGCAGGTGCAAGCTCCGTCACTCCCGGTCTGTTCCCCGCCAGGTCGAGGGCATAGAGGACGGCGATGGCGCCGACCAGCAGTATGACCACGATCTGACCCGTGCGGCGTCCTCGTCGCATGAAGGTTCCCTCATATGATTCTTATAACTGCTGACGTGTGGCACCGAGTTCGTATAAAAACTGCAGTTCAGATGAAAAACAGGGGGTTGGGGCCCGGGATCGCCTCACCCGGGGGCCGGCGGCGGTGCCTCCTCGGCCTTCAGGGGAGTCGAACGTTTCCTGTAGCCAAACTGCCTCCCCTCCGGTTCCAGGAGCCGCTCCGGCGTCATATACCCGTACGCCTGGATCAGCCGGGCGATGACGCCGGTCCACCCGGTTTGATGGCTCGCGCCCAGCCCTGTGCCATCATCGCCGTGGAAGTACTCGTAGAAGAGGATGTAGTCGCGCCAGTGCGGATCCTCCTGGAACTTCGACGCCGCCCCGAAGACCGGGCGCCGGCCGTCTTCGCCGCGGAGGAAGATCCGTTCGAGCCGGTTCTTGATCTCCTCGCTCACCTCGTAGAGGTTCATCCACCTGCCGGAACCGGTGGGGCACTCGATGGTGAAACTGTTCCCGTAGAACACATACAGGTTGAGCAGGCTCCGGATGATCAGGACGTTCATCGGGAACCAGATCGGACCCCGCCAGTTCGGGTTTCCGCCGAACATATTCGAATCGGACTCCCCCGGCCGGTATTCCACCTGGAACTCCTGCCCGTCCAGGATGAAGGTGTACGGCTCCTCCGCGTGGACGCGGGAGATGGAGCGGATCCCGTAATCGCTCAGGAACTCCTTCTCATCGAGCATCCTTGAGAGGATCCGGCGCAGTTTCTCCTCGTTCACCAGGGAGAGGAGGCGGCGGCCGTGATACCCGGGCCGGCCCGGCGACGTGATGTTGGCGGTGAGGTAGGGGTGGTTGCGGGAGAACGTGCGTGCGCGTTCGAGGAAGGCGGGCAACTTTTTGGGCGCCTCCGACGGGAAGACGGTGCTCGAGCAGAGGGAGAGGAGCCCCACGAGGGTCCGGACCCTCAGGCGCGTCGCGCTCCCGTCCGGCAGGTGCAGGAGGTCGTAGAAGAACCCGTCCCACTCGTCCCACATCCCCTCCTGGTTCTCGCCCATGCGGTTCATCGCGGACGCGATCCAGAGGAAGTGCTCGTAGAACTTGATAGCGAGTTCCTCGTAGACCGGGTTGTGGACGGCAAGCGTGATCGCGATCTCGAGCATGTTCTGGCAGTAGAGCGCCATCCATGCCGTCCCGTCGGACTGCTCCAGGTAGCCCCCCGACGGGATTGTCGCGCTGCGATCGAAGACGCCGATGTTATCGAGCCCGAGGAACCCCCCTTCAAAGACGTTTCGGCCGTAGCGGTCCTTGCGGTTCACCCACCAGGTGAAGTTCATCAGGAGTTTCTGGAACACCTTCTCAAGGAACGGGATATCCTCCACGCCGAAGAGCTCATGCTCGACGTGGTAGATGAAGAGGGCCGCCCAGGCGTGTACCGGGGGGTTGACATCGCTGAAGTTCCACTCGTAGGCCGGGATCTGGCCGTTCGGGTGGAGATAGCGTTCGTGCAGGATCAGTTCCAGCTGCTGTTTGGCAAAACCCGGATCGATCAGTGTGAACGCGTCCAGGTGGAACGCGAGGTCCCAGGCTGCATACCAGGGGTACTCCCACTTGTCCGGCATCGATATGATGTCCGCGTTGTACATGTGGAACCACTGGCTGTTCCGGACGGGCCGCCGGCTGTCGAGAGCCGTACCGGACCCGTGCTGGCGGAGCCAGCGGTCCAGGTCGTAGAAGTAGTACTGCTTCGTCCAGAGCATCCCGGCGAGCGCCTGGCGCATCACGTTCGCCGCGTCCGGGCCGACCGACGGAGGGGTGATGTTGTCGTAGAATGCGTCCGCTTCCTTCCTCCGGGTACTGAACACCTCCTCAAACCGGCTCCCGAAAAGATCTCCCTCCCCCGCCTCTCCGGGCGGGTTCTCGTTCAGCCGGAGCCGTACCGTCCGGCTCTCCCCGGCGGGGACGGTCAACGTGAAGTATGCCGCAGATTTCGTCCCGGTCCGGGCGGGGTTCACCGCCGCGGTCCGGCGGGAGACGACATAGTCGTTGATGCCGTCCTTGACGAACGGCGCGGCGTTCGGGGTGCCCGATACCCGCTCTGTGTTCGTCTCGTTCCCGGTGAAGAGCAGTTCGGGGGCGCCCTCGCAGGAGAGATACCGGACGCCAAGGGCCGGGTGGGCGGCCTGAACGACGCTCGTGCCGGGAGGGCCTTCCACCTCCTTCAGGAGCGGTCTTCGGGTGCCCTTCTCGATCCACCAGGTGTTGCGGAACCAGAGTGTCGGCAGCAGGTGCAGGGAGGCCTCGTCCGGCCCCCGGTTCCATACCGTGATCCGGACCAGGATATCCTCCGGGGACGCCTTCGCGTACTCGACGAAGACGTCGAAGTAACGATCGGCGTCGAATATGCCGGTATCGATCAGTTCGTACTCCGGCTCGTCCTTGGTGCGCTTCCGGTTCGTCTCCACAAGATCGTCGTACGGGAAGGCCGCCTGCGGATACTTGTAGAGGTACTTCATGTAGGCGTGGGTCGGGGTGTTGTCCAGGTAGTAGTAGTACTCCTTCACGTCCTCGCCGTGGTTCCCCTCGGCGTTCGTAAGCCCAAAGAGCCGCTCCTTGAGGAACGGGTCGGCGCCGTTCCAGAGGCTCAAGGCAAAACAGAGGTGCTGGGAATCGTCGGAGATGCCGGCAAGCCCGTCCTCCCCCCAGAGGTAGGCGCGGGAGCGTGCGTGGTTGTGGGGGAAAGACGCCCAGGCATCACCGTCATCGCTGTAGTCCTCTCTCACCGTCCCCCATTGCCGCTCACTCAGGTAGGGGCCCCACCGGCGCCAGGGCACGTCCTGCTCGTAGACCTGCCGGAGCCGCTCTCCCTCCTCCGTCGCGGGGGTAACATCTGCGGGTGGCATGTGGGGTCAGACGGAAAGGGAGCGGATATACTTTTCGACAACCCCGCGGGGATTGCATCATCTACTGCATCGGTTCCAAACGAACAGACCCTATCTGGCCTTCGTCCCATCCCCCACAGAGCGCTCCCTCCGTCCCCCACCCGCCCGCGCTGCGCGCAGGTGGCATACCCATACACTTCACCGGCACCCCCGCCCGCCCGCGCCTCCACTCTCCCCTGCCCTCCCGGGGGCGAGGGCAGTGCGTGGGGATACCCGGTGGGAAGCCGTGCCAGGGGATGGTGCTGACGGCGGTTTCTTAGAAAAAGTGGTGAAGAGCGAGCCTGGACCCAGCTCTTCTCCGGGATCTCCGGCCATTGGACCGTGGTGGCTATCGCCATGGAGGGAGGGGACCGGAGAGAGGCAGTCAGGGCGATGTCCGGGGAAAAGCCATCCCCCAGGATGCAAACTCCCGGACAGTGTGAAAAAAATCGATACTCTCCTCCGTTGAGAGTGACGGCGATTGGGAATCGTTGCACTACCCGGTCGGCTTTCCGTCAGCGTTTCTTGGGGGCGTTGAGGCCAAGGGTGACTACCGACCCCTCGATGAGGCAGTTCCGGCGGGGTTGCCCGTACCGAGTCTGGAGCAGGGCGTTGATCGGAGCAACGGACTGGTCTTCGGTGATGCGGTTGAGGGAACCGGGTCGATCTGCGCGGTGACCGATGGAGACCGGCCGGCCCGATCTCCCTGTGGGATCCGCAGTCCATTCTGCCGGCAATGGTCTTTGAAGCCTCCGGTTGCGGCCCGGTTACCCGGACTGCCGCCCCGGCGTCATCAGGCGCGGCGGCCGGGCGCCCTTGCCGGCGTCCCGCCGGCCCTCCGGCTACCGGACGACAGAGGGCTGATCGGCGCAGTGCAACAGGAGGGCTTCCGGGGTAAGGTTCATATACCGCGGTGCGTATCGTATGGCCTGTTGGGGTTGTAAGAATTCCGGGGTGCATCCCTCTCCCGGTATTCGGGTGGAACGATGGATAGATCCGGGGTAATTGACGGGATCCGGCGGGGGGCCAGGGCAATCGCCATCGCTTTCGTCGCCTCGACCCTCATTCCCGTAGTCCTTGGCCTCCTCCTCTCCGTTCCGATCGGACGCGTCTTTTCCCTGATCATCTCCACCCTCCTTCTCCAGGCAAATGCCGCCTTCGCCGGCGTGGGGCTCGGGCTGAACCCCGTGTTCATCCTCGCCGTCATGATATCCGTGGAGCTTGGGATCGTTCTTGCCATCTACGAGATCCTGGATGCGTTCGCCGAGCAGTCGGAGAGAGTCGGGCGTTTCACGAAGAGCACGGAAGAGAAGATGAAGAGGTACCCGATCTTACATAAGTACGGCGCAGTCACCCTCATCATCCTCCCCATGCTCCCGGTGATCGGCCTCTACTCCAGCGTCGTCATCGGGTGGCTTCTGCGCTGGAACAGGATCCAGTCGATCTTCTTCGTCACGCTGGGATGGGTCCTTGTCACCGGCTTCCTCCTGCTCGTGGCTCTCGGGTTCGTCCAGCTGATATTTTGACGCATATGGTGAAGACCTCCCGGAGAGGCACAGGTCTCATCCCCCGGGCGGGGCACAGGTACCGGGGATGCCGTGCGGCAGGTTGATTTATATACTCTCTCTCCCATCACGCCGCGGCGTGGGAGCCCCGACCTCGTGTCTCCTTTCACCACACCACTTCCAGGCGGATCGTCCCTTTTGAGTACGGTCTACAGGATATGCGCATGCACCCGGTGCAGCCGGTATCCGTTGAACAACAACCGCACCGTTCACCGGAGCCTGCACGGGACCGCGGTCCATGCACTGGGCTCTCCCCCTGCAGGGAGGGCCGGCAACAGTCGAATGAGGTGAAATGGATGAATACCGTAGCACTCAGGGCGATGGCCGCCTTCATCGCCATCGTCGCCATTGTTGCAGCGGGGGCTGTTTCGGCACAGGTGTTCCCGTCGCCGCATCAGCATGCCGCCGCTGAAAAGAACACTAGCCAGCCGGAGACCGGTCAACAGGGAGGAGGGGATGGCATGTTCCCCGATAAGCAGCCGGTAGAGGGTGACACCACCGGTGGTGTCGTTACGGGCAACAACCGTTTTGCCTGCGACCTCTACCGGCACCTCGCGAACGACTCAGGGGCGGATAACCTCTTCCTCTCGCCCTACAGCATCTCCTCGGCCCTCGCGATCACCTGCGAGGGCGCCCGCGGCACGACCGCCGACGAGATCCAGGCGGTTCTCCATCTCCCGGCGAACGCTACCCTCCGGCGAGAGGAGTTTGCCCGGATCGACGCTGCCCTGAAGAGCGGGGACGCCAACTGCACGCTGCAGACGGCGAACGCACTCTGGGCGGAGAAGGCGTATCCCTTCCTCCCGGAGTACATCGCTCTCGCGGAGCGCTGGTATTCCGCGAACGCGACGAACCTTGACTTCGTGGGTGCCCCCGATGCTTCCCGGCAGACGATCAACCGGTGGGTCGAAGAGCGGACCGGAGGGAAGATCCGCGACCTCCTGCCGCCCGGTGCGGTCGGCCCGCTGACCCGGCTCGTCGTCACGAATGCGATCTACTTCAAGGGTGCCTGGGCGGACCCGTTCGATGCGAACAAGACGCGGGAAGAGGAGTTCCGGGTTGCAGAGAACGAGACCGTGACGGTCCCGATGATGCAGCGGACCGGCGAGGACGCTGTCTACCCGTATGCAGAGACCGCGGCCCTCCAGGTGCTTGAGTTGCCGTATGCGCACGAGAAGAACCGGCGAGGACTCTCGATGCTGGTCCTGCTCCCGAAGAACGGGAGCCTTGCGGCCGCCGGGGAGGTTCTCGACGCACAGAACCTCTCAACATTGCGCCGCTCGCTCGCCCGCGAGCGTGTCGACGTCTATCTCCCGAAGTTCACGCTTGAGGGCGAGTACTACCTCCGCTCGACGCTTGCGGCGATGGGGATGCCGGCGGCGTTCTCCCCCGGTGCCGACCTCTCGGGGATGGACGGCACAAAGGACCTCGTCATCAGCGACATCGTCCATAAGGCGTTTGTGGACGTGAACGAGGAGGGCACCGAGGCCTCGGCTGCGACCGGGGTCGTCGTGGCGCCGGGTGCTGCACCCCCGGATGAGGGCATCCCCGTATTCAGGGCCGACCATCCGTTCGTCTTCCTCATCCTGGACAACGATACCGGGAACATCCTCTTTATGGGACGGGTTGTACGGCCGGTAACGGCCTGACCCTCCCCCTCCTTCTCCGGAAGCGGGGAGCCCGTGCTACGGGGCGTTCCGCACCCGGATATTGTGACCGGGGCAGTCATGTACAGGTGCCCCACGTCCGCGGCGCTGGAGCGTTGATGCCGTGGATACGCTCACGATTGTCAGGACCGGATGCGCAGAGCCTGAATCCAAAAGAGGCTCCTCCGGGTAGATGCCCGGTCCCCGGGATCAGGGGAGAATGGCAAACGCTATAACGTTCCCCCGTGCATGAAACCTATGTTACTGCCTCAGGTGGCGCCTGATGAAAAAATCCGACCTTCCTACTCCAGATGGGCCTGATCCCGGGGAAGGAGGTGCTATTTTTCTTGGATGGTTAAAGAAACGTGGCGGCATGAGGAAGATGCAGGATTGTCAGCGAAAATGCAGAGAAAGCGGCTTTGAGGCGAGAGATTTTATCTCTGCGGGGTTGAAGGGGCAGAGCGGGAAGACCCCCTGCGCAAGCTGGGGGATGGGAGCGGAGCCCCTTCGTTTTGTTTCGTCGAATAGGGAGAGGGTGTTACCACCCTCCCCCCTTCCAGGAACCGTACGTGCCCCTTTCAGGGCATACGGCTCGCGCATTCCGCTACCCTGTTAAGGGCGGCAACGTCAGGAACGTTGTTCTGGTCTCGTTTCGGGGTGTTGGTTGCCTCATGCGATCCCTTCTCTCCAGGAAATACTTCCTGTCCAGATATGGGTTCGCGTCGAGTTTGGGGCATGAGTGTCTTCGGATTTTGGTGTCCGAGAACTCGCGGAGTTTGTTCTCCTCCGTCCGGAACACCCATCTTCTGGTTCCCTCTGGCTTCCAGTACCTGCGCGCAATCCATGTGCGTCCTTTGTCGGGATGTCTGCGTCTGCCCCAGCGCCACGTCACCCTCCAGATGTGATCATCCAGTTTCTTGAATGTCTCTGTGGCGACATTGTGGCGGTGGTAGTTTGTCCAGCCCCGGATGATCGGGTTGAGTGTTTTGATGAGAGCATCCTGTGTCCAGGCCTGCGCTTTCTTCATCGTCCTGCCGATCTTTTCGGTGACAGTCTCAATCGACTTCCGGGATGGCTTGATGAGCAGTTTCCCGTTATATTTCCGGAAATTATAGCCCAGAAAGTCAAATCCTTCGTCGATATGAGTGATCACCGTCTTCTCCCTCGACAGTTCAAGGCCGCGTTCAGCAAGGAATTCCTGGATGCTATCTCTGGCTTCTTCTGCGATCTCCTTTGTGGAAGCCGTGACGAGGAAGTCATCCGCGTATCGGATGAAATGGACTTTCATCCGGGGGAACCTTGCCGCAAGCCGCCCCTCGATCCCATCCAGCGTCATGTTGGCGAGGAGGGGCGAGATGATGCCTCCCTGGGGCGTGCCCTGATCTGTCGGGAAGAGTCGTTCCTCAAAGATATATCCCGCTTTGAGGAACTGGGCAAGTACCGATCGGTCCATGGGAATATGCCCCATGAGCCAATCGTGGGCGATGTTGTCGAAACAGCCCCGGATATCTCCTTCCAGGATCCATTGGGCTGAGTTCTTTTGTGCCAGGCAAGTGAATGCATATTCAGATGCATCCTGTGCCGATCGGAAGAGTCGGAACCCAAATGACCGGGTGTCAGCCGTTGTCTCCGCGATCGGCTGGAGGGCCAGAGCGTAGAGGGCCTGCATCGCGCGGTCATGCATGGTTGGAATAGAGATCGGGCGCTTCGTCGTTTTTCCCGGTTTCGGGATGTAGATACGGCGGAGCGGTTGCGCGCGGTACTGACGGTCGGTAAGACTCAGGGCTGCTCGCATCTTGTCGGCAGCGGAGGTCCAGAGCACCCCATCAACACCCGGGGTTCGTTTTCCCCTATTCTGCGTAACGATTCGTACCGCGAGAAGTTTCGCGGAGAACGAATGGGTCACGAGATACCTGAGACGTTTGACCAGATTCCATTTTCCTTCTTGCGTTGCCTTTGCAATCCGGGTCTGTAGCCTGTTGACAATGGATTCTGTTTTCTCCCAGTCAATGGTTTTCCATTGGTTGGCAAGATCCTTGTCAGTACGCTTCTCGCTCCTTGGCGTCGGTGAATGACGTACTTTCACGGGTTTACCTCCTTTCAATGCTTTGGAATACCTGTCCCCCGTGGGCGCCCTTTCAGGCTGAGGTATACACCTCTATCCCGCCGATTACGGGCGGGCGTTGGCTTTTGGGGACATCCTGTTCCGTCTCCACCATCTGTCGGCCTCACGACCTTCATACCTCGTTCGAGGGGTGGATACGGGTTACCATGTTCCGCATTATGGATACTATCGATGTTTTAGGAGCCATCTGTAGGCCGGGAACTGTTTGTTCGTTCGCTGCACCGTGAAAGTTACCAGTGCAGCCCGGTTCCTTACCATTTTGGTTCAAGCGTATCAGTCTGGTTTCGCTTGTCGCGGATTACGACCCATACGATTGGTTCAGCGTTTGCTTCTCCATGACATCGTTTCCCTGGCAGATTGACCGGCTCAGACTTCCGGTGTTCTCCACGTTGTCCCGCAAGCTTCACACAACCCCGTTACCAGGGATGCATGTTGCGGTAGGGATATCCCGAACGAATGGGATAGCATTATGCAATCCATAGTGCAGCTTCATGTCGCACACTTTCACCCCGCATGGCTCTTCTTTATGACAAAGAACAAGAGATTACTCATGTGGCAACCGACAGGAGAGGTTCTGATGCACATCACCACGAAGATCAAGATTCAGGTGACACCCGTTCAGGCCGACGTGCTCTGGCACCTCTCCGAGAAGTGCCGGTTACTCTACAACTTCGCTCTTGCCGAGCGAAACCAGAACTATCAGGAGAACAAGGATCGGCCCGATAAGCAGTACATCGGGTATGTGCAGCAAGCCAATGCCCTTCCCGACCTGAAGAAGCGGTTTCCTGAGTACCGGTGGGTCTACTCCAAAGTTCTGCAGACCACCCTCAAATCGCTGGACGACAACTTCAAGTCGTTCTTTGCCCTGCGACAGAACGGCGATGAAGATGCTAACCCCCCGGGGTTCAAGGGCAAAAACCACTTCTGCACACTGCGCTACAACCAGAGCGGGTTTGCGATCACCGACGGGCGTATCCGGTTCTCGCACTTCTACAACGACGTCCCGCTGGCGTTCGATCTGCCCGAAGGGCAGGCGTTCGTCAACGTCAAGCAGGTGGATCTCTTCTACGACGATCTGCAGGAAGCGTACTACGTCTCCATCGTCCACGAGGTTCAGCCGGAACGGGAGTACGCTGACAACGGCCTCTACCAGGCCTGGGATCTCGGGGTCACGCAGCATGTCGCAGTCAACAGCCACGGGAAGTTCCTTGAAGTCAGGAATGCCCGGCCGGACAGGTATTGGAACCCGAAGATCGATGCCGTGCAGGCCCGGAGGGACCACTGCAAGAAGAAGAGCCGGCAGTGGAAGAGACTCAACCGTGCCAAGCGGACGATGGAGCGGAAGCGGAGCAACCAGCTCAGAGACTTCCAGCACAAACTGAGCAGGAAGCTCATCGAAAACACCCGGGCCGCCACAATCCTGGTTGGCGACCTCTCCGTCAAGCAGATGCCGAAGTCGAAGCAGGCCACGCCCGGGCTCAACCGAGCCACCCAGAACGCGGGACACCTCTCACGGTTCATCGGATTGTTGACCTACAAGGCAGCCCTTGCAGGTAAGAGAGTAATAACGATCGATGAACGGTACACGACGAAGACCTGCTGTGTCTGCGGAGCGGTTCACGAGATGCCGCTCGGGAAACGCGTTATGGACTGTGCATGCGGGAACTGTATTGATCGTGACCACAACAGTGCGGTCAACATCATGGTACGGTTCCTATCACAGAATGCCCTGTGGACGGGCTACCGGCAGTTCGCCGGTAATCTGCGACAAACAGGCCCGAGGATCCCAGAGAACCTCGGACACTCGCAGGAAGCCCCCTGCGCAAGCGGGGGGTAGTTCACCAACACAACGGGACAGGAATACATTTGTTTATACCGGGCCGGTGGAGGCGATAAAGTCATTAAACTTGAGGATCTGGTATGGGCGGATCAATGGATGATACATTATGACCTCGAAGTGCCCCACCACCGACACTGGACCAGGCTGAAAAAATAGATCCTGAAACAGAAGATTTTTTTACTGTCTGTGCTACTAGTTAGTAGTGGACCATTGCACCTCATAGTTCACACCCCTTCGCGTGCTCCGCGGCAACGCGCGAGGCCGTGTCAACATCTACATGCCCTTGTTTCACGCGAAGATGTGAAGGCGTGAAAACCCTGGGGTGGCGATCCGCTTCCCGCACCAGGACCCACAAGATAAGGTGAAACGGCCCGGTAGTATTTCTGATAGCAGCACTACCTGGTGTAACTGCAAAAAGGAGGAATGTTAATGTCCGGAAAGGAACTGCCGAAACTTCCTGAAGGGTTCGAAGAATACCTGGACAAACCATATGGTGGCCTGTTCGGAAACACGGTGCTCGCTCAGGTCGTTGAGGAGATCATCGCCGATCCGACGATGGACTACAGGCCCGGATACCTTGAGGAGATGACGGGCAAAAAGCCCCCCAGCATCAGAGAGGCACTCAGGGTGCTCGTCAAACTCGGGCTGATCGAAAACATATCAAGCGACGTACAACATCCGGTCTATCGGGTCATCGTCGAGTCGAAGAAGTTCATTGCGCTCTCTCTGCTGGCATATGCCGTAATCGATGATCGGGACGGGACGGACTGCATGAATACAGCAATCCTGGACTACTATAACCAATCGCTCAGAGCAAAGGTAGAGCCGCTTGCAGTCGCGACGAACTATGCCGGCGAATGGACAATTGGAGAAGAATACTCCGAACAGGATGCAGGTTCGGGGTACGTAACCTTTGCAGCGGGGGCGTGACGATGGGGGAGGAGAAGAAGGGGAAGGATGGAGCAACCGTCATCGATCTCAGGGAGCTCTATAAATTTGAGCCGGGGGAACTGCAACCGGATATCACACACAGTTCCTACTCAAACCTTGCATACGTTCAGGTAACGCACAGAGATGTCTTCATAGACTTTCTGGAGATGCCCGGGATCCGCCGGGACAACAAGATGCGCGTAAACGGAACGCGCGTCTATATGTCGCACGCCGCCGCGCAGAAACTCGCTGAAGCATTGAGCGGGGTTCTTGAGATGGTGCACAGAGAGGAAGGCATGGAGAAGTATGTGCCCGAGAGCCTGAAGGAGACAACGCTTTCAACAAAAATTAAGCGGAAGCAGGAAGATAGGACCATATAGTTGCCGTACGCCATCGACTGAGTTTCCCCTGCAGGTGCGCAGGCGGCGAGCCTCATGGGAGTTGCCCAGGGAGCATCGCAACCTTCTACATAGCATCAGCTGCACTCACCGCAAATTCCGCTTCGGCCGCAGATATTACACCTACGGCGTCGTAGACCGGACTATGTCGTTTGTGGCGCATCCGGTCGAAGATACTGCAGTTCCTTTTGCAAATGATCCGTAGATGAGGATGCACTCGATATTCTGCAGGGAAGAGAGGTTCTCCTGGATAATCCATGCAACCCCTTCGGTCTTAAGCACCGGTTGCTGGAGGTCGTTGTAGAGGAAGAAATCATGGTTGCCCGTGAAATACTGCTGATTCTCCCGCCTTCTCCCGATGAGAAGCCCAAAGAATTCCAGGGGTGCAGGGCCGACACGATCCGGGGCAGTCGGGGAGCGGGTCGTGGACAGGATCGGGGATCGCGGTCGGACGTGGACGGGCGGGAAACCGATGACCGTGGAAACGCTCCATCACCTCACTGTTCCCCCGGCATTGAGCACATTTGAGCGGGCCGGGAGCTACCCGGCGGTTCACGCTGCCTCGACACCTGCGAGGTCGTAGACGGAGAACCCCTCCCCCGCGGAGCCGGTCGTTCTCCTCGACACCGCTCGCGATAAGGCAGGAGCGCTCGTGGGGGTGGTGGTCGGCGCGGATGCGCTCCGCTTTCTGCGAGATGATAGGTACGTCCGGTCTCGCGAACGGTACTGCCCGATCACGATCAGTACCGGGCTTCGTCCCCCGGTACGGGATCAGGGGGGCACGCTACGGCATGGGACAACCTCAGGGTTCCGGGCCACCTTTAACCTGTGAAGGTGAAAGGGGCGGCCCCGGCCGATAGGTGCGGGCCCGGGGTCAGCCCGCAACGTATCAGAACGTCCGGGTTGTTGAGGTAGATAGGGGCCTGTAGGACCCGTCAATAATGTTGGTACCGTCTATTCTCTTCATAACCTATCCAGGCTTTTCTCTTTCCTGCCTGTTCGTTTCACCTGCGGATCTCTGCAGTCACCAGAAAATTCCCGTATATCTCTCATCGCATCGGGCAGCCAACACCGGGAGAGCGCACCACGCCCGGGCGGTTTGGTCAGAAGAAATAGACATCAGTATAAGGAAGAAAATGAAAGTCTCTCTGAAGACGATGAAAGAGGAGACCCGGACGCCTGACCTGCCCGAACATGGACAAGAAGACGTAAAGACGGGATTTTTCACCCTCAGTCCGCGAGCATTCAGGATCACCCGGGCCACCGACGCGTTCTCCGGCATGCTCGGCTACCCGCCGGAAGAACTCGCGTCCCTCACCCTCGCCGACATATGGCCGGACGAGACGGAGCGGGAGCGGTTTGTCCGGTCGATCGACGGGCAGAAGGCGATCGCAGACTATCCCGCCGACCTGGTCCACCGCGGCGGTGCGTGCCTGCCCGTGACGATTGCCGCAGCCTCCTTCCCGGACACGGATATCACCTGCATCGTCTCCTCCCGCCGCCCCGATACGCAGGAGTCCCGAAAACCGGAGGAGCACCTGCAGGTCTTTGACTCCCTCGCGGATGCCGTCCTCATCCTCGACTGGGACGGCACCGCCCTGTTTGCCAATTCCGCGGCCGCAACGCTCGTCGGCGTCCCCTCGCCGGTCGAGCTCCTCGGCCGAAACCCGCTGCAGTTCGTCCATCCCGACTATGCGGAGGCCGTCGCCTCTGACCCCAAGAACGTGCGTTCCGGGCGCGACGGCTACCTCGCCCACTACCTGATGCGGGATCTGCACGGAAACGAGAAGTGGGTCGAAGGGCTCGGCACGAAGGTCCTCTTCAAAGGGCGGGAAGCAGACATCGTCGCGCTCCGCGACATCACGGGGAGGAAGAGCGTGGAGGGCGAACTCGCCCGGACCAACCAGCAGTTCCGCGACCTCTACCGCCTCGTCCGGATGATGTGCGACAACGTTCCCGATCTCATATGGGCAAAAGACATGGAGGGGCGATACCTCTTCGCGAACAAGACCCTCTGCGAGAAACTCCTCAACGCTGCCGACACCGACGAACCGGAGGGGAAGACGGATATGTTCTTTGCCGGGCGCGAACGGCAGGCCCATCCCGACAACCCTGCCTGGCATACCTTCGGCGAGATCTGCCGTGACTCCGATGCGGTCGTCATAGAGAGCGGCGAGGCGGCGCGGTTCGACGAGTTCGGGAACGTCAGGGGGGAGTTCCTCTTCCTCGACGTCGTCAAGGCCCCGTTCCGGGACGAAAACGGGCAGGTTATCGGGACGGTGGGGTGCGGCCGCGACGTGACCGAGGAGCAGCGGGTGGAAGAGCGGCTCCGGTGGAACGAGGCGCTGCTCTCCCGGATGGCCCAGGCCTCCCCCCTCGCCCATCTCGTCGTCGACAACCACACGGACGATATTCACTACTTCAACAGCAGGTTCTGCGATATGTGGGGGCTCTCACACCTGGAGGACGAGATGAGGGCGGGGAACATCCGGAACAGCGATACACTCCTCCTTTGTACCCTGCTCGTCAGGGACCCGGAGGCATTTGCCGCATCCTGCATGCCGCCCCAGGACATAGAGAACCGGTCGATCGTCGAAGACGAGATCGAGTTCTTGGACGGGCGGTGTATCAGGAGGTTCTCCACCCAGATCCGAGACGCGGACGACCGCTACCTGGGGCGGCTTCACCTCTTTGAGGATATCACGGAACGGAAGAATGCATCCGAGGCCCTCCGCCGGCACGACGCCATCATGAATGCGGTGAACTTTGCGGCGGACAGGTTCCTCAAGGAACCGGACTGGAAGGCGCAGATGCACGAGGTCCTCGAGAGGTTCGGCAGGGCAACCGACGTCAGCGGGGTGTACATCTTCGAGAACGGCATGGACCCCGCGACCGGCACCCTCGCCTGCAGCCGGCGGTGGGAGTGGCACACGGAGGGGGTTGCCGCCGGGGTCGATGATCCGGAGCTCTGGTTCATCCCGTACGAGAGGATACCCCGCTGGCATGAGGAACTCGCGGCCGGGAGGCCGATCGTCGGGCCGGTGCGGACGTTCCCCGATACCGAACGAGGCTACCTCGAACCCTGGCGGATCCAGTCCGTTGCGGTTGTTCCGATCTTCGTCCACCAGCGGTGGTGGGGCTTCATCGGGTTTGACGAGAACCGGAGGGAGCGGACCTGGTCGCCGGCGGAGATCGACGCGCTCCAGGCGGCGGCAAGCATCATCGGCTCAGCGATCCTCCGGACGATGAACGAGGAGGTCTACCGGAACCCGGTGGAGCGCTCCCCGGTGGGGGTCTACCTGCTGCAGGACAACCACCTGCGATACTTCAATACGCGGTTTGCCGAGATCTTCGGGTATTCGCGTGACGAACTTCTCGGTCCCGGCACACGCTCCGCCCTGATCGCCCCGGAATGCCTGGAAGATCTGCAGAGGCGGCAGCAGGCCCTCCTTTCCGGCGATACCGAATCGGAGCACCACGAGTTTTGCGGCGTGCACAAAGACGGGCGGATCATATTCCTCGAGAACTTTGCAACCCGCCTCCAGTTCGAGGGGCGGCCGGGGATCGTCGGCAGCCTGGTGGATGTGACCGACCGGAAACGGGCGGATGAGGCCCTGAGGAGTTCGGAGGAGCGGTTGAAGATCATCTTCGAGTACGCCCCGGATGCTTTCTGCCTCGCCGACATGAACGGGATTATCGTCGATGGAAACCAGGCGGCCGAAAAACTGCTGGGCTGCACGAAGGAGGAGTTCATCGGCAAGCACTTTGTTGACAGCGGATTCCTGCCGCCGGAAGACGAGTCAAAGGTTAAGGCGATGCACGACCACCTCGCGGCCGGCAACGCTACCGGCCCGACCGAGTTTGTCCTTGTCGGCAGGGGCGGCACCCGCATCCCCATAGAGGCAACGGGGTTTCCGGTGACGATCGACGGCCAGCAACTGGTGCTTGCGATCGGCCGCGACATTTCGGAGCGGCACCAGCTGGAGAACCTCAAAAAGAAGGCGCTCCTCCAGATCGAGGAGAACATCGAGCAGCTCGCCATCTTAAACGACTCCATCCGCAACCCCCTCACCGTCATCATCGCTCTTGCGGAGATGGGGGATACGGAGATCGACCGAAAGATCATCAGGGAGGCCTGGGAGATCGATGCGATCATCAGCCGGCTCGACCAGGGATGGCTGATCTCAGGGAAAGTGAAAGAGTTTTTAAAGAAGCATTACCCGTGAGGGGACGGTCACCGGAAAACCCTGCCCGCCATGAGCACAAGCCCGGCACCGTCGTCGCCGTGGAAGTACTCGTCGAAGAGGAGGCAATCCCGCCAGTGCGGGTTGTTCTGGAACTTCGCCACCTCCCCGAAGACCGGGCGCCGGCCGTTCCGCCACGATGAATTGCTCTCGCTCCGGGTCCTCCCGGGCGCCGTAACGGCCATATCCCGCCGGTCAGGCGCATCAGGGGTGGAGACGGAGCGCCCTGATGAAAATGAGAGCGGGGCCGGCCCGGCGCTCTTTCAGCGTGCCGGTGCCGCCATCGGCCTCTTCTGCTCCTCCGATGCCGCAGCCTCGAGCGCGTCATGAAGCGCCGAGCCGGCGAGCACGAGGGCTTCCGGCGTGACCATGCCCTGGGCGATGAGGTATGCGTTGGCATCGCGGAGCGCTTGCTTGAGCTCCTTCGCCCAGAGATGCTCGATGAGGAAGAGCGCGGCGGCGCTGTCGTTCGGGATGGTGTCCGCAATTGTGCGGACATTCTCCTCGGTCATACCGAAGGTCCGCTGGGCAGCCGCCGTGGCGCCGGCCTCTGCACCTCTCCGTGCCCCCTCCTCGCCGCCGGCTCCAAGGCCGATGAGCGCGCCGACGGCGGCGCCGAAGCGTTGCCGCTCCTCATCACTGAGCTGCGTGGCCTCCATGCCCTCGACGTTCCCGTCCACATCCTTCCAGACAAACCGGACGTCGATCAGCCTGACGACACCCGCTTCCATCGCCGATCCAAGCGCCTGCCGGATCTGGCCGTGGAAGTCCGGGTTCTTGAACCCGATGACCAGGAGCTGCATCGGCCCATACATAACTTCAGCCATTTTCCCATTCCTCCTATGACAGATGCATAGATTGTCTGCCCGCACCCGTGATCCATTGCCATCGTGCCAGAATACGAATGCAGCGACAGAGCAACTCTGCCTGCGAACGTCTCGTCTCTCTGGAAGTGCGCACACCTGAGGCGGGTCGAAATCAGGATACTCAATCAAATATAAAAAGGTAATTATAAATCAGATACCCTCAAACCTTCAAATAAGCACCGGATTCAGTGCCCCGCCTCCTCGAACCAGCCCCGCCCATAGCTCTCTTCTTCTCCCATCACGGCCCGGATCAATGCGCCATCTGGTCGATCGCCGCCGTCACGGCAAGGACGAGCGCATCGTCGTGGCCCGGCTCCACCTCCACGCCGTAGGTATCCCGGACCCGGAACCACTTCTTCGAGACCTCGGCAACCCGCTCCCGCCGCCCGGCCTCGATCCGGTACTCGTGGTCGAGGATGTTCCCCTGAACCTCCCAGTCCTCCTGCCCGGGGATGCTGACCGTCCACCGGTCCCGGAGCGGCGCGATCAGCGCCTTCTTGATCGTCGCCGCCGTGCCGCCTTCGCCCCCCTCGATCTCCATCGTATCCTTGATCCGGAGCATCCGCTCCTGGATCGTGTAGAGGTCCTTCCCCTCCTTGCTCTGGATGATCAGGGTGTTCCTCACCCGGAGCGCTTTTCCGTCCACCTTGAACGCCCGCTCTCCCGCCGCGTCCTCGATCCAGTAGTCGTCCCCGATGGAGACGAGTTTCTCGCGCATCTTATACCGGTGTGTCCCGCCGGCCTCTTCGCGCCCCTTAAGGCCGCCTTCAGTTCTTCTTCGCATCATGGTTCTCATCTCCCCTGCCGATACCCGCAAGGTCGCTCTTCACGTTTTCTGCTGCAAACCAACTCTCGCGGCGCCCACTACCCCGTGCAGTTCAGGTCTGCGTAAAGGTTCCGCTGTTCGTCCCGGACGGCCTGCACATACGGGCGGATTGTCTGGATGGCCTCCGGGACGGTCGCATCGTCGGGGAGGTCCTGCACGGCCCGGTCGAGGTCTTCATACGCCGCGTTGAGCCTGTCGAGCCGGATGTTGGCGACCTCTGCTGCGGAATCCCTGACCTTCTCCATGGCCGACTTGACCTGGTCCCGCCCATCCCGGATATCTCCGACAGAAGATCTCAGGGTGGTGTTCTCCATATTCTCAAGCGCTGCTCCGAGCTCTCCGAGGTCCTGGCAGAGCTGCGCCTCCGCCTCCTTTTCAGACGGCTGGACGCATCCGGCACCGGCACAGGCCAGGATGAGGACCAGCGCAACGAACAGTATCCCCGTTTTCTTCATACCCATCTCCAGGGCAGAGTGGCTGCCCTGTGCCGGGTGATAACAGGAATTATATATAATTATCCCGATGCATTGCGGCGAACCAGGTATCACGCAACGGCGCCCCCGCACGCCCCCATACGGGAGAAAATAGTAGCAGGATACGCTTCTTTACGGGCAAAGAGGGGAGAGGTCGTGCCTGCAGGCCGGGGTCACCGATCCGGCCCCCCTCTCCGGTCACCCCGGCAGCCGGAACGCAAATATGATGGCCGCGATGCCGCCGACGATGGCGAGCCCCGCAAGCAGCAGCACCAGGCCGACAGCGGCGACGAACGGGTTTACGATCAGGATCAGGCCGAAGATGATGCTCAGGATGCCGAGGACCCCGGTCCCCCACCCGGCACCGGAGAACCCCTGCGCCATATAGACAGCCCCGATGATAAGCCCCTCCACGCCGATGACGATGGCAAAGACGGTCGGGATGAGAACGGCGCTGTAGAGCGGATAGGCGAGCACGAGGATTCCTGCAACGACGCCGAGGATACCGACCAGCAGTTTCCAGCCCCGGCCGGTTTTATCCGTAAAGAGGCCGATGAACGCGACGATACCGTTGAATAACCAGTATAGGCCGAGGAACGTGACGAGGAGCGTCAGCGTCGGGATGGGGTAGATGAAGAAGAGAACGCCAAAGATGACCGCGATAACGCCGAGCAGCAGCACGAGCCAGCGTGACGGGGCCAGAGCAGAGCCGGACTCATAGGTGCCGGCACCGAACTGCGTGTTAACCATAACAACACCATGCGGAGGGATCACTGCCACCATATATACGTATCTCCACCATCCCGGAACACCGGCTCCGCCGGGAACGAACCGATGCGGGGGAGATGTGAGTCGCGAACCGTGCGTCCACGGTCCGCGGCACCTCCCGGGCAGGCCGTAACCACCTTCACTACCGGGCAGCAGGCCTCTCTACCGGTTGGGGGGCGGAACCCTCCTTCCTGTAGACGAGCTTGCGGGCTTCTTCCCCGAGTACCTGTTCGGGGGTCATATACCCGAACAACTGGATGATCCGGGCGACGAGCCCCGTCCACCCGGTCTGGTGGCTGGCGCCGATCCCGGCCCCGTTGTCGCCGTGGAAGTACTCGTAGAAGAGGAGGTAGTCGCGCCAGTGGGGGTCGTCCTGGAACTTTTGGGCGTAGCCGAAGACCGGGCGCCGGCCGCTCTCGTCGCGGAGGAAGACCCGGGTCAGGCGCCGTGCAATCTCCTCGCTCACCTGGTAGAGGTTCATCTGGTTTCCCGACCCTGTCGGGCATTCTACCGTAAAATCATTCCCGTAATACGCATAGAGGTTTAACAGCGCCCGGATCAGCATGACATTCATCGGGAACCATATCGGCCCTCGCCAGTTGGAGTTCCCGCCGAACATGCCTGTATCGGAATCCGCCGGCAGGTACTGCACCCGGTGCTCCTGCCCGTCCTGGTAAAAGACATAGGGGTTGTGCAGGTGTGCGCGGGAAAGGGACCGGATCCCGTAGTCGCTCAGGAATTCGTTCTCGTCCAGCATCCGTGAGAGAACCTTCTGGAGCCTCTCTTCGGTGAGCAGCGAGAGGTGGAGCCGTCCTCCGACGCCGGGCCGGCCGATGCTGGAGATGGTGGACGCCATGCGCGTATGGTACCGGTTGAACCATTGAGCCCGCTCCACGAAACCCGGCATCTGCTCGATCATCTCCCGGGTAAAGACCGTGCTTGCAGCGAGAGGCAGCAGCCCCACCAGGGACCGCACCTTGAGACGGGTTGCGCTCCCGTCGGGCAGGCGGAGGAGGTCGTAGTAGAACCCGTCCTCTTCGTCCCACATGCCCTCCTGGTTCTCACCCATGGTGTTCATCGCCGATGCGATCCAGACAAAGTGTTCGTAGAATTTGGTTGCCATCTCTTCATAGACTGGATCGTGAACGGCGAGCTCGGCGGCAATATCCAGCATGGTCTGGGCAAAGAGGGCCATCCACGCCGTCCCGTCGGCCTGCTCCAGGTAGCCTCCCGTGGGCAGAGGCGCGCTGCGGTCAAAGACCCCGATGTTGTCGAGGCCGAGGAACCCGCCCTCGAAGACGTTCTGGCCGGCGCGGTCCTTGCGGTTCACCCACCAGGTGAAGTTCATCAGCAGTTTCTGAAACATCCTCCCCAGGAACCGGGCGTCCCCCGCGCCAAGAAGTTCCTTCTCCGTGCGGTAGATGAACAGGGCGGCCCAGGCATGCACGGGAGGATTGACATCGCTGAAGTTCCATTCGTAAGCCGGGATCTGGCCGTTCGGGTGCAGGTATCGTTCGCGCAGCATCAGGTCGAGCTGATTTTTGGCAAATTCCGGGTCCACCATGGCAAGGGCAACGGTATGGAATGCCAGGTCCCATGCCGCATACCAGGGATACTCCCACTTGTCGGGCATGGATATGATGTCGGCGTTCACCATGTGGAACCAGGAGGTGTTCCGGATTGAGATCTGCCGGCCTGCGGCGGCATCTGAGCCGTGCTCCCGGAGCCAGCGGTCGACCTCGTAGAGGTAGTACTGCTTCGTCCAGAGCATCCCGGCAAGCGCCTGGCGCATCACGTTCGCTGCATCCGGGCCGACCGACGGGGGGGTGATGTTGCCGTAGAATGCGTCCGCCTCCCGCTTTCGCTGCGAGAGCACGTTCTCAAAGAAGTTCCCGAAAGGTGCCTCCTCCCCGGAGGCCGGGGTCTGGTTCAGCCGCAGCCGTATCCTCTGCACTTCGCCCGGACCGAGGGCCAACCGGTAATGCGCAGAAACCCTGGTCCCGGAACCCTCCGGGTTCACGGCACCGGTGCGCCCCTCGACGACGTAGTTGTTGATGCCGTCCTTCACGTAGGGGCTCGCGTTCGGGGTGCCGAAGAGGCGTTCCGTGTTCGTCTCGTTCTCGGTGAAGAGGAGGTCGGGGGCGCCCTCACAGTAGAGGTAACACTGCCCGAGATCTGGATGGCCGGCCGCGATCACGCTGGTCCCCGGCGGACCCTCCGTCTTTTCGAGGGAAGGCCTCTCCGCACTCCCTCCGGGTCCCCAGGTGTTGCGGAACCAGAGGGTGGGCAGCAGATGGAGGGATGCCTCGCCCGGGCCGCGGTTATGCACGGTGATCTGCACCAGGATATCCTCCGGGGACGCCTTCGCGTACTCCACGAAGACGTCGAAGTAGCGGTCGCCGTCGAATATCCCGGTATCGATGAGCTCGTACTCCAGGTCATACCGGTTGCGCTGCCGGTTCGTCTCCACAAGGTCGTTGTACGGGAACGCGGCCTGCGGATACTTGTAGAGGTACTTCATGTAGGAATGCGTCGGGGTGTTGTCCAGGTAGTAGTAATACTCCTTCACGTCCTCCCCGTGGTTCCCCTCGCCATTGGTCAGGCCGAAGAGCCGTTCTTTGAGGATGGGATCGGCACCGTTCCAGAGGCTCAAGGCAAAACAGAGGAGCTGGGAGTCGTCGGAGATGCCGGCGATCCCGTCTTCCCCCCACCGGTAGGCGCGGGACCGGGCCTGATCGTGCGTGAAGTAGGCCCAGGAATTGCCGTCCTCCCCGTAATCCTCCCTCACCGTTCCCCATTGCCGTTCGCTCAGGTAGGGCCCCCACCGGCGCCAGGGGATACCGCCGTCGCGGATCTCGAGCAGCCGTTGCCCCTCCGACGTACCGGGCACAAACGTTGCAGGTGTCATGCGCGAGCCAGACTATCTAGTGTGTAATATATTTTTCGATGAATTGAATTCCGGGTTGCCCCGATGGCACTATGCAGCGTCTGATCTCTCGCTCCTGTGAGAACAGGGGCACACGTTGACCGGTACGGCAAACGGAACGGGGGGTGGCCTCGTCGCTGCCGCCGGATCGGTCCTCTGTTCTCCCGTACGAAGGGTATACTAGCCGGCAAAATACCGGACAATTACATTAATATACACCGGGTCCGTCTGACGCATTCGCATCGAGGGCTGATATGATGGATAACTCCGCAGATCCGGTTTCCCCGGCATCGGCGGCAACCCCACAGGGCGTGCTCCTGCCGCTTGCGCTGGCGCAGTTCATCTGCAGTTACGCTGCCTCGAACATGAACGTGGCCATAAGCAACATCGCCACCGACCTGGGGACGACGGTCAGCGGCGTCCAGACGACCATCGCCGTTTTTACACTCACCATGGCAGCCCTGATGATCCCCGGCAGCAAGTTGACGGATATCCTGGGCCGCACGTACCTCTTCAGGCGGGGCCTCCTCGTCTACGGCGTGGGGGCGCTGATAGCGGCAGCGGCGCCGGGGCTCGGGATCCTGATCCTCGGCTACTCGCTCCTCGAAGGCATCGGGACCGCACTGCTGATCCCGCCCGTGTATATCCTCGCAACCGTCTTCTATCCCGACCTCACCTCGCGCGCCCGCGCCTTCGGGGCGATCAGTGCAGCGGGCGGTATCGGGGCGGCAGCGGGTCCGCTGGTCGGCGGGATCATCACCACCGCGATCAGCTGGCGCGCAGCCTTTGTCGTGCAGGCCCTTGTCGTCGGCATCGTCATCATCCAGAGCCGGTCGATCGTCGATCCGGGTGTGCAGGGCCCAAAACCAGGTTTTGACATCGTCGGAACCATCCTCTCGGCGGCGGGGCTCTTCTTTATCGTGGTCGGCATCCTGCAGGCCTCGACGTACGGCTGGTTTAAGGCCAGTCAGGACTTCGTCGTCGGCAACACGGTCGTGATCCCGCAAGGCGGCATATCGCCGGTATGGGTCTTCGTGCTTGTCGGGGTGCTCTTACTGGCCTGGTTCTTCTGGCACATCCGGTCGATGGAGCGGGCGGGCAAGGAGCCCCTGCTCTCCACCAGGCTGTTTCAAAACCGCACGTCGAACCTCGGCCTCGTCACGCAGAACATCCAGTGGCTGGTCCTGCTCGGCCTCTCCTTTGTGGTGTCCGTCTACCTGCAGACGGTCCGGGGCTACAACGCTATCGAGACCGGCCTGATCCTTACGCCGGCGACGATCGGTATCCTGCTCTCCTCGATGGCCGCGGGCAGGCTGGCGCGGAGGCGTTCCCAGGCAACGCTGATCCGGGCGGGGTTCGTCGTGACGGTAGCCGGCGTGCTCCTCCTGCTGTTGCTGGTGCGGGAGACCTCGAACGTCCTTACGTTCGTGCCGGGCCTCTTTCTGGTCGGCATGGGCGTCGGGGTCATGCTGACGTCCTCGGTCAACGTCGTCCAGTCCAGTTTCCCCGAGGAGGACCAGGGGGAGATATCGGGCCTCTCGCGCAGCGTCTCGAACCTGGGCTCATCGCTCGGCGTGGCCATTGCGGGCACCGTCATCGTGTCCAATCTGGTCACGGGGAATCTGGGCTACGCCCTCGCCCTGGTTGTTCTGGTGCTGTTTGCTCTGGTAGGTCTCGCAGCCGCGTTCATGCTGCCCGCGGGTCCGGTGTCCCGGAGCCCGGAGCCCGGGCCCGATCCCGCCCGATGACGGTATGTTGGCGGTCGCAGGAATCCCCGGGTAGCCCATACCAGCGGGTCATAGAGCCATATCTGCACCATCAACCCGGAGGCCTTCGAATGCGCACCTGCCGGGGGGTCGAGAGAACCCCGGTCAGGGCTCCTCTCGTCTTTCGGGTGAAGGGCCGTGGTTGTCCGGCGGGAGTGAGTGCGGCATTCCCGCCCGGCGTATGAGGTAGTAGCCGCCGCAGAGAGCAATGATGATCAGCGCGATCCCGATGAGCTCGCCCGCGGTCGCCGAGCCGAGGAGGATGACCTTTCTTGCGATGGCGATGATCGCGACGAGGATGATGATCTCGACATGGAACTCTCTTCTTTCGAGGTAGGCCTTTATCGTCTCCAGGAGTTCCAGGCCGATGAGGATCAGCAGGAAGTACCCGAAGAGGTCGAAGAGCTTCTGGCTGGTAAGCCGGTAGAGAGGCCCCTCGAACAGCCCTGCGAACAACAGCCACCCCAGTTCGAAGAGTGCGAAGAGCAGTACCACCACCAGGAAGGCCATGAGCACGATGTAGGTAAAACGCTCAAACAACTCCAGCCAGCGGCGCATGCGCAGGTCCTCCTGCAAGCCCATATAAAAATATATCGAGAGCATCGCTGTTTTCCTTCCCCGGGATTGTCGTCGTCCTCCCGGTCTCGTGCGGTGCAGAGGGGCTTTCACCACCACGATTGCCGCAGGTGCATGGGGGCACGGCACGAAACGTTTGGGAGCAAGGTTCATATAGCAAAGTGCGCATCCTACGGCACGCTGGCATGGTAAGAACTCGGGGTTCGTCCCTCTCGCGGCATTCGGGTGGAACGATGGATGGATCGAAGGTGATCGACGGAATCAGGAAGGGGGTTATGGCAATCGCCATCGCCTTCGTCATCGCCACCCTGATCCCCGTACTCCTCGGGTTTCTCTTCTCCGTTCCGACCGGGAAGATTTTTACCCTGATCATCTCCACCCTCGTTCTCCAGGCAAACGCCGCCTTCGTCGGCATGGGACTTGGCCTGCATCCACTGTTCATCCTGGTCGTCATGACGCTCGTGGAACTCGGGATCGTCCTCGCCATCTACGAGATCTTGGACACGTTTGCCGAGCAGTCGGAGAGAGTCCAGCGTTTCACGAAGAGCACGGAAGAGAAGATGGCGAGGTACCCGATCTTACATAAGTACGGCGCAGTCACGCTCATCATCCTTCCTGCGCTCCCGGTGATCGGCCTTTACTCAAGCGTCGTCATCGGGTGGCTTCTGCGCTGGAACAAGGTCCAGTCGGTCTTCTTCGTCACGCTGGGATGGGTCATCGTCACCGGGCTCCTCCTGCTCGTGGCGCTCGGGTTCCTCCAGGTGATCTTTTAATCGGGGTGGGGAGTGCCCAGAAGAAGCGCCGGTTCCGCCGTCACGTGAGCGGTGCAGAAAGGGCAGGGGCAGCCCTGACTCCGCACAACGGATTGAGTTATATAGTCGAACCGGCATCCTGCTCCGGAGGCGCGCTATGTCTCTTGGTCCAGTCGAGTATATGGTCATCGAGTTTCCGGGAAACCAGTTCAAAGGCGAGATCATCCCGGCGTTGCGCGAGGTGGTCGATGCGGGTATCATCCGCATCATCGACCTCGTTTTCGTGAGGAAAGACGAGCAGGGCAACGTCAGCGTGATGGAGCTTGCCGACCTCCAGAAAGATGCGGCGGATGCCTTCGCCCCGCTTGCACGGGAGGCGAGCACACTCTTCGCCGAAGAGGATGTGGAGAAGGTCAGTGAGATCATGGAGAAGAACAGCTCCGTGGCGCTGCTCCTCTTCGAGCACGTATGGGCAACGAAGTTCCGCGACGCCGTTCTCGCCGCCGATGGAAGGTTGATCGCGGGCGAACGTATCCCAAAAGAGAGGGTGGACGCCGCGCTGGCATGGCGGCCAGCGGAGCAGGAAGCACTGGAGGCGGCACCATGAGAGGCGGCCGGCCGGGCCTTATCGGCACCGTGGCCCGCACCGCGGTGATCGCAGGAACAGCCACCGTGACCACCCGGGCTGTCGATAAGAGGATGCAGGAGAGGGAGATGAAGAAGGCGGCGCAGGTGCAGCAGCAGGTGCAGGCGCCTGCCCCGACAGGGATAACCCAGGAGGAGAAGATGGCTCAACTCAGGGAGCTCGCGGAGTTGAAGCAGATGGGAGCCCTGACGGAGGAGGAGTTCCAGCAGGAGAAGCAGAAGATCCTTGCGCAGTAGGACTGCAGGATTCACCATTTTTAGGCACGGAGTCCGGCGCCCGGGCTGCCCCGACCCCTCTCTGCCGCGGGCGTGTCCGACGGCCCCCTCCCCTGCGGGGCAATCTCCGCTACATCGAGGGTGGGGCGGGGTCGTCACGGGCGCGGCCATCGTCTTCTTTGCCTACATCGGGTTCGATGCGGTCTCGACGACGGCCGAGGAGGTCAGGAACCCCCGGCGAGACCTCCCCGTCGGGCTCATCGGTTCGCTCCTCATCGCCACGGCGCTGTATATCGCGGTCTCCCTGGTGCTCACCGGCATCGTCCCCTACCCTGAGCTGAACGTTCCGGCACCGGTCGCCTTTGCTCTCGACTGGATCGGCATCCCCTGGGGCGGGGCGCTCCTCGGGATCACCTCGGTGCTGCTCGTCCTCCTCTTCGGCCAGACCCGGATCATCTTCGCGATGTCCCGCGACGGGCTGCTCCCCGCGGCGTTCGGGAAGGTGCACCCCACCCTCCGGACGCCGGTGAATGTCACCCTCGTCGTCGGGCTGGTCACCGCCGCCATCGGGAGCCTCCTCCCCCTCGGTGCGGTCGCGGAGCTGGTGAACATCGGGACGCTCGCCGCCTTCATCATCGTCTCGGCCGGGGTGATCGTCATCCGGCACACCCGGCCCGATGCTCCGCTGCCGTTCCGGGTCCCGTTTGTCCCGGCAGTCCCGCTCCTCGCCATCTTCTCCTGCGTCTACCTCATCGTCGCCCTGCCGACCGTCACGCACCTCCGGTTCGTGGTCTGGCTCCTGATCGGGCTTGTCATCTATTTCGCCTACGGGAGCCGCCGGACGGGGGCGGTGGGGGAAGTGGGGTGAGGCGCGGGAGAAGATGGTGGCGGAGAGGGATGGGACGCCCTCCGGGCCGAGATGAGGTCACCCAAGGAGCATCGCAACCTTCTGCACCAGGGCCTCAGCCGCACTCACCGCAAATTCCGCTTCGGCCGCAGATATTACACCTACGGCGTCCTAGACCGAACTGTGCCGTTTACGGCGCATACGGTCGAAGATGAGAACGTCACCCTCACCAAGGAAGAGCCCGGCAAACTTTACCAGATATGCTGGTTTGCACCGTCCGGACGGTAACCCTTTGCGAACATCAGGGCCCGGCCGGCCTGGAGGACTGCGTTGTAGGCGATGTTGTATGCCCAATCGCAGTCGGTCGAAAGAAGTGTACGAGCGGTATCAATATCCCGACGGGCGAGAGCCATCGCGTCGTCTACTTTCTTCCGGTCGAGAGGGAGCCTCTTGATCAGCCCCTGCCTCTCAAGGTCTTCAATCATCGCAGGTCCCGATGATCATGATCTTTCTCTCACCCATTACATTCTTTACGAAAGGATCTCCGCCCTCCCTTCTTCGCGCAAACTCGCTAGCAAGCATGAGCGTGTAGTTGATCTCACGGTTGATCGCGCGCTCGCTCGTATTCACGAGCGGGATCAGCACCTCTTCGTTCACATCGCCCACGATGAAGAGGTCGATATCGCTCCTTCCCCCTGCGGTACCTTTTGCAAACGATCCGTAGACGAACATGCACTCGATATTCTGCAAGGAAGAGAGATTCTCCCGGATAACTCGTGCAACCCCTTCCGTCTTGAGCACGAGTTGCTGGAGGTCGGTGTAGAGGAAAAAATCACGGTTGACCGTGAAGTATTGCTGGTTCCCCCGCCGTCTCCCGACAAGAAGTCCAAACGATTCCAGGTTTGCAAGCTCGCGGCGCACTCCGTTGATGTTCTCGCCGGTCATGCGGACGATCTCGCGGACGTAGAACTCGCTCTCCGGGTTGAGGAGAAACAGGGTGAGGAGTTTCACCCGGACCTTTGAGGAAATGAGCGCCTCAAGCATGAATACATATTGTATTCATTAGGATAAATAATGTATTCATCCGGATACAAAAAGTATTCACATTTCAGACCCACAACAAACCCTGCGGGGCCCTACCGGGTGCTGCACGCCGCCTCGATATCTGCGAGGTCGTAGACGAGGAACCCCTCATCGCGGAGCCGGTCTTTCCCCTCGACGGCGCCCGCGACGAGGCAGAACCGCTCGTGGGGGTAGCGGTCGGCACGGATGTGCTCCGCTTTCTGCACGAGACGCCACCACTCATCGAGTTGGGCATGCCCGGTCTGGCGGTCGACGGGATTCTAATCGTGATTGGTACTCAGGGCTTCGCTGCCGGGGGCGGATCAGTGGGACCAGGCACACCGGTTTTAGTTTGATGATCTTGGCGCCGGTTCCTTCTCACTACGGGTCTGGCGCCGGCGATGCCCGGTAGTATCGGATGGAGTCGCGGGTTGGCCACCCGGCTTCGGTTGCCGACCGGCGATAGGTTTCGATCGAGAGATCACCTTGGTGGCGGCCTTGACCACGGAATGGCCAGAAAGCAGCACTTTTTCGCCGGCCGGGTGACGGAGCGGCTGCAGGAACCCGGGGCGCCGGTAGTGAACGTCAAAGCCAACCGCAGCAACACATTGCAGCGTATGCTAACCCGCCCGGACAGCAGTGTCCGTCGATCCCGCAGGTATGTTTATGTGGACAAATTGTAAATACCATTTACAATATGTCCACCACGAAGCAGGGGATGATCCAGCGGGATGCGGAGGTACAGATCCGGTCGCTTGCTCTCGGCTTTCCAGCAGTCGCCGTCGTCGGCCCCCGCCAGTCGGGAAAGACGACGCTCGTCCGGTCGGTATTCCCGCAGCTGCCCTACGTCTTGCTCGAAGACCCCGACACCCGCGCCTTCGCAGAGGAGGACCCCCGCAGTTTCCTTGCACAGTACGAGAAGACCGGGGCGGTCCTCGACGAGGTACAGAGGGTCCCGGAGCTCTTCTCGTACCTCCAGGGAGTCCTTGATGCGAATCAGAGGCCAGGACAGTTCATCCTCACTGGGTCCCAGAACTTCCTGATGATGGAGCGGATATCCCAGTCGCTTGCCGGCCGGGTCGGGATCGTCAAACTCCTCCCCCTCTCAATGGGGGAACTTGCCCGTGCCGGGGTAGGGATTGAACGCTACGAGGACTTCCTCTACGCCGGCCTCTTCCCCCGCCCCTATAGCAGCAGCATTCACCCGCGAGACTTCTACTCGTCGTATATCCAGACCTACATCGAGCGCGATCTCCGCCTTCTCAAGCAGGTGCAGAACCTCTCGGCGTTCCAGACATTCATGAAGATGTGCGCCTACCGGTCCGGCCAGGTGGTGAACTACTCGTCCCTCGCCCATGACTGCGGCATCACCCACAACACGGCGAAAGAGTGGCTCTCCCTCCTGGAGACGTCGATGCTGATCATCCAGGTCAGGCCCCATCACAAGAACTTCAACAAGCGGCTTGTCAAGATGCCCAAACTCTACTTCACGGACCCCGGTCTTGCTGCACACCTGGCCGGGATACAGGGTGCCGACGACCTCGGTTACCACCCCCTGAAAGGAGGGCTCTTTGAATCGCTCATCATAACGGAGTTCCTGAAGTTCCGCTTCAACCGGGGCAAAGAGTCCAACCTCTACTTCTGGCGGGACAAACTCGGGCATGAGATCGACTGCATCATCGAGTATCAAGGGTGGGATCCCATCCCAGTCGAGATCAAGTCCGGCAGAACGGCAAGTTCCGACTTCTTCAGCGAGATCGCGTATTGGAACGGGCTCTCCGGCAACGCCCCGGATCGCTCGTTCGTGGTCTACGGGGGCGACCAGTCCCAGCGCCGGGCGGCAGGGCACCTGGTCGGGTACCAGGATCTCGAGCCGATTACCCGGTACCTGGCGTGAGAGGAGCCCGGCGACCAACCCCGTGATCTCCGCTGGCTTGAGGTACTCGAGCCGGTAGATCTCAGGGCCTTTCCGAAACAGCCTGAGGGTGCCGTCCTCGGAGCCGGGCGTTACCGGCGGCGGGTCCACGGCACCCGGCGGTGCCGGCAAGGATCATCGGCAGGCCGCCCCCGCCACTCCTGCCCGGGGTATCAGCCTCTTCCCAGACGTCTCATTCCGTTCTCAGTCAGGCGGTACTTCCGTGTCGGGCTTTTCTGGGTGAGACCGACTGTATCATCTGAACAAATCCCGCCTGAATCGCCAGTCCCCTCTCGGGCTACTTACTCCCGGAGCTGGCTGCAGTAGTTCCAGTGTCTCATTGCCGTTCTTCCAGTTTCTTCAGCCACTCCCGGAGCGCAGGTATATCGGACCGCGCTGTCTCCCAGACGATCTCAAGACTGACGCCGAAATAGTGATGGATGAGTTTGTCCCGCATACCGGCGATGAACCGCCATGGAATCTCCGGATGCCGCTCCGTAAACCGGGGCGGAAGGTTTTTGATTGCTTCCCCAAGAATCTCCAGATTCCTGATAACCGCATCCTGTGTCCTGATATCGCTGATAAACTCGCTGTACGTCATCTCCGAAGTATACGACAGAATGCGTTCGATAGCCTCAGCAATATCACCGCAGAGAAGGTGGATCTTCGACCGTTCAGGCATACGCGACCTCGGCAGCCACCCGCTCCCGTATGATGGGTTTCAGGGCATCGGGTGTCACCAGATCGACAGGGGCGCCGAGATTTCGTGAAAGGAACTCTTCGAGCTCGAGGAAGGCGAAGAACCCGATCGGCCGGGAGAACTCGACGAGGATATCAATATCACTCGCTTCGGTCTGTTCGCCGCGGGCAACCGAGCCGAAGATACCGATCCGACTGACCGAAAACCGTGCGGCAATATCTCCCTTGAGGCGCTGCAGGGTCGCAAAGATCTCTTCCCGGGACTGCATAGATACTGGTGTTTTGGCAGGGATTGCTAATAGTTGCTTCGGCCCGGTGGTTGCGAGATGCGGATCGGAATACATTTCTCCGGGACATCGAGCCGGTAAATCTCAGGGCCTTTCCGAAACAGCCTGAGCGTGCCGTCCTCGGAGCCGGGCGTTACCGGCGGTGGGTCCACGGCACCCGGCGGTGCCGGCGAGGATCATCGGCAAGCCGCCCCCGCCACGATAAGGAGCAGCCCGACGAGCGGCATGAGGAAGAGACCGTATATGGGGCCGGCAAACTCCATGATGCCCGGTGCGGGCACGGGGGTGACATCCAGGAGCGCACCCAGTGCCAGGAAGAGCGAGATGATGCCGAGGGCTGCGACGACGACGGTCGGTATCCGCACCCACGCCCGGCAGCTGTCCGGGAGGGAGGAGAGGAGGAGTGCCGCGGTCGGGGGGAGGAGGAACATGATCTGGAAGGCGGGGTCCGCGAGATGATAGGGCACAGCCCATGCGAGAACTCCCGTCCAGAGCGCTAGAACAGCACAGACAGCCGCAAACGGGATGCCCCAATACCACCGGGGCGACTCCCGGCGTATCGCCCGCAGGAGCTGAACCGATCCCGCAAGCGAGATGACAGAGAGCAGGAATATGATGCTCCGGGAACGGATGAGGCCATGGGACGCAAGCGTCACCGCCATTGTCGCCCAGAGGAAGAAGAAGATCGCGCTCGCGGTGATGAGCGGTTTGGCCTTCATTCCCGCCTCACCCCCCGGCGCAGGAGCGCTATCGCGCAGGCGACCGTCGCCGCACCATCGATCTCGATCCGTTCGACGGGCGCCTCCACCGGGCTCTCGACAGCCACTGCCGGGAGGATGAACAGGGAGAAGATGAGAATGACGTGAAGATACTTCATTGGATCAATTCCGACCTTCCGGGATGCCCGGTCTCGTCAAACAACCAGCCCGGCGCGCCGGCCGGCAGAATGGAAGGCCTATTAGTGAGTGATTGTGATGAACGCCATATATCTCTTCTGTGCAGTTCGTCTCCGCCGGAGCATCGCACCCTGCGATCTTCGAATGCCGGCCCATCGCCCTTCGCGGCCTCGCGCGAGTAGATGGTGCCGGGACAGCGATGCAGTCTCGCCCGAAGGGCTTTGCTCCTCGCGTCTTCGGCCATATCAAACTCCAGCCGTCGTTTCATACACAACCCTCTCCGCCAACCTGATCTCCCGCGGGGCAAAGATGACCAGCGCCCGGGGGTTCTCATCGATGGCGGCCGGCGGCCGATCCCCCTCCGGCGGATCCCTCGGATAAATCTCGATGGTGTTCCAGACCTCCGTGGTGGCAAAGGAGATGAACTTCAGCGGCCGGAGCGTGCCGTTCTCGATGGCGTAGATGTTTTTGTAGGTGTCGTCATAGGTCCGGTTCTGCTCGTGGTAAAAGACCTTCAGGCTCATCCCTCTTTTGCCGTAGGAGATCCCATCGAACGGGATATCGTCGACGGCGACGAGGGCTCCGAGCGGGTGTGCGTGAGGAGGGTGGTAATCGAGCCGCTGGGACGAGAGGTAGGTACTCCCATTCTGGAGGACAAAGGCGGAGTGCACCCAGGACTCCCCTCTCATATCGGCGAAGAAACTGAACTGGATGTAGGTGAACGAGCCGTTCGCATCAAAATCCATGACGAGCAGCGGAGACCTCGCCGTCCGGTTGTCAAACGGGATCTGCTCTTCCATCGCCTCCCAGATCTCGGTGAACGGGAGGTTGTACCGCTCCACCGGGAGGACGGGAACGGTCTCATAGTGTATCGTCTCGTAGCCGGGCGGGACGTAAGTAGCACGCCAGAAGACGAAGATCACCACGATGGCGATGCCGAGGATAAGCCACCGATCTCTCATGCGACTACCCTCCCGGCGATGAGGTAGCCGCCGTCTGCCGTGCCGATGCCCCGGAGTGAGTAGGGATCGATCGGCCGCTCCTGTCGCGAGATCTCGCTGCCTGCAGTATCCCTGCCGGCGGCGGTGACCGAGAGATAACCACCCCGCGGCGCGACCATAACCCCGGGGACGGCCACCCCAGCAGGGAGCCCGATGCCGGCCGCGACGGCGACGATACGGTGGCGACCCGTTGCGGGCGGTTCCTCCTCCGTCATAGTGGGAGATGTGACGCGAGATTATATGCGGTTTCTGTGCCGACCGTCTACCCTGGAGCCCCGGTTTTTCTGAAACCCGACGATGGGAGACACCGGCAAAGCGCAAAGGTAATGGCTCCCTACTCCAATTCTTGGAGCATGCGACGCTGGCCGGCTGTTGTACTCCTGATCACCCTTCTCTTCGCCATCCCCACCTCTGCGGCCGTCGTCTATACGATCAGCCCGGCCAGGGATTATGTGCCCGACCGCCCGCCACAGGATATGACATCCATCGAGTGGTGGCAGGTCCCGCCCCAGAGCCTGATGAGCAGCATGCTCATCGGAGTCTCCCCCGAACTCCTGGTCGTCGTGAATGTCCTCTTTCTCCTGAACGTCTGGCTCTTCTTTGGTTATCGTCGGATCATGAAACGCACCGCCCTTGGGCACGAGACCCGGACGGCGATCTACGACCACATCCGCACTCACCCGGGCATCCGCCCCGCCACCCTCGCCGAGGACCTCGGGATAAACCGGGGAACCCTGAGGTACCACCTCGAGAAGCTCCAGGAGGTCGGGATGATTGTCACCACCGCCGTCGGGGGGCAGACGGGGTACTTCGAGAACCGGCAGAAGTATTCGGTTCTCGAAGCGAAGGTGCTCATCCCCCTCAAAAACCCGAAGACGCGGGAGCTCCTCTTTGCGCTGCTGGAGAACCCACGGATGTCGCGGCGGCAGCTTGCCGAACGGCTCGGGATCACCCCCTCATCGGTCTCATGGCACATCCGAAGGCTGGAAGGCGATAGGATCATCCTCCGGGAAAAGACAGGGGGAGAAGTCCGGTACACCCTCTCGGGAGAGGCGGCGGCGTTTGTCGGGGAGCGAGCGGGCCTGCTACGCGCCGGGGGTTGCCGCGAAGGGGTTGGTGCCGGGAGCGAGGGGTGAGGATGCCTGCGACCCCGATCGGGATCCGCCTCACTCACCCCACCGGAAGGGGTGCACATTCTTCCCCCACAACCCCCGTTGCGTAGCAGGACAGCGCCATCTCCACGTCCGCCGCGGCCCAGATGCCCTGGCTCCGGAGGCCCGCAGCGGCGAACCCCTCCGGGTGTGGGCAGCAGACCTCCTCACGGTTGAGGACGTTCGCGAGCGCGTGCAGGACCCCGGTCCAGGCCCCGTACTCCTCCGGCCACCCCGGCTGCGCGGCGGGGATCGCCCACCGGCCGCCGGACCGCTCCGCTATCAGGTCAAGCACGGGGTAGCGCTGCTTCTCCGGGTCGCCGCGGCCGAAGATCCGGACCAGCCGGGTGTCGATCGCCCCAAAGACCTGCGGGACGGCGAACCGGAGGAGTTTGCTCGCACACGCCGGCCCAAACCCCCGGATCTGCTCCTCGACGATCCTGGCGGTCTCCCCGGACTCCCGCATCAGCCAGTACGCCGGGGCGCTGCCGATGTAGAGGATGACGACGATCCGGCCGGCGCAGTCGGTCCGGTCCGGGAGGCCGGCCCGGCGGGCGATCTTCTGCACGTGGCCGAGCCCGAGCGCCTGGTCCCGCGCGGCTGCCGTCACCTCCCGCTCAAGCCCGAGGATCTCGGAAAACCCCTTCTCCCAGGTGTCGTTCTTCCACGTGTATCCCCGGTAGAGGGCCGGGAAGTCGAGATCGGCGATCAGCCGGTCGACCTCTTCCTGCCGGTGCTTCTCCATCCTCCTCACCCCCGCACCGGGCGCGCACCCGGATCGATCCTGCCGGTCTTCTCTACCCGGCGGGGAAATTTCAGGCGGTAGTCGACCGCCGGCGGCCGCGCCAGCCGGTCGTCGATCTTTGCCCCCCGGTAGCCCTTGACGTACTCGTCGACCGTGGCGGTGAACCGGACGGTATCGCCGCGGTGGAACTCTCCGGCCGCGTCGAACCCGGCGGTGTAGTTGATCCAGGCGTGGTCGGCAAGCAGCCGGCCGGAGAGGTCGCGGACCTGCCTGAGCAGGATGGACTTCCCGGAGCATCCGTTGCCCCTGTAGGTTCCGTACTGCCAGAAGACGGCGGTCAGTGTGACCCGCCGCCCGGCAAGTCCCTGAAGGTTGGTTCTCATAGTTTGATACCTCCTGTTACAGGAGAGCGTGTGCCGGATCGAAACATTAACAACTTCACGTGTATTCAGTGAATATTGTGATGAGTATGACCAACGAGAACGACCGGGTGTTGCCGGGGGGCCTGCGCGACGTCGTCCACATCATCCCCCTCGGCCACGAGATCGACCGGGCGGTGGCGCCGTTCACGAAGAACAAGGCCGACCGGGCCTACATCCTCGCGGTCCCGCCGGACGCCGGCCTCGACGCCGGGATGGTCAAAAAACAGCACTACTTCGTCGGCCGGGTGACGGAGCGGCTGCAGGAGCTCGGGATCGCCGTGACGTTCGTCCCGGTCGCGATGTTCGACATCCTCGACGTCCTGAGAGTCGTCTCGTGCCTGATCCGCACGGAGAAGGAGGCGGGCAACGCCGTCTACGTCAACATGTCCTCCTGCGGGCGCAAGACCTCGGTCGCGGTGACGCTCGCCGCGATGGTCCATGAGGCCGTGCTCTACTACGTCAGCGCCGACCGCTACGCGACGGCGGACGGCGAGGAGTGCGAGCACGGCCTCTCGATCGTCGAGGACGCCAGGACCGAGGTCTTCCAGCACTTCCGTATCATGATGCCGCGGCCCGAGAACGTCCGGCTCCTCGTCGAGCTCTTCCGGCGCCAGGAGGCCGGGGCCGGCGGGATGACGAGCGAGGAGATCATCGGGTTCTTCCACGACGCCAGCGTCCACGGCTACGAGAGGCTGCACACGGCCGAACGGGACGCGTACCTGCGGGCCGGGAAGAAACGGGCGCTCCTGAACCGGACGAACCGCGGCTACCTCAAGGAGCTCGAGGAGCAGGGCTACGTGGAGCGGCGGTGGCAGGGCCGGAACTTCTCGATCCGGATCACGAAGGCCGGGGAGCATATCGCGTGCGTGAGCGGGCTGATTCCTGGTTCGGGGGTGGGGAGGTGAAGGGGACTGAGTTTCTCCTCACTTCACGTCCGCGGCGTTGGTGAACACTATGTACCGATCGATGGTGCTCCTACGGCCATGGTCTGATCACCGTCATCATCCTGGGTAGATGGTTCCCATGATGCCCGCCTCACGCTCCCGGCCCATCAGGGGCCGGAGGAGGCCGTGCCCCTACGGAGCCTTACTCCTGACGCTGACCCTCTCCGACTCCTCATATTCGACACACTCTTCCAGAGCCTCCTTCCCGACCGCCTCTTCGGCGGCACTGATGGTGACCTTCGCGATCCTGACGAAGACATCCGGGTACCGCTCGTAAAACCGTTCCGTGACGATGTGGCGCCGCCGGCTGACCTGCGTTGTTATGGCGTAGGTCTCGTTCTCCTGGATACCCAGCGTGCGCGCCCTCGCAAGCAGCAACTTATGGAACTCTTCGGCCTCACGGAGCTCCGCGCGCAACTCCCGAATATACTCCTGCAGGGCATAGGCCTCTTTGAGGAGGGCGTCGTCGGGGATCTCGTCGGGATCCGCAGCCCCCCCAGGCGCCGCCGGGCAGCCGGAATCGCCACTGGAAATTACCGTTGCGCCACCAGCGTCCGGGGTCATGCCCTGCTCATCGTCGGTGTACTGCCGGTCCCGGTAACAGCAGATCGTCGAGACGAAGGCCTCGCCGAACTTCTGCAGCTTCGCATCCCCCACGCCGGGAATGGCTGAAAACTCATCAAGCGTCTGCGGGTACCGGCGGGCCATCTCCTTTAAGGTCCTATCGTGGAATACCGCGTAGGGCGGGATACTCATCTCATCTGCAAATCTCTTCCGGACGATTCGCAGTTCCTCAAAGAGTGCAGCGTCAAAGGGCCTCTCATCCAGGCCTTCCCTCCTGCCGCGGGTCTGGCGGCCCTCCGGTCTCGTGAGCCGCACGCTCTCACCACCGGAGAGGACGGCGCCGCTCCGCTCGTTTGTGGTGACGACCGGATACTGATCGGAACTCTGATCCAGGTAGCCGTTCGCTATGAGTTGCCGTATGAAAGAAGACCATTGTTTGCTCGAATGCTCGCTCCCAGAGGTGTATGACGGCAGATCCTGGTGGCCTCTCGCCAGAACTTTGCTGCTTTTTGAGCCGGTGAGAACATCTGCGATGTGCGTTACGCCAAATTTTCCCGGAAGCTCGGAGATGCAGTTCACGATCTTTGCGGCGATCTCCCGCCCGTCGATGAGCTCGCCCGGTAGCATGCAGATATCGCAGCCCCGGCACGGCACCGCGGTGAAGGTCTCGCCGAAGTACCTGAGCAGGTGCTGCCGGCGGCACCGGGTGGTCTCGCAGAAGGCTATCATATCGTTGAGTTTCCGCACGGCGAGCGCACGGTGCTCTGGACGCTCCCCGTAATACTTCTCCAGGGCGGCCATACACCTCTGCCGGTCCCCCGGACCGTAGAAGAGGATGCAGTCGCTTTCTTCGCCGTCGCGGCCCGCACGCCCGGTCTCCTGCGCATACGCTTCCAGGCTCTTTGGCATGTCGTAGTGGATCACAAACCGGACGTCGGGCTTGTCGATGCCCATGCCGAAGGCGTTGGTTGCGCAGACCACGTCGATCTCGTCCCTGACGAACTGCTCCTGCACCCGGTGGCGGAAGTTGTCCGGCAGGTCTGCGTGGTAGGGCAGAGCGCGGATCCCGTCATTCCGCAGCCGCTCCGCGATCTCTTCCGTCCGCTTCTTGTTTGAGAAGTAGATGATCCCTGACCGGCCCGGGTTGTTCCTCAGGTAATCGATGAGTTGAGGGTACGCATCCTTCTTGCCGGTGACGATGTACTGGAGGTTCTCGCGATTGAAACTCCCGACGTAGACCGAGGGGTCCGCAAGGTTGAGCTGCTTTATGATGTCCTGCCGGACTTCGGGGATCGCGGTCGCCGTCAGGGCGATCATGGGGACCCCCGGGAACATCTCCTTTAAGACGCTCAACTGGCGGTACTCCGGCCGGAATTGGTGGCCCCACTCGGAGATGCAGTGCGCCTCATCGACGGCAACGAGCGTCACGTCGAGCTCGCGGAGGATGGCGAGGAACCGGGGCTGGACCACCCTCTCCGGCGAGACGTAGAGTAGACGGAGCCTCCCTGCCTCGAGGTCCGCGAGGATCCGGACCATCGCGTCGTAGGAAAGCGAACTGTTCAGGGTGACCGCAGGGACCCCCTGGGTCACGAGCGTGTCGACCTGATCCTTCATCAGGGAGATCAGGGGCGAGACGACGACGGTCAGCCCGCCCGTCACGAGAGCGGGGAGCTGGTAGCAGAGGGATTTGCCCCCTCCAGTCGCAAGGACCGCGAGGACGTCTCTCTTCTGGAGGATATCGTGGATGACCTCTTCCTGGGAGGGGAGGAACGAGGAGTAGCCCTAATAGTGTTCAAGCGCTGCATACAGGGGGTCCATCAGAACAAGGGATTATATCCAGAGCGATATGGCTCTTGTGAAACGGTTCTGGAGATCTTCCACCGATCCGATGCCTCCGGAGAACTCCTCGATGCTCGTTATGGCACCAAGGATCCAGTGGAGCTACGCAAGGCCCTCCGGCGTCATAGATCACCACGGCGTCACGGTAGATTGCATCGGCAGTGTACGGGCTCATGGCTCCCGGCATGAACAGGCGATCACCCCCTCCCAGGATGAGGGCTCGAACGGCAGGATAAATGTTTTTGGACCCCGAACCACCGAGGAGGGTTTATCGGGCTGTTTCGCTGTCGAGCATCTGCCTGACCGCCGCCTGGAGTTCCGGGATCTTGTTCCGGATGACATCCCACACGATCTCATTATGGACCCCGAAGTATGCGTGAATGAGGATGTCGCGCATCCCTGCAATCTTCCTCCAGGAGATATCGGGATGTTTGCATTTCAGTGGTTCGGGGATGAGTTTCACGGCCTCGCCGATGACCATGAGGTTCCGGATCACGCCATCCTGCACCAGGTCGTTTGCGAGGAACGCCTCGTAGTCCATTCCCCGGGTGTATCGGTCGATTCTCCCGATAGCCTCCAGGATATCGCGGAGATAGAGATTATATTCCCGGGGCATACCGGACACTCCCGAGGATATGTGGTGCGAGGGCCGGTTTTATGGCATCGCGGTCGACGAGGTCGACTCTCCTCCCGAAGAGGTCTTCGAGGAAGAACTTGAGGTCCATGTAGGTGTCAAAGGAGCGCCCTCCTTCCTCGAACTCGATGAGAATATCGATATCGCTCTCCTCGCGCTCCTCACCGCGGGCAAACGACCCAAAGACCCCGATCCGCCGGACGCCAAGGCTCCTGATCCGTTCCCGGTGCTCCGCAAGCGTCCCGAGGATGCCGTCAGCCGTAAGCATGCCGTATCATACCCCTGTTACCCGCCCATCCGGATAACGCTTTTCCCCGGGTGCCGGTTGTGACCGGGGCAGGTACGATACCTTCTGATCTTCCATACCGGGGCAATTGGGCTTCAGGTGACGGGTCACACGACCCCCGCGATCTTCTCCTTCAGCCCGGACGCAAACTCTGCCATCGTCCCCGGGTCTTTAAACCCGGCAAGGATCACCTTCCCCGATGAGAATATGAGGGCAGTCCCGTTATCCCCGCGGTAGATCAGGCCCGGGAACTGTTCGGGTTCGTACTCGACGTGCTCCATCCGGAGAGCGACGACGAGCCGTGACAGCGGGATCGTGATCCGGAGATCATCCATCCCGACGATGTTTCTGATCGCCGGCGGCGATGCGAGCGCCGGTTCGATGATGGGCGAGAGGATGGCAAGGAACTCCTTATAGGCGGGGGTGAGGTCGTCGGGGGATGCGAGGCCGTAGATGATGTATTTTCCGCTCCGGTATATGGTGGCCTTCCCCCGGGAGAGGAGGATGTATGCGCCGTGGTAGATTTCGGGATCATACCTGCAGGCTGTGTCGGGGAGTTCCGGCAACCGGGGGAACGGGACCGGCTGGTGGAGGTCGCCGGAAGCGACGACGTTTGTGATCTGCATGCCCGATGAGCATGAGACTTACTCCCGGAGATACCTTCCCCCGACCGGGACGAATCGTTCGGGTTTCTTCATCGTTCTGTTCTCCTGACTATCGGCCACCGAGGGTCCTGAGCTCCGAACATTTGCCGGGGGAGCTCCGAACATCTGGATACATTATGTGAGGCTGGAGATCCGCCCAGATCTCTGCGGGAGGGGCTGTGGGGGTGATGTTCCTCCACTTCTGCGGCGTATGAGAAGCCTGGCACTCCATGGGTGCACTATGGAGGAAGCCAGTTGTGCGTGGGCCGGATCGCCGTCTCCACGTCCGGGAGGGCCGAGGTGCATACCCGCCGATACGAAGAAGAGAATGCCGGCGGCCGAGGCGCCCGGGGCGCTGTGTGCGGCGTGAGCCGGGGTATGCAGGATCTTGCCCCCCTGATGGCACTGCGGCGCATCCGGGATAGGTAGCAGTGCGGTCGCCGGGCTGATACGATACGGGGTTGCGTTCAGCGCGAGGCTTTCGCCCGGGTGCCTCCGGCCGGAAGGGGGAGCCTGCCGGGCGCTATGGCCGGTTGGTGCAGGAGATGTATCGCGCTCATCCGAAAGAGATAATGCTTCCCGGACGATAATACCATCATAGGGGGAGTCAGATGCACGCAGTCATCCGCAAGAAGATATCCGAGATCGCCCACATTGCTGCACGCCGCCGTGTAAGGAGGCTCGGGGTATTTGGCTCGGCAACGAGCGACCGGTTCGACCCGGAGAGAAGCGACATCGATTTTGTCGTCGAGTTCGAACCGATGGCTCCGGTTGAACATGCGGAGGCGTACTTTGGCCTCATCGAAGACCTGACCCGGCTCTTTTGCCGTAAGATCGACCTCGTGGAGCGATCAGCGATCAGAAACCCGATCTTTTTGGAATCCGTAGAAGAGACCTGCAGGGAGATCTATGCCGTCGCGTGAGGGCAGGAAATATCTCTATGATATTGCAGAGGCTGCAGACTATATCGCGCAGTTCACCGCCGGCAGAACTTACGAGGAGTATCACGCCAACCCCATGCTCCGGTCCGCGGTGGAGCGGCAGTTTGAGATCATCGGTGAAGCGCTTAACCAGCTGTTGCAGCGGGAGCCGGGCATCAGAGAGAAGATCTCTGATGCCCCTCTGATCATTGCCTTCAGGAATCGCCTGATTCATGGGTATGCAAGTGTATCCGATGAGGTTGTCTGGGGTGTCGTCGAGAGGTATCTGCCGGTTCTCTCTGGCGAGGTGCAGGTTCTCCTGAGCGAAGATGAGTAGAACCCGGCCTCAGAAAGACGCTCGCCGGAAGTTGTTACGCATCATGATCCTGCGTTGCCTATACCCCATCCGCGATGCAGAGTTCTCCCTCAGTCCCGAACATTCTGATCTTTACTCCCGGAGATACCCTCCCCCGACCGGGACGAACGGATCAGGTACCCGTCAAGTGAGGAATGCCGGCAGATATCCGGGATATATGCAGATTGCAGGCAATATGGTTGACGTTAACCTCCAGGGGTAGGCGCTCCGAATACAGTCCGTCAAGTACCCCTCCCGTCTGGTGCCGCCCACTACGGCGTGTATTTCACATGGATGATCGTCTCAGGTATCGGTTACGCCTCCGCCCCGGCGCGCCTGAGGATGAGCCGGTACTTCTCTTTGCCCCAATTGTCGTAGGAGAGCACATCACGCGAATGATGCTTTAACGTTCAATGATCGGCTATCAGAAGGTATCGGGAAGTTGGGGGAGAATAGCCCCTCTACTCTTGCAAGATACCTTCCTCAGCCTCTGAAAGGAAAGAGGGAGAGACCCCTCTCACCGCAGCGCGGGCACCGCGTCGGCCCAGGTCTCGACCGCGGTCTTGATCGCCTCATCCTGGTAGGACGAGATCCGGACGGTCTTCCGGGTGAAGGTGACGTAGTAGTCGTCGCCCGAGGGGTCGTGGCACCTGAGCTGGCAGTAGTAGGACTCGCCGGCGAAGTTGCGCTCGGCCACGCCGCCCATCGCGGTTGCGAGGGGGGTGTTCGCCATGACCGCCGCGATGTTTGCGTCGAACGCGGCGATCGAGGGGGACTGGATCGAGACGGTCCCAAGCCGTTTGCCGGTGTTCTCGTCGATGAAGTTCACCTTGCCGGTGTAGTGCTCGCGGTTCCGGACGACCGGCGCGACCGCGACGCCGTCGCGACGGGTGTAGCCGATGCACTCGAAGGGGTTGTCGGCGATGACCATCTCGATGAGGCTGTCAAATTCCGATACGTCAGCGATCGGGGTCGTGAGATCCCGGAGCGCTGATCTGGTTATGGTCGTCGGCACGAAGTCTGCCATGGGTCTGTTCTCCTGCCTGTATCTTCCCGGGAATATGACAGACAATTATAGAGTCGGCGCGGGAGGATATCAGTCTGACTTTATCGGGGAGCCTGAATTGGGCTTTGATTCTGGAATATAATCGTTACGGTCAGGCTTTTTGTCATCGACCTCCTATAGTCCTCCAGGAGGATTATGGGAATGACCGGGGAAAAGACCACCCGGGAGCTCGTCTACGAGACGAACCGGGATGTGAAGTGGATCTGTAAAACCCTGCAGAGAATGGAGGCGCAGGACGAGGCGTTTGAGAGCCGGCTCCGGGCGCTGGAGGGCTGGCGAGCGGAGAAGGCAGGCGAGGAGCGGAGGGTTTCGACGCTCGGCGCCGGGGCCGGCGGGGTGGTTGGCGGGGTGGTGGCGGTGATTGTGCGGGTGCTCGGCGGCTGAGCGGCCACGCTGAACGCTCGCGTACAGTGCCCTCTGCCGGGCGCAGCAAAGGCAGTATGGGCGCAGAGGGCTTCCGGCACAATGCCGCTTTCACTTTCACCATGCGCACGGCTCGTGCTTAAATAGCCACGCTCCGACAATCCCTGTATGAGAAAACGGCTCCTCATGTCCTACCAGACGCTCTTTCGGAACATCGATGCCTTCGAGATCGACTATGTTCCAGAGTTCTTCAACTACCGCGAAAGTCAGCTCGATGACCTAGCCTACCAGGTCCGCCCCGCGCTCGAAGGCGGGCGGGCGCTCTCCGCCGTCTGCAGGGGTCTGCCCGGGACCGGGAAAACGACCAGCGTGCTCCGGATCTTTGCCGAGCTCGAACAGACCACAAAGAAGATCCTGCCGGTTTACGTCAACTGCCAGAACGACCGGACGAAGTATATGGTCTACTCCCGGATCTATGCCGCGATCTTCGGGCACGCCCCGGCCCGGACCGGGGTCTCGATCAAGTCGGTGATGGACGCGATCGGCGGCGCCCTGCAGCAGCAGGAAAGAAGCCTGATCGTCTGCCTGGACGACGCGAACCTGCTCCACTACAACAACACGCTCGGGGACGTCATCAACTCCCTGCTCCGGCTGCACCAGGATTATCCCGGCGCCCGGGCCGCGGTCTTTGCGACGGTGAGCGACATGGACCTCGATCTCGTCACAGAACTGAACAGGTGGGTTATCTCGCCGTTCCGCCCGTCGGATATCTACTTCCCGCCCTATGACGCCGACGAGATCCGGGGCATCCTCCGGGACCGGATCCGGATCGGGCTTTATCCAGGGGTAATCTCGGGACCGATGCTTGATTGCATCGTCGAGCAGACGATGGAGTCGGGCGACGTGCGGGTGGGGCTGGACCTCGTGAAGCGGGCGGTGTTGAACGCGGAGTGTGCCGCCCGCACTGAAGTTGTCGAGGAGGATATCACAGCCGCCTATGAGCAGTCAAAGCATGTTCACCTCGCCTGCACCATCCGGGCACTCTCCGCAGATGAGCGACGGCTGCTCCGGCGGATCGCGGAGCTGTCGCAGGAGCAATCAGGACCGCTCGTCTCCGGCGCGATCTACGGCCGGGTAGAGGAGACGCCGAAGGTCGGCTACACGATCTTCTCCCGGCAACTGCGGAAGCTTGACTCTCTGCGATTGGTCGACCTGATCCGGGTGCAGGCCGGCGGGAGGACGAGCGAGGTTGCGTTGCGCTATGAGCCGGAGAAGGTACGGGAGGTGTGTGAGTGAGGGGGGTGCCGGCGGTTATGATGGGTCTGAGGCCGGGGGTACCCGTCTGTCCCGCGGGCCGGACGGTGTGGTCTGGTTGAGCGGCGGCCCTGCGCCATCCCTCTGTGCGGGAGCACGGAGCGACGAGCACTTCCCGGCAGACGATGACCGGCGAGGTTCGAGCCGGTCGTGGTCGTCAGAGGCCCCGGACTGGAAGAGAGGATCAGGCAGACGCCACGACCGGAAGGAGCGTGATCTGCCGGTTTGAGGGGGTCTAAACTGACGAGTTTTCCTTTGGATACAAGTTTACTCTGGTCATTGAGCGTCTACGTACAATCCGGATCGTATATCGCGGGCGCCTGCGCCGTGATGGAGAGAAGCATGAAGATCCGTAACATGGATTTCAACGAACCAAAAATGGTTTTAATCTGCCCCTTTTCTCTCAGAGCATCGAAGAGCAAATCGGTTATTTCCCATTTGCGATACTTCAAACTCACGGGATCTCAAAATATCCGGGATTGAGAGGGAGCATGAGAACGGAAAGAGCTCAGGAATCGTATGGATCCGGTCCACGGGAAAAGAATCATGGGGGGTTGCACACAGCGCCGCCTTCAGCAGCCAGATCTCCACGTCCTTGTTCGATGTAGAGAGAGGCACAGCACACCGATACCTGCCCTTCTGTTCACATCCGGTAATAACGCCCCAATTGTTCAGAGATTCGACCACCCGCTGTACCGCTCTTGGCATGGTGGCCCTCTCTCCCCAGGTTTCGCTCATCCGCTGGATAACTTCCTGTTTTGAAAAACTGCCATAATACCGGAGAGAGTGACCCACCGTCCGCACCACATCACGGAAAAAGGGGTACGCCAGGAGACACATGCCCCAATGGAGCCAGATCCGGTCGTCCTGGTTCAGTGTCGGCAGCAGCACGAAGGCCCTGTCTCTTGCGGGGCGATCCGAATCCGGGATGCGGGCCCACACCCGCGTCAACACGGTGATGGTCTTTCGTCGCGCTGTGTAGTGGGGATAACTCTCTGCAAGGTAGGCATGAAGGTAGTTTCGGATCTGCTCGATATCCCCGGTTTCCCTGGAGACGCCAGCGGCGGCGTCGAGCCAGTCCAGCCTGAGGGACCGGTCAAATCCAATCATCTGTGACATTGTTGTGTGCTCCTGATCTGGATGAAGGGGACAAAGACCTCTTCCAGCGCAATGCTGCCGTGCGAGAGGACCTCGGTGCCGGGGGGAGAGAACGCCGAGAGCCCGCTGGCAAGCAGGACTGCATGGCCTGTACCAAGGTACTGTGGCGGCCACACACAGGAATCTTTTGGAAATGCCGCACGTGCCTCCTCTGCAAACGATGCGTGGTGGTAGATGCGGGCCCGGAGACTGGTCTCTTCGACGAGGTCGCCCTGCCGCGGGACGCCGATGCCGCAGGCGCAGACGTTCCCATGATCGGCGGTGACGTAGACCCGATATCCCCGATCAAGGAGGCGGGTGATGAATCGCCGGAGGGTTCCGGTCTCCATCCAGCGCCGGATGCCGTCATGCATCTGGGGCATGCCCATTGTGGTAGTGTGGATGAGGTTGTCGACGGTGTTGATGACAAAACCCGCGACCGCCGGGGTGGCGTCGTGGACGAGTTCATCCACTTCCGCGAGGGATGTAAGGGTGTTGCCGCGAGAATAACCGACAGACCTCTTCGCCCCCTCCTGGTTGTGCCAGAACGTGCGCCAGAGGATCTCTTCACTCCGGGCGGTTCCGTTCACCCCTGATATGAGCGACGGCTTCTCGCCGGCAAAGAGGGACCGGCGCGAGATCGAGGTGAGGGTCGGGACCCAGGCACAGGCGAGATCGTCGGTATAGGTGAAGTCGTCGCCGAGCATCTCCTTGATGATAAGCCATTGATCGAGGGCCATGCCGTCGATGACGATGAGGGCGATGCGGTCACCTCCCCGGTGGGCGAGGTAGTGAGGGATCTGGTGCACCATGACCGGGGCCGGGAGGTAGGGGCGGTCGGGGAGGGTCGGGAAGGTGGCGAGGATCCATTCCCCGAAGGCGGTCTCGATCTCCTGGTGGAGAGCATAATATCGCGGCCTGACCTCGTTGAGCGCCGACGATGAGGACCCGGAGAAGAGCGTCACCGCCTCGGCCCAGAGCCGTGTGCACTGTTTCCAATCGTCAAGCCTGGCGTCCGGGCCGGGGATTTTTCCATCGATCCGGTCGAGGAGGCATGTCAGACGGTAGACCTGCTCGGTGTCATGGTCGCGGATGATGCCACAATGCGCCCAATCCGGGACCTGGACGGAAGGAGGCGCGTGGAGCGGTTTTAGCGCGCCTTCGAGGAAGAAGGTATCGATATAGAGCCTGATCCGGTCGTCGTCGAAAGGAACGGTCGGTGCCGGATCGCCGCCGCTGACGTATCTGGCCCATCCGTCCTGGAGATACGCCATGAAGGCCCCGTGCTCAAAGAGGTTCCTGATATCCGGGAGCCCAGCACCGTGTCGGTCGCCCCAGGTTTCCAGACAGTGGTCGACGAGGACGTCGGGAACGGTCTGGCGGGCATAGTGGACCCTGCAGAGGAGGGCGATGAGGTCGACGGATGTTCTGATCTCGTCCGGCCGTATTGAAAAGATCTCTTCGAGGATGAACCGGGCGGTCTGGTTCCGGCCGAGTCGTCTGCCGCGGAGGGTTTGCGCTGCCTTGTAGAGGGCATCGTAGTGCCGGGAACCGAGAGCCTGGACCGTCCAGTAGTCAAGGCCCGGGAAGAGATCCGCAAGGGTGATCCGGATGCACTCACCCCTCTGGAGGAGGTCGTAGGGGACTGATTCCCGGCGGGTATGGGTAAACCTGACTATGAGGCGCGGCGTCTCTTCGCCGTTGTCCCGGGGTGCGCGATAGCCGGGTTCGTAGGCGTGCCTGAAGGCGATAGGGTCGGTGTAGGTGAGCAGGTCGAACCCGTCGGCCCGAAGTGCCTGGACGATCCGCTCTTCAAGGAGGATCCGGTCGGGGTCGAGCACCACGACGAGGGGGGTGCCTGCGAGGCGGATCCGGGTGAGGATCTGGTCCTGCCATTCAGTCATGGCCGCCCTCCACCCGGAGGAAGAGGACCGGATAGATTGCCGGGGTTCCGCTTAGTCCTGTCTCCCGGCCGGTATCGGCGGCACCGCTCCTGCTCCGGTCGCAGAGTGCCGGTTCGGCGGCCGATGTGCCGGTGATCGAGTAGGCGCCCCGGGCAAGGGCATCCCAGATCTGTCGTGCGGCGATCGAGAAGGGCCGGCCGGTCTCGGCGATGAAGTAGGGGACGGCAACGAGGGAGTGGCCCGATGTGCCGGAGACGGAGAGCTTCCAGAGCGACCAGAGTCCCCTGACCTCGCGGGGGAGGTCGGGGATCCGGACGGGAGGGTTGGTCGGGTGAGGCTGCGGATCCGGTGAGGGAGGGCGCCGACGGCGGGTCGGTGACGGTGAGCAGGAGTGGTCGGTCCCCGTCTTCGCCGGGAGCAAAGATGGCGCCAGTCTGATGGCGGGCCGTCCGGCCATCTGGAGGTCAAACCCTGGATGCCGGTGCCCGCCTCGCCGCCCAGGCCTGAGAGCCGAGACGACGAGGTGTTCGGTGAGGGCGGGAGGGGCGAGGGAGTAGTCCTGACGTCGCCGGCGGAGAGGAGGGGTTGGTCGAGGAGGGACGAGAGCGTCTGCCGTTCCTGCCGTGCCTGCTCCTGGATTGTTGCGACGAAGGTGTCAAGGTAGTCGTCGGTGCTCGTGGGGTCGAGGATCGCACGGATGAAGAGGTCCTCGAATCCCCGTCCTGCCTCGCTGGAGTCGAGGACGTCGCTGAACTTGTCGAAACCGAGGTCGTTTAAGATGACAAGGAGCTTTTCCAGGAGGACCTCGTGGACCCGTTGTTCGATGGTGCCGGAGAAGACCATATTGTAGACCATGACGTCGTGGGTCTGGCCAATACGGTCGACCCGGCCGATACGCTGCTCAATCCGCATGGGGTTCCAGGGCAGGTCGTAGTTGATGGCGGTGTGGCAGAACTGGAGGTTGAGGCCTTCGCCCCCGGCCTCGGTGGAGATCATGACCTGGGCGTGGGTTGCGAAGGCCTGCTGGGTCCTGCGGCGCTCGTCCATGTCCATTGAGCCGTTGAGGCAGACGACGGAGAATCCCCGTGCGGTGAGGTATTCGGTGAGCATCTGCTGGGTCGGGACGAACTCGGTGAAGATGAGGAATTTGAGGTCGGGGTCGTTCTCTTCGCCACGGCGGGAGTAGATGAGGTCGACGAGGCGTTCGGCCTTGGCGTCGGGCCGGGCGGCCTCGCACCGGCGGGCGAGGTCGAGGAGGAGGCGGACCTGTGCCGTCTCCGTCGGTGTGAGGAGTGTCGGCACGGGATGGCCTCGTCGATCTGCTCTCCGGCTCAGGTCCCCACCAATCGTCGTTAGGGGAGCAGGCGGGGACATCTGGGGAGGCTGTCTTCGAGGCGGCGCGAGGCGTCTCGAGGGTGGTGCGGATGGAGCGGGTGCTGCTGGAGACGAGGCGCTGCATGAGGACCATGAGAAAGCCGATGTAGTTCCTCTTCTCGGTAAGGGCGCGGTTGTAGCCGGTCCGGACGTAGTCGGTGACGGCGTCGTAGAGGTCGGCCTGGAGGCTGTGCTCGCTGCTCCATTCGACCCTGACGATCCGGGTCTGCCGGGGCTTAAAGAGGGGGGCGCCGTCGGTGCCGATGGCGCTCCGTTTCTCGGTCCTGATGATGTAGGGCTGGAGGTCGTCGCGGTTGATCTGACCATCTTCCCGGAAGGTTGTCGGGTCGAGGAGGCTCATGAGCCGCATGAAAGCGTCGGTCTTGCCCTGGTGAGGGGTGGCAGAGAGGAGGAGGAGGTGCCTGGCCGACCGGGCGAGGGCGCGGCCGAGGGTGTGGCGGGCGACCTGCCGGTTGGTGCCGGCGAGTTTGTGGGCTTCGTCGACGATGATGAGATCCCATCCGGCCTTCGTGACGGCGTGGAACCGGTCCTGGTTGTGCTGATGTAGTCGTGCCGGGGTCCAGCCTCGCCGCTGTTTGAGGGGTTTAATGGCATCGATGGAGACGATGGCCCGGTCGATCCGTCGCCAGAGGGAGGGGTCGGTGCTCGCGGGGTCGAGGAGGGTGAAGGTCTCGCTGAAGTGAGTCTCCATCTCGGCGACCCACTGGGTGACGAGCCCCCTGGGGGCGACGATGAGGATGCGGGCGGCCCGGTTCCGGAGCGTGAGTTCTTTGATGATGAGACCGGCCTCGATGGTCTTGCCGTCCGACCTCGTCGGCGAGGAGAGCAGACAGGGTCGCGGCTGCAGGCCCGGGCGAGGGCGGCGACCTGGGGGGAGCGGGTGACGGGGGAGAAGGGGGGCGAGGAGCGGCGTTTTCACGAGGTGGTCGAGGATCCGCCCGGCTGCTGCGCGTGCGGTCACCTCGTCTTTCTCCAGGGGCAACGCCCGGTCGAGGGGGGTGCAGGAGGATGCATCTCCGACGGCCACGGTGTTCGCGCTCGGGACCCAGAACCGGCAGGTGGTCGTGCCCCAGATCTGCTGGGCCTCGATCACCTGGACGGGTTCTCTGTACTCACTGCTCCAGAGCCACCTGCCGACCTGTACCTCTTCCATGTTCGGTCTGCCCCTGCCGCGTTCGGGCGTTGTCGTAGTACATCAGGAGGACGTCGTCTTCCTGAAGGATGCTCGCGGGGAGGCGGTCGCCGGTCCTGAGGATGGTGGCGTAGTCACGCTCCGACCAGCATCTCTTGAAACCGGCCCTGACGGCCTCGGTCCTGAAGGTCTTGAGTTTGCCGGAGGTGGTGAGATATGCGGCGAACTCCTTGAGGAGGGCCTTCTCCCGGATCTTTTCGAGGTCCGACTCCTTGTTGGGGTCGGGGACGTACCACCGGCCCTCTTTGTCCTTGAGGAAGTTCTGTTCGAGGAGGTCGCCGAGTTCGGGGAGGGATTCGTGTTTATCGGGATCCTTGCTCTCGATCATGAAGGCGGGCTGAATCTCCTGGTAGGTCTTCGAGGCCCCGTTGAGTTGCTGCCTGAGCCACTGGATGGCGCTTTTCTCGTCGTGGACGAAGAGGCTCATCTGCTCGACGCGGTCGGCAACGAGGCGTTTCTGCTCGTAGCGGGGGACCTGGTCGGGGAGGAAGTACATGCCGTCGCGTTCGGGGAAGCGCTGGTAGAGCCCGAAGTAGAAGTCCGGAGCCGATATCGGGACGATGATCCCGCGCTGGACGTGGAAGGCGACCATCCGGTCGTAGAGGAGGTGCTTCTGCCGCTCCGGGACGTGCTGGAGGACGCCGTCCTTATCGGGCGCGACCGGGAGGTGCTTCAAGTGCTGGCGGACGAAATCCCAGACCCCTTCCTCGGTCCCGGCGGTGAGTTTGAACCGATCCTCGAGCCCGCCGTTGGGCTTGTAGGCGGAGATGATGAGGTCCTGTTTGACCGACTGGTTGGAACTTGATACCTGGTTGAAGGTGCCCTGCTTCTTGTCGAGAGTGCGGACGTCGGCGATGACGAATCCGGCCCGCGTCAGCGCCTGCTGGATCGCCATCCAGACCTTGTTCTGGGAATTATGGAACTCCACGGTCATCCAGCGCCCCGGTTTCAGGATCCGGTAGTTTTCGGCGAAGCACTGCTCCATCAGCTCCTGGTAATCCGGGAGTTTCTTACGTTGCACTCTGTTGACGATCGCCTCAGATTGGTTATTCGTGAAGACCCGGAGCCACGCTTCCCAGAGGAAGTTCAGCTCGGAGTACATCAGGTTGCCGCCGAAGGGGGGATCGGTGAAGATGTAGTCGATTGAATTTGATGGTACTGATGATAATCTTGATGAAGATGAGGTAAATGTCAGAACATTGCCACGAACTGTGTTTACCGACCTTTTTGCCTTCGCAAATCTTTTGATTCTGTTGCCAAGGATCGTCAACGAGTCCAGTGGCATCGTGGTGGATGATATGTAGAGTGTGCCTGAAAGCGGACCGCTCCTATTACCCAGACGCCAGCGACACAACTTTGAGTCGTAAATAAGGAGGCTTGTTAATGTTAGTAATAACAAATTGGGCTCACTTACAGATTTATCCCGAATTTTATCATATAATGAGGATAAAACCCATAAGTTGCGTTTAGGGTAGAACTGATGCACATGGGTGACACCAGAGTTCTTCGGGTCTGACATCTTCTCCCCGGCAGGCAACTCATCCGTCGGGTACCAGTACGGAATCGGCTTCATCTCGATCCGGTCGAGCAGGTCAAGATCCCCCTCATCCGGCGCCTTCTCAAACCGCTTCTTCCCGACCGAATAATTGATCTGCACTGGCACCTGCTTTGCCCGGCGGACCGTCTCGCGGAGGGCCTCGTCATGGACGTACTCCCATGCCCGCTCGAGGGAGCGCTTCGTCGTCGTCGCGCCGCAGTGCGGGCAGGGGAACTCATCGCGAACCTTCCCCTCGGCATGGTCCACCGCCACCTCCCAGAAGATGATCTCCTCCGAACAGTGCGGGCAGACGAAGATGTCGCTCCAGACCGTGTAGTTGATCCTTCCTTTCACCGGCGTCGTGGTGCCGTTCACGTCCCGCTTCACCTGCACCCGCCCGTCCACCACGTGGGCGGTCTCGTACATCCAGCCGCACTCTTTCTCCACCTCGGCAAGGATCCGCTTTGCCTCCCGCTCGAAGGCCGCCGGGTCCACCGGGTTGTTGTAGTTGTAAGCGATGAAGGTCGCCGCCGGCGAAAGATCGCAGAGGATCGCCCGCCGGGGCCCCCACGCCACGTCGGGCGTCTCCCGCTCGACCTTCTCCTTGAACTCCGGGTCCGGGTTGCCGCACATCTGCGCCGCCACCCCCGTCATCCCGGTCCCGCAGAACCCGTCGAAGACGATGTCGCCGGGTTTCGTGTAGTGGAGGATGTAGCGCATGATTGCCTTGTGCGGCACCTTCGTGTGGTAGGAATGAGCGTTGTAGATCGGATCGTTCTTCCCCTCGCTCACGTCCGCCGCAAACGGCTCGCAGTCGTACTTCTCCTCGGGATCGAACGGCCGGCCGTGCTTCTCGATGAACTCCCCGATCCAGGGGTTCGGGCAGGCCGTGTAATACGGCGGATCAGAGAGCGCAATGATGTCCTTATCCTTCCCGCGGGGGAACCCCTCGACCTTGCGAACGGCGTCGAGCCGCTCCTCTGTCAGTTTATAGTCAGTCATATTACTCCACCACCAGGCGCACCTTTCTCTCGTCTTTGTCCTTCACCAGACTCGCAACGTAATCCTCAAACCGCTTCTCGATCTCCTCCACGGAGCACGCGGACCCACTCGCCATCAGGGCACACCGCAGATCCTCGACCTGAATCGTCACCTTCACAAGACCCGAGAGCGCCTCCTGGAGCGCCCGCACCAACTGCGCCGGGACTGGCTCCGGGAGCGTCCCCTGCTCACGGAACTCCGCCACAAGCGCCCGGTCCTTCGGTTTGAGGAGTTCAAGATTCGCCTGCACCGTCGGATCGTCCAGGTTCTCGACCAGCATGCCGGTCCACGCCGTATGGATCCCATCAAGAAGATCATCCAGTTGTTCGAGCACGGTGCCGGGAGAGGGCGCCCCCTCATCGTCCCTCGGCCTGAACGAGCAGTGCGGGCAGACCGGCTCCTTCTCCAGGTCCTTCTCCGTGAGCGCAAAACACGGTTGCAGTTTCAGCAGGGCCGTATCAAGCGTGGTCAGGGCCTGTTTCGGCATGATCTCGATGCTTGAGAGCGCACGGAGAGCGATAAGCCGCGGATCGGCCTTCAACTTCTTCTTCCGCTCGTCCCCCTCACGGCTCAGGCGGGCCTGCCGGTGGAGACGGAAGTACTCTTCGATGTAGCGCTTCTTCATGCTCTCAAGCTCCCGCCTGAGATCGCTCTGGAAGGAGCGCGTGATCTCCTCCCCGGCCTCAAGCTGCATAAAAATCGAGCGCTTCGACTCGCAAAGCGCCTCCTTACACTCGTTCTCATCGGGGAGCGCCATCTCGGCCTGGGACAGGTACCCCGTCAACGGCGCAAGGTCCGAGCAGAACCGGGCAAGACCGTCGATCTCTTTCATCAGCGCCAGTTCGTTCGCATGCCCCCGCACGTCGGCCTTCGTCCCGCTGTAGTTCTTCAACCTCCCCTCGGTGTTGAACCGCTGCAGCGACTCCAAAAACACCTTCAGGTTACTGAAATCTCGCTTCTTCTGCTCTTTCGTCTGCTCGTCGTAGAGGTCGCGTCCCCAGAGCAGGAGCGACCCGTCCAGCCGCTGCTGCGCCTCCACCACCTCCGGGATAAGCGCATGCAGACGTTCCTGGAGCTGCCTAACCGCCTCACGGTGAGTTGCCGAATTCCTCACCAGACCCGGGGTAAGGCCGAGCGTCGTGAAGAGCTCGGCAAGCACCTCGACGGGTGGATCTTTCGGCAGTTCCACGTGCTTGAACCCGGCCAGATCCGATCCACTCTTCTTCGCCATCTCATCGAGGTTTGCCGCCGTGATCTTCGCGCCCGGGTAGGCCGCCACCGCATCGCCGTGATAGACCAGCGCCGCGAGCAGCACACCGACATACTCCGGCTCAAGCCTGAACCGGCGCTCGTACTCGACACCGTGCTCCCCGACGATGAGTTCGCTCCTGTTCAGCACCTGCCCGAACGCCTTCTCCCGGAGAAGCGTCACAATATGCTGTGCATACACCGACCCCTCCGGGTTGACATGCTCCCCTTCCAGCAGCCCAAGAGCGTCGAGCACCGCCGCTCCCCGCTGCGTCTTCAGGCCGCCACGGAGATACGTCAGGGCGTCCTTCACCGCATCGCCGCGGTCGCTGCCCCGGATCGTCTGAGAAAACTGCGGATAGTCAGGCGCCAGATCCTCGAAATGTGGGGCAAGACAATACGCGGCGATACCATTGATCGTCGCCGCCACATCGCCGCCCGTCGAGACCGCTCCTTCCTTTGCCCATTCGAGCAGGTTCTTCTCGACGCCACCGTAGGCGACCCGATAGGCCGTCATCATATTGTCCCGCATCCACCGCAGGATGACGGCAAGGTGCTCGTCCCCCTTCTTTTCGTATACCCCGCGGTTTGTCGCCGACGCGGTGCTCGCCATCTCACGCGCCCCCGCATACCGTTTCAGCGCCGTGTAGAAGTCGTCGTCCCACTTCGCCAGTTTCAGGAAGACCTCGTCCGGCCGGTGCTCGTCGTCGTACTCCGGTGGCTCAAACGGCTGGATGAAATAGATGTAGAAGTCTCGCGGCGGCTGCGCCGTCGACCGCTCGTTCGGCGCGCCGAAGAAGAGGTACCCCGGCCGTCCCGCCTTCCTGTCCGCCCAGATGATCTCGTGCTCCCAGATCCGGTAACCACTCACGTAGGTGGCATCAGGGGTCTTCATCACCCGGGCCAGAGCGTCGAAATAATAGTGGTCCAGTCTCCACTCGTTCAGGGTCGCCGCCCTCTCCTCGATCTTCGCGTCATAATCGATGTCCTTCCTGACATCGAGATAGTACATGTCGTTCTCCGGGTTGTGGGAGATGAACTGCCCGCTCACCGTCCTGGTGATCTCGCGTAGCACCGTCTCGATGGTCGTGAGCAGGAACTCCGAATCAGGTTCAGGGAGATCCAGATAGAGGCAGAGATCATCTCTGAGATCCTCGGGTTTCAGACCGATCGGAGAACTTACATCCCCCGTCGTCAGGCGGTGAACACAGAGGGCGTGGATGATCCTGACCGCCGCATCGAGGTACTGTTTCTTCTCAAACGAGCGTTCCAGAATACTCTGGAGGATATGGCCTTTTTCAAGGATAGCCCTGATATCCTGGTCTGTCCGAACCGACATATCCTCAGAGAGGGTATCCCAGTACCCGTCGAAGGAGAGGAGGCCCGGGCGATCGGCAGGCACCTCGACATCGATCAGGCGTTTCACGTCGCGGCTGACGGACTTGAGCACCTCCCGCTTCTCCACCATATACAGCCTCTCAAAGATCTCCAGGTACCGGGGGTGCACCGGGAAGAGCGCCACGTACTCATCGAGACGCTCGTTCATATCCCCATAGAGCGGTGTGAACCGTTCCAGGTGAGCACGGATCTTTGCCTCCTGTTCAGGCGTCTTCTTAAGAAGGCGCTCCGAGACGACGTAGGCGATGTCCTCGCCGTAGATCCTGACCGACTCAAACCGCTTCTGCACACGCCGCATCGAGGCGGCCACAGACTCAAACCTCGGGTTGTCGAAGAGAGCCTCCTGGACACCGGCCATGAACCGGAACCGGCTCAGGCTGCACGACTCCCCGATCTCGCGCATGAAGTTAAGGTCCAGCACCAGATCGGCATCCTTGCGCGACCGGAGATAATCGAGGAGTTCGTCGACGACAAGGAGCAGCCCCTTATCGGGATACTTCTCCTCGAAGGCCTGCATCATCGCGATGAACGCATCCTTGTGGTTGGCGATCTGGTCGTCGGGAGGGAAGGTGTAGGAGACGCCCAGTTTTTTGAGGTTCCTCTGGAGCTCCCCGCAGACGATATCTCGAAGCGACTGCCTGACCGCACCGATCTCTGTCCTGATAACCACGAACCGACCGGCGACACTCTGTGAGGCCTCCCGGATCGTATCGTTCCTGACACTGGCCGCGAGATCGGCGTGTTCGGCAATCGCGCTGAACACAGACATCAGGTGCGATTTGCCGGTACCGTAGTTGCCGACAACGAGGAGCCCTTTCTTGTCGAGAGCGGTATTGAGTTCAAGGATCGGGATCAGCTCGGCGGTGATCTTCTCGGCCATACCGTCTGAGATAACATAGGTCCGGACAAGCCGCTCGGCCTCACGCCTATCGTCGGCCTCCCGCAGTTGCACAACATCTTCGATAGGATCAAACTGAACAAGTTCACCATATTTCATAGGGCATTTGCCTCGCTGATGGGGAGAAGGATGACGCCCTGGACGTCGGTGTGTGAGTATGCCCAGTATTCATCGTGGCCCGGCACCGCATAGGAGAGGGTTGAACCGTCGTAGGACCCATCCCACGCGGCAACGACCGTCTTTCTGCGAGCAGCCTGCTTGAGAAGACGAAGGGGGTCGAGAGAGAGTTCAGGGGCAAACAGGAGTTCGATATTGTCGCACAGGACGACATCTCCCTCTGCGCTCTCGACCGCATCCCGAAACTCATGTTGAACGGCGTCTGACCGTTCTGCAGGTGAATATTCGATCATTCGTCGGCTCACCAGAGAACCGATATTGAGATAGGAGTAACCATGCCGACCCGCCCATTTTCTCAGTAATGCCGTCTTACCGGTTCCTGATCGACCTACAACAATACTCAGGCCGATCTTTTTCTCATTGGGAACGGAAGAAAGCCCAGATGACATAGGAGATGATAAGGTAATCCTGTTAATAAACCATCGTAGTTGAAGAGTCAAAATCTCCGATCTATCTTTAAATGGCCCTAAATTCAAAAAGAAAGTTTTTTTAATCAAACTTACCGCAACCCCCACCGAACGCGAGCAAACATAATGTGGCCCCATGCCACCCGGGTGATCGATCCTTTAATCCCAAAACTGCCGGCATTTGTTTACAGGATTCTGGGAAACGGAGCGCGTATCCTCCTCATAACTGGAAGATGACCGGTCTGCATCATGGAGCATTCGTGCCGGGGGTTCTCCCGGATCCTGTAGGCCCTGAGGGAACATTCATGCGCGGCCCTGCGGTCCAGATCCTCTACAGGGAGAATCCAGAAACCGGATAGGGTTCGTGGTTAGAGAAGAGAAATGCATGAACCCCGGCAACCCGGGGTGAACGTATCAGTGCGGCCGACCCGTTGCCTTCTCCCTCACGAGATCGCAACCTCCGGAAGTTCCTCCGCCTCCGGCAGCCCGGCCACGTCTCGGGAAAGCCTGATGTGTCGAGAGTATGCCCTGCAAGATAACGGACATTTATCGGACATATCGGACACCTTCTGTTTTTGGGGTGTCCGACATCTGACGCGGAGGGGGTTCTCTGTTTCGTCGAGGAGTGAAACACCACAAGAACCCCGCAGCCTCGCGGTGCCCATGCTCCCCGCCCTGCAGCCAGTCGCATGCCGGTAGTCGCTAATCGCACCTAACGGCGCTCAAACTTCTTCCCTGTTGGGGAAGTCGTTACTCGAAAACACCTCGCATCTTCTCGAACCCCGGTTCTACGAACCGTCGTTCACCGCACCCCCGCCCTCGCGTTCCCCTCCCGCACCAGCCGGGCGTAACACCCTTCACAGAGGCTCGTCTGCGCCTCCTGCGAGCGATAGACCGCTTTTCCCGTATCGCAGAGATCGCACCGGCCGAGCTCGACCTTCACCCGGAGAAACTCCCGGTGGTCGAGGACCCCCGAGAGGGGCTCTTGCGGCACGGACCCTCGCCTTACACTTCCTTTCAGCGTATTACAGCCGGCGATGCCAGCCGGAGGGCGGCTAAACGGCGTTTGATTGAGGTTTCCGCCCCGTGACGCCAGTATCCCGGGATCGGTTCCGGCATTCTGGGTTTCACACACACACGCACACTCACTCACCCAGGAACCGGTACCGGGGACTGTGTGTATGTTCTGCTGTACTTCATTACTGAGAGGGAGATGCCTCTCTCTGTCTGTACAAACATCGGCCAATTCAACGTCGTTTTGAACCGCTTGATCGTTGCACCCGGTGCTGGAACCCTGCGGTAAACCTGCTGCAACCCTGCAACCTTCAGTGCTCCCGCTCCGGTCTGGTGGCCGGCCCGGGTTACCGGGACCACCATCCCGGTCCCCATCCAGCCAGACCCCGCCGCCATGGGCCCAGCGCCGGTAGACAGCGCCGTCGAAGGAGAAGAGGTGCTCCCGCCGCCGCACCGCGTACCCTTCCACATCCCCCGAGACCATCGTATCGAAGAAACTGACCGCCGGGCACTTCTCCAGGAGACCGGAGTAGGCCGTCCCCCGGCTCGTGTAGCCGTGGAGGATACGGTAGGTCTGGTGATACGAGAGCCCGAGCGCCTCCTGGAGCATCTTGATCGTGAACTGCTCCCAGCCCATCGTTGCCACCGTCGCAAGCGCTGCGGCCTCGTTCTTCGTCATCTTCGTCTCCTGCCCCCCGGTCTCGCCGTTGATCGCCGCATAAACCCGGGCAGCCGCCGCGAAATCGTCCAGGTTTGCCCTGATGCCGCCGTCGTACGCCTCTCTCTGGAAGCGGTGGATGAGGGCGGAGGCCTTGATCAGGTCAAAGAGGATGCCCGGGTTGCGACGGTTCGTGGTCGCTGAGAACTGCACCCTCCGGGCATAGGGGATGGAGACGTGGAGGCGCTTCTCTCTGAGGAGCCGCCAGATCGCCCGGCAGACCACGATATCGGGGTCCTCTCCGTCGCTATGGTCCTCACTTGTCTCCCGCTCCTTCATGTACTGGAGCACCCGCTCGTCCTGTTCGAGGGAATCATCGATCCAGACCGTGAGCATCCGGTTCGCCACCTGATCATCGCCGGCATCCTCGACCTTCGCGAGCCACCAGATACATCGCTCCGGGATGCGGCAGATCTGGAGTTTCCGGTCGGTGGTCACCGTCTGGTGCTCGATGCTCACCCGGAAGTTCGCGGTTGCGGCCTTGAGGACCTCCTGCAGGTCGTCGGAGAGCGAGACATCATCAAAGAGGAAGACGGTTCCGGGTTGCAGGCTGCCGTTGTAGTAGAGCGCCTTATCCGAGACCGTGCCGGCGAGGCGGTACTCCTCCGGGACCTGCTGGAGCATGGTGGTGCAGGCGTGGCTCTTCCCCTTCCCGGAGTTGCCGGAGATGGCGACATGAAGGCCGTTCGTGTTCTCGACCGACTGGGACGCAAGAGACATCACAAGACATTCCGCGACAGTCCGGTCCCCGACATGGCTCTTGTTGAAGGTGTCGAGAAGGAACGCGAGCGGGTCGCCGGTCTGAAGGATCGCTATTGCCCGGCGGCGATGCCCATCATCCACCGGTGCCGGAGCCGGAACCGGGGGAGGGGTGGGTGCCGCCTCCTTCTCCTCCGTCGTCCGCTTCTTCTCGTAGATCCCTCGAAGCTCCGGCCACCGCTGCGCCCCTCCGCCGCAACTTGCGTGGTGGCAGCCGGCAAAGATGGCGCCGTTTGCAAACTGGATGGCAAACGCACCGTCTTTATGCGCTCCCGAGAACGGGCACTCCGCGAGGATGTAGAGGGTCCCGCCCTGGTAAGGCCGTGTGCTCCGGACGGCGATACCGTGATCGAGGAGCCAGGCGGCAAGGTCGATCCTTCGAGAACCCTTCTTCGGCTGTGATGGTTCTTCCCGGGGGAGGAGCCCGGCGAGGTACTGGAGCCGATCTATCGGGACGATCTCGATCTCTTCTGGGACCTTGAGGACCTTCGCCCGCCGGTGGGGGCGCTCCTCTGTTGAGTCGCCCTTTCTTGAGAGCGTCCCGTAGAGCTTCCAGATCCGGGCGGCGTTATAGTTCGCGGTATCGACGGTGATCACATCATTTGAGAAGAGGGCATCGAGGGTTGCGAGCGCCCCCTTCACGAGCGATGTGGCTACCTCGTCGTTCGGGAGATCGATCCGGTATAACAGGTGGGCGCCATTGCCCGAATCCGCCCGGATGGGTGCGGGGAACCCCTGCTCCGCGAGGTAGGCCGCGATCCGCTCCGCTGCATTGAGTGCCGCATCGTGCTCCTCATCCGTCGACGAGACCCCGCTCGGCCGCACCGGGTCGATGTCGATTGGGAACCAGCGCCGGCGGATGATGTCGGCATCAGCGGTCGTCGCATCCTTCCGCGAGAGGCGCATCTTGATCCGGTTCGCCCGCCGGGCGAGGAGGGCGGGGTTCGGGGTGTTTAAGGTGACGTAGATCCCGGCGACCGAGGGATCGGCGTCGAGGGCCTCTACGGCCCGGGCGAGGCGCTCGTAATCGTCGAAGTAGCCGGAGTGCGTCACGCCGTCGGCGAGCGCCCGGACCTCGACCACGCTGCCGGGGGCGAGGATCTCTGCTGTCTGGAGGATCTCGCTCATACCTCCACCTCCGAAAAGAGGGGGGCGCTTGTCGCCTCTCCGCAGGCGACCCGCCGGAGGGAGGCGAGCGGGACGGTCCAGGCACCCTCCCGGGTCCGGATCACCACCGCTTTCCCCGCGGCGTTTAGCGCCGCATATCCCTCGATCGTCACCTCCCCCGTGATGGTGCCGCTTGCCCGCCGCACCCGCTCCCGGACGACCGGGGCCGGCCGGCCAAAGAAGATGAGCGCCCGGACATCAGCGGGCGATATCCGGCAGCGTTCCCCCTCGACATGGACGATGAGCCCGCCGGCCGATGTGCCGGCAAGGGTGCCTGGCTCAGGCATCATGGGCGCCCCCGCTCGACTTCGACGGCGTAGTGGTGGTTCCTGGTCCTCCGTACATGGATCTCCCGCACAGCCCTTCCATACCGCCGGATTACATCCGCCACCGCCCGCGGGATGAGGAAGAGCGGGACAGTGCTGGCGCGTTCTTCCTCAGTAGATGGTCTTATCACTCTGGGCGGAGAAGTGTTATCGGCAGTCCCGTGTGAATCGATATTGGCGTACGTTTCATCCCGTGGGCTGCCATCTTTCCTGTCTATGCTTTGCATTCTGTTCCCTCACCGTGTGATGCTATCAATCTGACTTTATCTTCAGCAAACAACTTCTCCCGGGCGATCTTTGCCATCGCGCCCGGGATATGGTCAGGTAATTCCTGGGTGATCTCTTCCATGCCGCTTTCCTGTGCTGAGATGCCGTCGTTTTGGCATTAAGCGCCGGCGCCTCTCGCATAAAAATAGATAGATATGAGATGATATAAGCAAGAACCGCGCGGAGTGTGAGTGAAAATCTGTTAGTTGCTGTGCCCCGGGAGATAGCCTTCGGCAACCCATGTTGTGTTGCATAAATATTCAGGTGCATGGAGGGGGAGTCGCAAACCGCACGCGGGGTGAACTTTCGGAAATCCCCGGGAGCCGGCCGGGCATCCCCGCCCATGAAGAGCCTCACTCTCAAAACTGTCGTGGATCCAGCCCCCATGCCGCCGGTGGAGTTTGACGACGTACGGCTGATGTCGTTCCTCTCCCTGCAACGGGGAGGAACGGATGGTGTTATTAGCGCAGACGATAGAGATGCTGGTATCGAATGTGGTTCGTTCGACAACCCGGAGTGATGATGGCGTTCGGTGAGACCCTGAGGTCTCATGCCGGCCTTCTGCTCCTCAGTCCGGGCGGATGGAAGTAACCTTTCACCCTCCTGGAATAAAAGGGAAGAGCGTTCCCCATGTACGTGGGGATGAACCATAGTCATCCTCGACCGCGACCGCATGCACGGTGCGTTCCCCATGTACGTGGGGATGAATCGACCTCGTCCTTACCAGGGACGTGCTCTACCGAGTGTTCCCCATCCCTGTGGGGACAGACCGGACCCGGAATTCCCCCCGCCGGCCGGCGCCCGCCCTCCCGCTACCGGATGACCCCCCGGCGCCATCGTCGCATCGGTCCGGCTCCCGGCGCATATTACAGGAGAGGGTACAGGTAAACGGATAAGGGTTCCCATCCCTCCCTCACTCCTCCCCGCCCTGGATCTCCCGGTAGTACCGGCAGAGGTCCGCGACGACACACCGCTCGTGCTTCGGGTTCTCGGCCGTGCAGACAGCACGCCCGTGGCGGATCAGGAGGTAGTTGATGTCCCGCCAGACCTCTCGCGGGAAGAGGGCCATGAGGTCGCGCTCGATGATATCGGGGTTCGTGCTCCCGGTGAACCCTATCCTCTTTGAGACCCGGCGAACGTGAGTGTCGACGGCGATACCGACGTTGACCCCGAACGCGTGGGAGAGGACGATGTTCGCGGTCTTCCTCCCCACCCCCGGGAGCGACCGGAGTTCCTCCATCGTCCGCGGGACCTCCCCGCCGAAGTCGGCGACAAGCCTCCTCGCCGTCTCGACGATATAACGGGACTTCGCGCGGTGGAACCCGATGCTCCTGATGAGCGGCTCCACCTCCTCGGGCTCCGCGCGGGCAAGCGCCTCCGGCGTCGGGTAACGGGAAAAGAGGGCGTCACGGACGGCGTTGACGGCGCGGTCCGTCGTCTGCGCGGAGAGGATCGTGAGGACCAGCGCCTCAAAAGGGTTTTTGAAGTCGATGAAATGACGTCTGCCGCCGACGACGGGGTACTCGGCAAGAAGACGGCGGTACGCCTCGCAGGCAGTCTCGCGGTTCATACGGATGGGGCAGGGCAGATTCGAACTGCCGTCAAAGCGTCCCAAACGCTCTAGGATGGACCAGGCTACCCTACTGCCCCGTACCACTATACGTTAGAGAAGCAGGCAAAAATAGTTACCGATAGAAGGATCAGGCTGGCAGGGGGTTTACGTGCTCTTCGCTCACGATGGTGCCGACAAAAGTCCCCTCCACGATCGCCCGGTAGAGGTTCTCCGGGTCGCGGCCGTCAAGCACCAGGAGCGGGATCCCGGACCGTTCGACGACCTTCCCGGCCACGATGTCAAGCACATTGTTCGCACCCGCATCCATCCTGCTCCCGGTGATGATATCGAGGAGCTCCTGCGGCGTGAGGCGCTCATACCTCACCGCGGCGGCGTCCTTCTTCGGGTCGGCGCTGTAGATCCCGTTGACCGACGTGGCGTTGATGAGGAGGTCGGCGCCGACGCTCTCGGCGAGGACCGCAGATACCGCGTCGGTCGTCTGCGCGGGGGTGATGCCGCCCATGACGACGATCTTTCCCGTCTGTGCGAACTCCCGCGCCTCCGTGTAGTTCTCGGCAACGCGCGGGTAGGCCGCATCCCCGAGTCCGGCCACCAGGAGACGCGCGTTCAGCCGGGTCACCAGGATCCCGAGTTCATCGGCCGTCGCCTCACCGGCACCGAGCTCGCGGGCAACCTGGATGTACCGGCGCGCCTCCCCACCGCCGCCGACGACGATAAAAATCCCGCATTTCCCGGCGAGCCTGGAGAGGACAGAGACGTAGCGGCTTATATTGTTCGATTCAAGCGAAGGGACCAGAACCGAGCCGCCCAGAGATATCACAATCTTCTTCATTTCACCCTACTATTATCCCTGATACCGCTCATATACCTGTCGTGAACAGGCTGCACTGCCCCGTATGCAACGCAACAGAGGTCTGGGAGATCGCAGGAGGCTGTACCGGCAAGATCTACCGGTGCAAGCGTTGCGGGTATCGCGGAGCGCTCATCATCGAGTACGACGATGAGGAGCGCGACAAGCGGTAGCCCGGCACCGCAGTGATTAATACCATGCGCCCCCTCATCCTCATGCGGTGGCCATATGCACGAGGCGCGACTCTACCGGAAACTCGAGGAGAACACCGTCCGCTGTTCGCTCTGTTCCCACCGGTGCACCATACGGGACGGCAAACAGGGAGTCTGCGGCGTTCGCATCAACCGCGGCGGCACGCTTTACGCCGCCACCTTCGGCAAAATCATCGCCGAAGCGGTCGACCCCATCGAGAAGAAACCACTCTACCACTTCCTGCCCGGAACGCTCTCCTACTCCCTCGGGACCATCGGGTGCAACTTCCACTGCGAGCACTGCCAGAACTGGCACATCTCCCAGCAGACGCTGGAGATGGAGGCGCTCCGGGACCTCGCCCCGGAGCAGGGCGTGGAACGGGCGATCAGGTCGGGCTGTGCGAGCATCGCCTGGACCTACAACGAACCCACCATCTGGCACGAGTACCCGCTTGCGATGGGGACGCTGGCGCGCGAAAAAGGCCTCGGGACCGTCTACGTCACGAACGGCTATATTACAGAAGTTGGGCTCCGCGAGCTCTCACCCATGCTCAACGCCTTCCGCGTCGACATCAAATCGTTCTCCGACACCTTCTACCGGAAGGTCTGCGGGGGGCGGCTGCAGCCGGTCCTCGACGCGACGGCGCTTGCAAAGGAGCTCGGGATGCACGTCGAGACGGTCACGCTGGTCATCCCGGGGCAGAACGACTCGATGGACGAGATGGAGACACTCATCCGGTGGGTGCTCGACACCCTCGGGCCGGACACCCCGATGCACTTCACCCGGTTCCACCCCGACTACAGGATGCTGGAGGTGAGACCGACTGCGATCAGGACACTTGAGAAGATCTACGAGCGTGCAAAAGAACTCGGGCTCCACTACCCGTACCTCGGCAACGTCGGGGGCCACCCCTACGAGAGCACCTACTGCCCCACCTGCGGCAGCCTTGCCATCGAGCGGTCGGGCTACGCGGTCAGGATACGGGGGCTCGATGATCATACCTGCACGGAGTGCGGCGGGCGCATCGAGTATGTCTCGAAGATCGACTGAACAGCGGAGGTTCCTCGCCGACCGGATGCTCGGGACGCTCACCCGCTACCTCCGGTTCATGGGCTACGACACGATGAGCGCAAACAGCCTCGCCCCGGGCAGGACCCGGGAGGACACACTCCTCCTCGAGATCGCCGCACAGGACAACCGGGTCCTCCTGACCCGGGACCGTGAACTTGCACGGCGGGGCGGTGCACAGGCAGTCTACATCGCATCCGAAGAGATCATGGACCAGATCCGGCAGGTCGCCGCCCTCGGGCTCATCGAACCCCGGATCCGGATGAGCCGCTGCTCGATCTGCAATACGCGCCTGCGACCCGCCACCGCTCGTGAGGTCCGGGAGGCGCACTACGCACCGCGATCAGACCGGGGGAGGGAGTTCTCGTGGTGCCCCGTCTGCCGGAAACTCTACTGGATGGGCTCGCACGGTGATCGCATCGAGGAACGCCTGAAAGAATCCCTCTCTTCCTGACCCGGCACCCGGCATATCCCAAACCGGACCGCGAAAACGCCCCGTATCAGGCAATTTTCAAAAAAACCAAAAATATATCAACTTTGAGCGGGTATGTAGCGCGGCGGCCCGGGGTCGGCCGACCCCGCATCACCACCCGGATGCCGGCGGGGGCATCCGGTCCGGGAAGAAAACGGTCTCGGCCGCCCGGTCCTGAATTCCGGACCTCGTGCACGGATCGGCGAGGTCCGGGCAATCTACGAAGAGGAAAACTATGGAACACCTGAAAATAGCATTTTTTTGCTGGGAATCACTGTACGCAGAGAAGGTCGGCGGGCTCGCGAACGCGGCGACCAATCTCGCCGAGACGCTGGCACAGCGCCACGAAGTTCATTTCTTCACCCGGGGAGAGGGAAGAGACGCGGAGATCAACGGTGTCCGGTACCACTACTGCCAGCCGGCGGGAGAGGACATCGTCCGGTACTGTTCCGATATGAGCAGGAAGATGATCGACCGGTTTGGCGAGTTCGATACACCGTCGTTCGATCTTCTGCACTTTCACGACTGGCACGTGGTCGAGGCGCTCAACAGGCTCCGGGAGCGAGAGACCGTCTTCACCTACCACTCGACGGAGTTCGGAAGGAGCGGGAACAGGTACAGCGAAAGATGGCCGTTTCCCGAGATCTCCGGGATAGAGCGCCGTGGCGGTTCGATTGCAAAACGCGTGACGGCGGTCTCCTCGACCCTCCGCCGGGAGGCCATGAACCTCTACAACATACCGGACGAAAAGATCGACGTCGTCCATAACGGCATCGTCCCCGGCCTCTACCAGGCGGACGTCGATCCGGAGGCGGTGAAACGGCGCTACGGCTTTGACCCCGACGCCCCGCTGATCCTCTTCGTCGGGAGGCTTGCATGGCAGAAAGGCCCCGATATGCTCGTGGATGCAGCTCCCCGCCTTCTCCGGGAGCACCCCGACGGCCAGTTTGTGTTTGTCGGCGACGGCCAGATGCGCCGGGGCCTCGAGGCCCGGGCCCGGTCGCTCCCCGTCCGTTTCCTCGGGCGGCTGGACGATGCCGACTACGTACCGCTCCTCAACGCAAGCGATATCGTTGCCATCCCGAGCAGAAACGAGCCGTTCGGCCTTGTGCTCCTCGAGGCGTGGAGCGCCGGGCGGTGCGTCGTCGCCTCCGACGTCGGCGGGCTTGCCGAGAACATCGAGCACGGAACCGACGGGGTCAAGGTGCGGCCGCATCCGGACTCGATCGCCGAAGGGCTCTCTCTTGCGGCGGACTCCCCGAAGCGATCGCTCTCGATGGGCCGGGAGGGGCTTGGCAAAGTGAAGAAAGAGTTTCCCTGGAGCCGCGTTGCAGAGCGGATGGAGGACTCGTACCGAAAGGCCGCAAAGCACGAGACGCTCCTCTGCTGACCGCCCCCTCATGGCAGCATGACGGCTGTAAGGTGCTCCATCAGGCGGAACGGGTCCGACGTGACGACGGGCGTCCCCGCGTAGAGCTCCATCCCCCCGATGTCCGACGTCCGGGAGTGAAGGTCGCCCCGGTCAACCACCCACGCGGCGTAATAGCCCTCTTCCCCGAGCGGCGGCATGTACACCGCCGCGTTATAACTCTGCACCCCGATGTTGCGGTAACACTCAAGCACTTTTGCGAGAGCCGGGGCGAGATCGTGCGGCGACTCCGTGAGGATCGCGACTTCGTGCTCTTTCCTCGGGGTGAGGTGCGCCATGATCCGGGCGCCCCGGTAGACGAGCCCGAGACCGATGGCGACGTGGGCCGAGAAGAGGTCGTCGTAATACTCGCTCCCGTAGCGGCACCGGTACTCCTCCCTGACCCGCTCGATCCGTGCCGGGGCGGCATAGGGGCGGTGGGTGAGCAGGATCTGGGCATGGTTGTGCACGATGCTCGCGCCCGCCCGCCAGAGGAAGTTCCAGACAAGGAAAGGGTAGACTGCCCGGGGATCGGCGCGGTGCGCCTCCTGGCACCACCGGACCGCCACGCTGACCATATCGGCCACCTGCGGTTCCGTGATGATGGAGGGGTTCTTCTCCTTCGCGATGATGACGGCGTGGAGGTAATCGTATTTCGCTATGTTGCTTGCCGTGATCCAGTGGTCGCCGTCGATCCGCCCGAACGTGTCGGCCGGCGTCTCCTCGAGGGGGTTGGCAAACGGCCCTCCCTCTGCAAGCGCCCGCAGGTCCCGCGTCTCCTCGGCGCGGGGCGTCAGCACCGGGCGGCGTGCCCGGACAGAGTTGAAGAGCGTGCTCTCGCCGGTCTGGTTATTGGTCACCCGGACGATCTGTTGCGCCTCGATATCCCCGTACTTCTCGCGCACCCACGCCCGCATGGTATCCGGGAAGACCAGGTGTCCGGGTTCGACGTACCAGGAGTAGATCCGGGAGACGAGCTCGTCCATACCCGGCGCGAGTTCCTGCACAACGCCCGGCAGCCGGGTGATATCAAGTGTTACCTCTAACATAGCCCTGGTCTGAGAGGTTGTTACCATATAATTCTTAGCCAGACCGGTGCGGGGGTGTGCGGGGGAGCATCGCCGGCAGGACCGGACGGGCGCCGATCGTAGCGCAGCCCGCCGCCGGGACGCGGGATGGAAGATTTATTCGGTACGGATAGAAAATATACTCTGATTTCAGAGATAACCGCCCGGACAGGGCGTTCCGGCTGAGCATTCCAGGGATACGGCGACATGGCATTCTTTGACAGGTTTCGGGCGAACGTCGAGAGGTTACAGCAGGAGAGAGACTATGCCGGTCTTGCCGGGGTCCTGGACGCTGAAGACCCCGGCACCCGTGCCGATGCGGCGCGGGCGCTCGCTGTCCTCGGGGTCCCCGCCATCCCGGACCTTCTCGTGGCGCTTGAGAACGCCGGCCCCGCATCACGCACCCGGATGACGGAGGCCCTTGTTTCGACCGGCACTCCCGCCATCCCCCTGCTGCTTGCCGTGATCCTCCGGGCAAGCCCTGCCCTGCAGGCATCCATCGCCCGGGCAGTCGCCGGGACGGGCAACGGGATGGTTGAAGCGCTGATCCCTGCACTGCACCACGAGCAGCCGGCGATCCGGCGCGCCGCCGTGATTGCTCTCCGGGAGACAGGGAAAAAGTCTATCCCGCACCTTGCGGGAATGCTCCACGATAAAAGCCCCCCGGTCAGGAAAGAGGCCGCGGACGCGCTTGCCGCGCTGCGGTGGGCGCCCGACGACCCCGGTGAGAAGGTATGGTTCTGCTACCTCCGGGAAGACTGGGGAGAACTTGCAAAACTCCAGGGCGCAGCCGTCCCGGTCCTCCTCAAGGCTCTCGGCAGCAAAGAGGCCCGGGTACGGTGCGATGCGGCGCGGACGCTCGGGAAGATCCGCGACAGCCGGGCCATCCCGCCGCTCGTCAGGGCGGTGAAAGACCCGGATATGGACGTCCGCATACGCGCCGTCGAAGCGCTCGGGGAGATGGGGGACGACCGGGCGAAACCCCCGCTCGTCGAAGCGCTCAACGACCCCCACCACCGGGTGCGGATGGAGGCGGCGTGGGCGCTCAACCGGCTGGGATGGGTGCCGCAGAGCGACCTCGCGAGGGCGGAACACCTCGTTGCAGGCGAGCAGTGGAACGAACTTATCCGGATGGGGAGGGTGGCCATCCCGGCGCTCATCCGGGCGCTGGAGGTGGAGTATTCGGGGGTCCGCACCGGCGCAAGCGAAGCGTTGCGGCAACTGGGGCAGCCCGCGGAGAGCGCCCTGAACGCGGAGATCGCATCAAAGAACCCTGCACGGCAACAGCGGGCGCGAGCGGCCCTCGAGTACATCCGGCGGCGCCAGGAAGAGGCGTCCCGGACCCAGCCTGCACCAGCGGAATCCTCCCGGTACGAGCAGGAACTCAAAGAGGGGCTTGCCATCCAGCGGCGGTTCAGTAAGCAGTTCGGGCGCCCGGGGTATGCCCGCAGCGTGCCGGCTATAAACCCGCCGCCTAAAAAAGAAGAGGCTCCCGCCCCCGAAAGTCCGGAGAAACCCCCCGAGCAGGCCGGCGGAGAGCCAAAAAAAGCCGTAAGCCTTGAAGACCTCATCAAGGAGAGCCGGCAGGCGGAGGAGGCGTGGGCGCAGGTGAAGGCCCGGTTCAGGCGGGAGGCGTCAGCCCCGGCAGGACCGGTCCCGCTTGAGCAGCTCATCCCGCTCGAGTTTGAGGAGGCGATCGCCGGCACCGACAGCGCCGGGGAGGAGGAGGAGGGGGAACTCGTTCGCGAGGGGCCGGGGCCGCAGGAGCTGGAGATCCCGGAGATCCCCCAGAAGATGCCGGAGCCCGCGGTCGCAGAACCGGCCCCCGAGAAGACGCCGCTGGAACGGTGCCTCGAAGCCCTCAGGAGCGGCGACGAGAACATCAGGGCGGCGGCGGTCGCGGCGCTGCAGACGATGGGGGAGGAGGCGATCGGGTACCTCATCGAAGCGCTCAAAGACCCGTATTACGGGGTCCGCATCGCCGCCGCAGAGGCGCTCGGCGAGCTCAAGGATAAGGCTGCCGTCGACGCCCTGGTCCTGCTCTGCGCCGACGAAAGGGAAGACGTGCGGATTGCCGCTGCCCGCGCCCTCGGGTCTATCGGCGACCGCCGCTCAATCCCGCCGCTCATCCGCCTCTTCGGGGACAGGTACCACGGCGTCCGGGTCGCCGCCGCCGATGCCGTCACGGTCTTCGGGCGTGATGCGCTTGGGCCGCTTGAAGAGGCGCTCGACGATCCGGTGCCGGCCGTCCGGGTGACGGCGGCAAGGGCGATAGGGCTCATCGGCGCCGGCGAATCGGTCCCGGCCCTCATCGAGCACCTGGGAGACCCGGCGCCGGAAGTCCGGTGGAGCGTTGCCCGGGCCCTCGCCGAATTCGGCTCCCTGGCGGTTGAGCCGCTCTTTCTGGTGCTGAGGAAAGGGAGGAAGGAGATGCGCCTTGCGGCGATCGACGCCCTCTGGGAAGTGCCGGGCGAGCGGGCGGACGAAGCGCTGCTCTATGCGAGTGTTGATGAGGATGAAGACGTGAGGGCAAAAGCAGCGGCGGCTCTCCGGAAGCGGCAGGTGATAAACGTCTGGCGGATGGCGCTCGGCAGCCAGGTCCAGGCAGAAGAGAGCACCCCGGAGAAGAGGAGATCGGCCCGGTTCGAGGATAAACAGGCATTCGAACAGTCCGGCCGGCAGGAGATCGATACGCTCATCGTGGCGCTCAAGGATAAGGCCTGGAACGCGCAGCTTGGCGCCGCTACGCGCCTCATCATGATGGGGCGCCCCGCCGTGGACGGCCTCATCCGTGCGCTCAGGGACGAGAACCCCGACGTCCAGACCGCTGCCGCCAGTCTCCTCGGGGAGATGCGCGAGACCGCGGTCGCTCCGCTCATGGACGCCCTGAGCGACACCGACCGGTTCGTCCGGCTCGTTGCCGCCCGCAACCTCGGTAAGATCGGGAACAAACGAGCCATCGAAGCCCTGATCGGCTCCCTGCACCGGGAGCCCGACAGCGAGGTCAGGGCGACTGTGGCGGAGGCGCTCGGCTACATGGGGAGCAGGCAGGCGATAGAACCGCTGGCCCTGGCACTGCGGGACAGGGACGAGGCGGTCAAGATCGCCGCCGCCCGGTCGCTCGGCTACATGGGGGACAACCGTGCCCTTGAACCGTTGATCCTGGCGCTCAGCGACGTGGACGACCGGGTCCGGCATGCCGCGCTCGAGGCCCTGAAGGACCCCGGGGACGCGGTGCGGGGCCGCCTGGTCGACGCGCTCCGCTCGGGGGACGAGAAGTTCCGGGCGGGGGCTGCCGAAGCGCTCTCCGCGAGCGGCTGGGTGCCGGAGAACGGCGGAGAAGAGGCGCTCTACCTCATGGCCCGGGACCGGTGGGCCGAGGTGGAGAGGATCGGCGCCGATGCGCTGCCGGCAGTTGCAGAGGCACTCTCCGACCCGTCCATCGAGGTCCGGACAAACGCCGCCAGGACCATCGCCCGGATAGGAGGAGATGCGGCTATCGCTCCCCTCATCCGGGCGCTCGAAGACGATGCCCTCGCGGTCAGGAAGAGGGCTGAACAAGCCCTGGTTGACATGGGGGATGCGGTCCTTCCCGCACTCACCCTGGCGGCCGAGGAGGGGCGGCCGGAGGCCCGGGAGGAACTCCGGCGGATCATCGACGAGATACGCCGGAAGGGGCCGTGAGCGGAGGCCCTACTCCGGTATCCGCCCGGCTGCCTTCCAGTAATCGTACTCGTGGTGCCAGCGGTCCTTGTTCGCCATGACCAGGGCACGCATCCTCTCAAGCATCTCGGCGTGGAGTTTCTCCTGCTCCGGGTAGGTCTCTTTCTTCGCGATGGCCTGGACAAGTCTCCTGCCGAGTTCGTAGGCCCTCCCCTCCGCAGGCACGATCGCCTCCGGGTCTCCCCCAAGGACCACGCCGACACCGCCGACGGTGTTCGCGCCCAGGGTCTGGAGGACGCCGTTTAAGTAGGCTACGACCTCATCGGCCCCGGAACCGCCCGCCGTGGCGACGGCGCACCCGTACTTCCCGATGAACATCTGGCAGTGGATGGCGTCGGCCATCCGGTCAAGCAGGGTCTTGATCTGGGCGGTGACGGAGTTGATGTAGTTCGGCGAACCGAACACGATCCCGTCGCTCTCGAGCATCTTCTCGTACAGGGCGGCAAAATCGTCCTCCTTGACGCATTCTCCCCGCTCGTAGCAGACCGTGCACCCGTTGCAGTACTCGATCTGGAGTTTGCAGACATCCACGACCTCGACATCGGCCCCGGCACTCCGGGCGCCGTCGAGGACCGCCTGCACAAGCCGGAGGGTCTGGCTCCGTGAACCGCGGGGACTCCCGTTAATTGCAAGTATCTTCATCTTCATCTCTCCTTTGCCCGTGAGATCACGGGATATCGTGCATGACCGTGATCTCAGCGCGATACTGCCGGTCACAGTCGCCCGGGAGCGGATTCGCTGTGAACATCTTCGTCTCGCCCGCCTGGAACCGGGGGATGAGGATGGTCTCGGTCGACCGGATCATGTCGTCTGCGTCATCGATGAGCATGAAGCGGATGACGACATTTCTCCCGGGCGCATCACCGGTGTTGGTCACCGTCCCCTTCACGATCCAGTAACAGGACATATCGGAGCGGAAATGCTTCTCCGGTGCGGTGACGGCGGCTGAGAACGACGGCCGAGGTCCGGGGGGCGACCAGGTGGTGTACGCGGGCGCTGTCGCCTCTGTCTCCTCCGGCACCGGGGCCGGCGCCCCGGGGACCCCCGGTGTCCCTGTACAGCCTGCCGTGACAGCAGAGCCGATGAGGCAGGTGAGGAGCAGGAGACATACAAAGCTCTTCTTCAGAGATCATCACCCTCCTGCATGATGGTTCATCGACCGGAGGCCTATATAACAGATGCGCAAGCGCGTCCGGGGCCGGGAGACGCGGTCAGGCCGGTGCGTCGTAATCCCGGGTTACCGGCCGCCCGGCGGGGGAACGATTTATATCTTCCAGGAGTAAGGGACCAGGGGAGTCTTGATGAGCGGGGATATCGTGGAACCCACCGGGACCGTGAAGGTCTGCAACGCCGTAACCAGAAAGGTAGAGGAGGTCGCGAGAGTCGTCAAACCCGACGAGGAGTGGCGGCGGCAGCTTTCGCCCGAAGAGTTCTCCGTTGCCCGGCAGGGGGGCACGGAGCCGGCCTTCACGGGAAGATACGCGGATTGCAGGGAGGACGGCCTGTATGTCTGCGTCTGCTGCGGCAACCACCTCTTCTCCTCGAAGGCGAAGTTCGAGTCGGGCACGGGTTGGCCGAGTTTCTACAAACCGGTATCGGACCTGAACATAAGAACAGAGGTTGACACCCGGTTCTTCATGACCCGGACCGAGGTGCTCTGCAGGCGGTGCGACGCCCACCTGGGCCACGTCTTTGACGACGGGCCGCCGCCGACCTATGAGCGCTACTGCATGAACTCAGCGTCGCTCCGGTTCGTGCGGCAAAAAGACCTGTAGGGCCGGTGCGGGAGAACCCGGCGGCAGGGCGGCGCCCCGGGGTTCACCGTGAGGGCGCTCAGCCGAGGAGCCAGACCGGGCTCTCTTTGCCAACGCTGACCTTGAGATAGGCGCGGGACGGGTCAAGGTCCTCCGGCACCTCGAAGAAGAGGTACCCGGCCAGTGACTCACCCCGGCCGAGAGCAGCCCTGGAGTACGACCCCCCCTTGTTGGTCGGGCCGGGTGATGTAAGCGGACGGTAGGTCTCAGCGTCGTAGTGGAGGACGAAAGCGCTCTCCGCAGGGGTCTGGATACGGGTGTTCACGCCGTCCCCCTTATGGCCGAGGTGCGTCACCTTAACGGCGACCAGGAGAAAGAACTTCCCGGGCGCTGCATCACGCTGCGCCGGTTTCGTGCCGGTGGTCTGGAACGCGCGCGACCAGGTCACCGGGCCGGCGACCAGCGAGGCGGAGTTCTCCCCGCGGGCATCTTCGTAGCAGAACCGTTCGCCGACCTGCAGGGCGTCGGGGAACAGGGGAGCGGGCTCCTCACCGGGACTCATGAGCAGCGGGAGAGCGTCAGAGTCCGCGGCAAGAGGGCGATTGCAGTCATTGAGGGCGCTGGAGAGGTATTCGGTCCCGAGAGCGAGGCGGCCCAGCACGTCCTCCGTCACGCTCCGGTTCAGGGGGATGTTCCCGCCGACCAGGGTTCCGGCCGCGGCGAACTCGTCGAGCGCAGCGATGAAGTGCGCGTATGCGGGCTCCATACCGAAAGAGACCTCGAGGGCGGCAGCCTCGGCACGGTAGCCGTCCGTAAGGGAAGAGATATCGGCTGCCCGGCTCCGGAGCGCTGCGTCGTCGCGGGTATAGAGGGAGCAGATCTGCTCCACGGAGGCCCCGAGGAGCGGTATACCGGCCCCGGCAATCAACGACTCCAGCTTCTCGTCGTCGCTCACCGGTTCGGGGAGAAGAACAGTTTCGTCCTCCGGAGCAGGGCCGGAAGAGGATGCGTTCCCGGGAAGATCGGCCTCCTCCGCCGGCGGAGAGGGGACGACCGTCGCGCATGCCCCGGGAACGAGGAGGACCGCCGAGAGGATCACCCCGATAAAACCGGCGGCAAGCAGTATCTTTGTATGAGAGCCCCTCAGTGCCACAGGTTAGCGTATTGCGCCCAGAACGGATATTCGTTGCGATGGGGATACGGCAGACCGGCACCGCTCCCGGTCCGCCGGGAAGCAGCATGCCGGCGGGCAGAGCCGGTCATAACGTCTTCCCGAGCGCCCAGACGGGCGACGTTGCCCCGCCGAGGTTCACCTGGACGAAGCACTCGTCGAGAGGGAGCGCCTCCGGAACGTCAAAGACGATGTACCCCGCCTTCATTCCGTACCGGTCCAGCGTCGCCGCAGCGTATGGCTCGCCAAGCGACGTCCCGGACGCCAGTTTTATCGGCGCGTAGGTCGTCCCGCGATACTGGAGCGTGAAATCCCGGGGGTCCGGGGTCCGTATCTTATACGTCCTGCTCTCCCCTTTATGGCCCAGGTTGGTAACCTTCACCTTGACGAGCAGGAACATCCTCCCGGGCTCCGCGAGAACCGCCTCGCCGCGTTCATTGAAGAGGTAGTACACGCCAATGCCGCTCGCCGACTCAAGCATCAGGGAGATGTCGTTTGCGCGGCTCCGGTCTTCATAGACGTACCGCTGCAGGAGCACCAGTTCTTCCCCGGACCCGGACGCGTCGCGCGGGCGGGGCAGGGAGAGGCTGGTCGCCGCGATCTCCGCCGGCGCCTTCAGCACCGGGCGCTGCAGGTATCCAGACGCTTCGCGGAGATGGTCCGACCCCTGCCGGTTCGCTTCGAGGGCCGCATCCACCGTCGTCCTGTTGAGGAGGGTGTTTCCCTGGAGCGCCGCGCCGGCGGCCTCGTACGACTCGAGGGCACGGGTGAACGAGGTCTGCAGGGCTTTTCGATCGTCCGAGACCTGCAGGGCCGCCGAGTCCTTGAGGAGGCGGGCAGCGAGCGCCCGGAGCGCTGCAGCACTCTCCTTTGCCGGCAACTCGTCCCAGGCGTAGAGGGCGTAGGCGTTCTGCACGGAGAGCAGCATGAGCGATATACTGTTCTCTTCGACCAGCATGGCCAGTTCATCGTCGTCGTAGTCCGGGACGGGCTCCGGGATCTCCTCAACGGGCAGGGGCGTCCCGTTCCCGACCGGGACGCCCGGTTCGTCTGCCGTCTCCGGCACCTGACCGGGGGTGGGGTCCAGGAGATGGCCGCTCTGGAGCCGCTCCTCAACCCCGGCGAGGAGGCAGGAGATGTTCCGGGCGGCGGCAGGCTGCGGGGGTCCGGGATCGGTGATGCCCGCTCCGGCGGTGTCCGGCGCTGCCAGGGACGGGCTGGACAGGATACTCGTGAAGACGACGAGGGCCAGTATCGTCACAACGGCGTTCTGGAGGTCCATAACGATCATAGTTCTCGCCTCCCGGGGCAAAAACCTTCCCGGGGCAGACGGAACGAATCATTATCCCCCGGCGGCGCCGACATTTGCAGCGTGACCGATCGCGCAACCGCCTGGGACGAGGACTACCAGAGGCGGGGGAACCTCTGGGGCGGAGCCCCGGCGGCGCTCCCGGACCTCCCCGCCGGCGCCGCCGTCCTGGAACTCGGTTGCGGGAACGGCAAGACCCTCTCCGCGCTCGTCCGGCGCTCCTCCCTCGCGGCCGCAATCGACATCTCCCCCCATGCCGTCGCCCTCGCCCGGCGGCGCCCGGAGACGGCGGCGGCCTGCTTTGCCGTTGCCGATGCCCGGCGCCTCCCGTTTCGCGGGGAAACGTTCGACGCGGTCTTCCTGGTCCACATCGCCGGCCACCTGCCCGGGCCGGGCCGGAGAGCCGTGGCGGCCGAGGTCCGCCGGGTTCTTGTGCCCGGCGGAGCGGCCTTCTTCCGGGGTTTCTCCGTCGAGGATATGCGTGCCGGGAAGGGGGTGGAGACGGAGCACCAGACCTTCCAGAGGGGCGACGGCATCATCACCCACTACTTCACCGAAGACGAGGTGAGAGACCTCTTTGCGCCGCTTGCCCCCGCCCTGGTCCGGACGCACCGCTGGCAGATGCGGGTCAGGGGGAGGGATCTCCCCCGCGCAGAGGTTGAAGCGGTGTTTGAGAAGGGAGGATAAGGGAGGGCGGGGCACCGCGCGCTCCGGTCGGCCCGGGCCGACCCCCGGCATCCCCGCCTTCCGGCCCCGAAGGCACCGGAACCGGAGCGGACATACCTTTTTTACGCTTCCATACCGAATATTAGTACCAGGATACGCGGACCCGGGGAGTGGACGCCGGCCGAAACGGCTCGTCTCCGGGTTTTTTTATGCAGCAAGGTCAACCTTTTTTGACGCCCGGACAAACTAACAGGAGAGGAAGAGAGGCCATGTGTATTGCAATGCCCGCTGAGGTGCTGGAGATAAAAGAAGGCAACATCGGCGTCGTCGATTTCGGCGACCTGCAGCAGGAGGTCAGGCTCGACCTCGTGGACGTGAGCGTCGGCGAGTTCGTGCTCGTCCACGTCGGGTTTGCCATCCAGCGCCTTAGCCGAGAGGAGGGGCTCGAGACCCGAGAGGTCTTCAGGCAGGTCTACGCCGCGATGATGGAGGAGTAATGCACGAGTACAGCATCGCCTACGACATCTACACGACCGCCCGCCGGGCAGCGATCGAGAACTGCGCAAAAGAGGTCAAATGCGTCTGTGTGGATGTCGGCAGGATGGCGATGGTGAACCCCGAACAGGTGGAGTTCCTCTTCAACGTCATCATCGAGGACGACCCGCTCTTCTCCGGCGCCCGGTTCTCGTGCCGGGACGTCGAGGTGCGCACCCGCTGCTCCTGCGGCTACGAAGGGAGCGAGCGGTTCGTCTGCCCCCGGTGCGGAAAACTCCCGGAGGTCGTTACCGGTATGGAGATCGTCGTTACCAACATCGAGATAGAAGTGGACGGAGAATGAAAGTCAACCTCATGCACGGCGCCGGCGGCGAGGTGATGGGTGAGCTCCTGCGGGTCATCACCAACCTCAGGCATAACAATGCCGGCGGAATAGGGCTCGAATCGCTCGACGACGGGGCGGTCATCCCCATAAACGGCCAGAACATCGTCTTCACGACCGACAACCACGTCGTATCGCCGATCTTCTTCCCCGGCGGAGATATCGGGCGCATTGCCGTCTGCGGGACGATCAACGATCTCGCGATGATGGGAGGAAGGCCGGTCGCGCTCTCCTGCGGCATGGTCATCCCCGAAGGGTTTGAGGTCGCGGACCTCGAGCGGATCGTCGCCTCGATGGATGCCGCCCTCGACGAATGCGGGGCAAACCTTGTCACGGGAGATACCAAGGTGCTCGAACGGGGCGCGCTTGACACCATCATCATCAACACCGCCGGCATCGGCATCGCCGACCGCGTGGTGCGGGATAACGGCCTCTCACCGGGCGATGCGATCATCGTCAGCGGCACCATCGGCGACCACGGCATCGCCATCATGGCCCACCGCGAGGGGTTCGACTTTGGCGGCCAGATCCACTCCGACGTCGCCCCTCTCTGGACACTCGTCGAGCGGGCGCTCGCGGCTGGGGAGATCCACGCCATGAAAGACCCGACCCGGGGCGGGTTTGCAAACGCCATCAACGAGATGGCGAGAAAGAGCGGTGTGGGCGTCGTCATCGAGGAGGAGGCCCTTCCCTTCCGGAGAAATGTCCTCTCCGCCGCCGGCATGCTCGGCATCGACCCCCTTGAGGTGGCAAACGAGGGAAAGGTCGTCATGGGGGTCGCGCCCGGCGACGCAGAGGCCGTCCTCGCGGCGCTCAGGTCGCATCCCTACGGGCGGGACGCGGCGATCGTCGGCGAGGTCGTTAGCGGGTCCCACGTGACCATGCGGACCGCCATCGGCGGAGAACGGTTCATAGAACCGCCCGTCGGCGACCCGGTCCCGCGCGTCTGCTGATGGAGGACCGTACCTCTTTTCTGCTTCCCCGCAAATCCCTTCCAGGTACGTGCTGGCGGCGTGAGCGGCCTTAAGGAGAGATGTGGTATACGATGACGGAGCGGGCAGCGATTGAGGTGCGCCTGGTGGATGTCTGGGACGTGGACATGATCGCCGACCTCTACCGGGCGGGCGGCTGGTGGAACGAGGAATGGAACCCTGCGGGACTGCGCGCCCTCATCGCGGGGAGTTTCGCCTTTGCCGTCGCCGTCGACCCGGCGGCTGAGAGAGCGGTCGGCATGGGCAGGGTGATCTCGGACGGGGTCTCGGACGCCTACATCCAGGACCTGATCGTCCTCCCCGGGTACCGGGGAAGGGGCATCGGAACGATGATCTTATCAGCGCTGCTGGGTCACTGTAGATCTGCAGGTGTCACGTGGGTCGCCCTTGTCGCCGAACCCGGAACCGAACCATTCTATACCGCGCTCGGGTTCCGGAGGTTGGAAGGGCACACACCCATGCGGTGGTACCCGGAAGAGAGGTGAGTATGCTTCGATTTGCTGATTTCAAACCCGTGAGCCTGGACGACCGTGACCTCTTTTCAGGGCATTACCGGCAGTATCCACAGGTGCATAGCGATAACACGTTCGCAAACATGGTCTGCTGGAACCATTATGCAGACTACCGCTTTGCCGAAGCGGACGGCGCAATCGTCCTTGCAAGCACCATCAACGGTGTAACGTCGTTTCGCCCCCCGATCGGCCCTAAAAACCCGGCCCTGGTCGGAGACGTCATCGATCTCGCGGTGAGGGAAGGCGGCAGGTCTCCCCTGCTGATCCTGGACCCGGCGAATGAAGCCTGGATCCGGGAGCTCTACCCGGACCTGCCCCTGCACCCGGACCGCGACTTCTTCGATTACATCTACCAGACCGGAGACCTCGCCGACCTTGCCGGGAAGGGCTACGCCACCATCCGGCGCCAGATCAACCACTTCAGGAGGGAGCATGCGTATTCGGTCGAAGCCATCACAAAAGAGAACATCGACGAGGTCTGGGAGTTCCTGGTCGTCTGGTGCGAGTGGCGGGACTGCGACTCCGTGCCTATCCTTGCCTACGAAAAAGAGGCCATCCTCTTTGCCGTCAACAACTTCTTCAAGATCGGGCTTGAGGGATGGATCATCAGGATCGGCGGGACCATCGGGGCAATATCGGTTGTCGGCGAGGTCAACGCGGATATGGCGGTCGTCCATTTCGAGAAGGCGCTCCCCGAGACCTACCGGGACATCTACAAGGTGATCATGGCCGAGACGGCGGCAGGACTCCGGGAGCGCTACCGCTACATCAACCGGGAGTGCGACATGGGCGTGCCGGGGCTGCGCGAATCAAAGACACGTTGCCACCCCGCCTACATGGTCGAGGTGCACTACGCGACCCGGGGCGACCTCGAGGCACGCTGCCGATGACCGCCGACCTGGTGCTCCGGAACGTAACGCTCCCGACGGGGCGTTGCGCCGACATCGTCGTCGCCGGCGGATTGGTGCGGCACGTCGGGAGAGCGGTGCGTGCCGAGGAGACGATCGACTGCAGCAGGCTGACCTGCCTCCCGGGAGCGGTCGATATGCACGTCCACATGCGGGGAGGGGTGCAGGCAGGGAAAGAGGACTGGCGGACAGGCACACTGAGCGCGGTCGCCGGCGGGGTGACGGTGGTGGTCGACCAGCCCAACACCGTCCCATCACCACCCCGACCTCCTCCGCGCACGTGTCCGTGAGGCAAAGGAGCAGGCCGTCTGCGGGTTTGCCGTCAACGCGGGCGTCACTCCGGGCGCAGACCTCCAGGGGATGCACGACGCCGGCGCGATGGCGTTCGGCGAGACCTTCGCCGCCCCGTCGAGTTACGGCGACGGGCTCGGCCCTGAGACGCTCAGGGGACTGTTTACCCGTATTCACGCCCTTGGAGGGCTCGCCACGGTCCACGCCGAGGAGGTCGCAGGTCCGGCGCCGGCGACGCTCGCGGATCACGACCGCGCGCGCTCCGGCGCCGGGGAGGCGCGCGCCTTCAGGACGGTCTGTGCCCTCGCCCCCGGAGGCATGCGGCTCCACTTCTGCCACGCGAGCACCGCCGCCTCGGTCGAGGCCGCACGGGGCACGGTGGAGGTGACGCCGCACCACCTCTTCCTCTCACGCGGGATGTTCCAGGAGGGTGACACCCGGGCCCGGGTGAACCCCCCGCTCAGGGATGAAGAGACCCGGCGCGCCCTCTGGTCCCGGTGGGACAGGATCGACGTCGTCGCCTCGGATCACGCCCCGCATACGCTCAGCGAGAAGGGACTGCCGTTCGAGGACGCCCCTTCCGGCATCCCCGGCGTCGAGACGATGGTGCCGCTTCTCGTGGCGGCGGTGCGGAGGGGCGAGATAACCCTCGCCTCGGTGATCGAGAAGACATCGTGGCGGCCCGCCGCCATCCTCGGCATACCCCGCGCCGGGTTCCTCCCCGGCGACCGGGCGGACTATGCCCTCTACCCGGATGCGGTCACCCGCATCGACGCCGGACACCTCCACGCAAAGTGCGGCTGGTCGCCGTTCGAGGGACTCGAAGCCGTCTTCCCGGAAGAGGTTGTCGTCCGGGGCAGGCGTGTCTACGCCTGCGGGGAGCTTCGGGAGGCGCACCCGGCATGGTACCCCGGGCGAGGATATTTATCCTCATACGTAAAATAATATAGAGCCGATAAAGCGCATCTTATAGGTCCCCGGGTGATCACCGGCAAAAGCCCGATATGATCCGCGGGACAACCCAGGTGCGCGACAGGCACGCCCGGCATATAGGGTACGATCAGGTGAGGACCGGCACAAGCCGCCTGTGATCAGTGATCGTTAGTGCCGGGCGACACTATCACTGATATCACGAGGCTCTTTTATGGAACAGTATGCCGATGCCGTCGTCGAAACCGCACGTGGCGTGGTCATAACGCTCGATGTCACGGCAGGCGCAAAGCGGTCCCTGTTTCCGGCGGGCTACAATGCGTGGCGCAAGAGTATCCGCTGCCAGGTCACGGCTCCTGCCGTCGGCGGAAAGGCGAACCGTGCCATCATCGACCTCGTCGCCGGGACGCTCGGCGTACCCCGCGCCGACGTTGCCATCGTCGCCGGGCACACGTCCTCCTCAAAGACCGTGGCGGTCTCTGGGCAATCGAGATCCGGTGTTGTCGCGTGCCTCAACGCCGCCGGTGCATGACCGGGTGCGACGGGTGTATCGCCGGGGTAGAGCGTCTATTATAATAGTCTATATATAATCAGCGGTAAATTAAAATGAGGCCCATATAGAGCCCTATTTTGGGTTTCCCATTTTAAAAAAACCTTACGTTCAAGCCCCCATCTGATTTAAGTAATTGCACCTTCGATATATAATTGACCCCTATGCCCGCGCACATGACGACCCGCATGGCATACGGCGATCAGACTTACACAGAAGGAGGCAGGACTCCATGTATTCACCAGAAACTACAAAGTACCTCATCCATCTTACTCTGCAGACCGAGGGGGTGGTCGATAAGCCCGACGTGGTGGGCGCTATATTCGGCCAGACCGAGGGTCTGCTCGGCGAAGACCTTGATTTACGCGATTTGCAGAGGACCGGCCGCGTCGGCAGGATCGATGTCCAGATAACCACGAAGAGAGGCGAGACGAAAGGCGAGATCCTCATCTCGTCGTCGCTCGACCGGGCAGAGACGGCGCTCCTTGCCTCGTCGCTTGAGACGATCGACCGGGTCGGGCCATGCACAGCCCGCGTGAAGGTCGACCGCATCGAGGATATCCGGGTGACCAAGCGGCGCAGGATCGTCGAGCGCGCAAAAGAACTCCTTCTCGAGGACTTCGACGAAGGCACCATCAACAGCGACGACCTGCTCGACGAGGTCAGGGAAGTCATCAGGATCGAGAAACTCGAGTACCTCGGCGAGGAGAGGGTGCACGCGGGCCCGAACGTCATGGCCTCCGATGCCATCATCCTCGTCGAAGGGCGGGCCGACGTCATCAACCTCCTGCGCTACGGCATCAAGAACGCGGTTGCGGTCGAGGGGACCAACGTCCCGCGCGTCATCATCGACCTCTGCTCGCAGAAGACCGCAACAACCCTGCTCGACGGGGACCGGGGCGGGGAACTGATCCTCCGTGAGCTCCTCCAGGTCGCCGAGATCGATTTCGTGGCATACAGCCCGCGGGGGAAGAGCGTCGAGGAGATGAGCCGCAAGGAGATCGTCAAGGCGCTCCGGAACAAAGTGCCCGTGGAGGTGGTCACCGACCACATCGCCGACGAAGGGGCGGCGGAGCGGGTGCCTGCACCTCCTGGCCCCACCGAAGCGCGACCTTCCGCCGGTGCGGGGGAGGCCGGCGGCGGCGAGCGGCCGGGGGTGCAGCAGAGAGACGGGAAGGAGGGGAGCCGGAAACCCCCGTCGACCCTCGGCGAGCACATGGCCGACGTCCGGGACAGGAGGATCGCACGGTTCCTTTCCCCTGACTATACCGTCCTCATGGAGTCGAACGCCGCCGACGTCGAGGGGGCGCTCCAGACACTCGACGGCGATGTTGAGGGGCTCGTCGTCGATCGCGTCATCGACCAGAAACTCCTCGACCAGATTGGGGGAAGAGACCTCGAGTTTGTGGCTGCCCGCGACTTTAAAGGTATTATAAAGCGCCCCCTCTCCATCAGGCTTATAAAGATAGGGTGAAGATCATCCGGGGTGCAAATTTATATATGTTTATATTCACTATTTTTATCTCCGGGAGAGAATATGCACAAGGAAGAGTTAATAGCCTTACATGGGATTCTTACGGAGATTAAAGATTATTTTGAGTTGACGAACCCGGAATTGAAGTTTTCGCAGTATTATGCACTGAAGATAGATCCTTCTCAGGTGCACAAGAGCAAAATGGAACATAAATATGCAATATTCGTGCTCGGAACGGAACTTGCGAACGCCATGAAGGATGTGGAGTTCTCATCGTCGGGGAGGATCTCCGCCCGGATGAAGGAACTTGCCGAGAAGACCTTAAAAGAGATCGAATATCTCCAGTGAAGACTCCCCTATCCGCGCATCGTCCGCGGACAGGGTATCCTGCCGGGGCAGGAGGCCCCGGCGCTCCTCTCCTCAGGCCCGCATCTCGCGCCTGCGCTCGATGAGGTACGCGGCCAGCAGTTTCGGGATCGGTGCCGCCATGCAGTGCCAGTTCGGCGTCCCGTTCACCTCAAGAACCGTGTAGCCCTCCCTGTCACGGAGGAGATCGACGCCGCAGTAGTCGATCCCGACCGCCGATGCCGAAGCCTCGGCTATGGCCCGCATCTCCTCATCGATCGGGACCGCCGTGCCGATCCCGCCCTGGTGGATGTTGTGCATCAGGCCCTCGGATACCCGGGTTATGGCGCCGACGGCCTCCCCGCCGAGGACGAAGACGCGGAAGTCCCGGTCGTTTGGCACGTACTCCTGCAGGTACCAGGGCCCCGGGCCGAGGTCGTCCGGCTTCTCCACCAGCCGGATGCCGTTGCCGTCAAACCCATAAAGCGGCTTATAGACGACCTTCCCGTGCCGCAGGAGGAACTCCCGCGCCTGCGTCTCTGAGCGCATGTATGCCGTCTCCGGTGTCCGGATACCGTTCCTGAGGAGGAGCGCGGACGTCATCACTTTCGATGCACAGGTGACGATGCTCTCAGGTGTGTTGATCACCTGGTTATGGAGCGAGAGTACGCTCAGGGTCTCGAACTGATGCCCGTCCTGCCGGATCCCGCAGACCCATACGAGTTCGTTCTCAAGCCCGGAGTTGAGAGGGTCGATTACGCCGAGATCGAGGACCCTGCACCGGGCATCGGCTCTCTCCAGCTCCCGTATAACAGCGCCGGTCGAGTTATCGTCCGGCGTATCAGTCGGTTTTGGTACGATATGGATCATAGGCTTCACATCCCGCTCACGGGACTCGCGGTTCACTCCCGGGGTTTTCAGTACCCTTTTGTACCTCGCCGGATATAATCAATGGGGATGGAGATGATGCAGAAGAACCGGATCGGCATCATCGGGTGCGGAAACCCTCTCATGGGAAACGACGGGGCGGGAATCCTGGTGATGCAGCGCTTCGAGGGGAGGTACCCGGGTGTCGACGCAATCGACGGCGGTACCGGGGGTTTTGGCCTCATTCCCCTGATGGAAGGGTACGAGAAGGTCGTGATCGTCGATGCGATGACGGGCATCGGCAGCCATATCGGCGATGTCGTCGTCTTTGAGACGCCGCCCTCTCCGGACCTTCCCGCATGCGCACTCCATGATGTCGGAATCGGCGACGCGGTGACGATGGCCCACGAGCTCGGGTACGTCACGGAGGTTGTGACCATCGGGATCGAGGTGGGCGATATCCGGGCGTTCAGTCAGGATATAGACCCGGCGGTCGAAGGAGGAGTCCGGGTTGCCGAAAAAGAGGTCCTCAGGGTCCTGCAGGAGTGGGCCGGCGAATCTGACGGCGCTTTCACCTGTGGGGATGAAGAGAGCGGATCCAGGAGCCCCTCTTCAGGGCGGGGTAACTCACAGGTGCGGCGATGAAGTGTACGAGCGCGAGAACATCAGGCTCGTTTCCAAAGGTATAAATAGCAAGATTTATCTCATACAACAGTATTGAAGATGTCCGTATGCAGCTGCCACGAGGCCGATTCCATCGCCTTCTCAAGTCCACAACATCCCGTGCCCTGATAGAGGAGATGGCGTCCGCACGGTTTACCGGGATCTGTACAATCGTCCTTGGCGGAGAGAGCGCCGTTCTGGTGCTGAATGAAGGTCTGGTGGTGCTTGCCGAATATGGGGGCATGAAAGGGCAACACGCACTGGACGCGGTATTGAAGGGCGAAGAGAGCGAAGCGGCGGCAGAACTGAACCTCCTGACGCCTGAGCAGCTACAACTCGCCCGGGAGTTCAACAGGCCGTTTACGACCGCCAGCGCCGATACCGGTAAAGAGAAAAGGCCTTCACCGGCGAAGGCCGCTCTGGGAGGGGCGAAACCGCCCGCCGGACCGATAGGCTCCACTGCGGCACCGGCGCCGAAGCGCCGCCCGGAACCGGCAGGAGAGGGGCAAAAGATCCCTATGCCGGGCGCAAAACCCGTGCAGGAGGCGGCTGCAACACCTCCATCCGGGAGTGACGATATCGAGATGCTCATCCGGAACATGGAGGAGATGGACATTGAGCAACTCGTCAGCAGTTTCAGGGTAAACTGCAAGGACATGCTCAGAAAGATTCATCTCGACCACCTCATCCAGGACGGAGATACTTAAACAGGCAGGAGCTGATAACAGAATGGATTCGACAGACACCATACAGATCTTCCTCGTCATCATAACGGTGGCGACGATAGCCGGCTTTGCCGGCGTTCTGTACTTTCTTTCGAGGATCTCCCGGGCCCTCGCCGGACAGAGACCAGAAGGCGCTACCGGAACTCAGGAGGGACCGGCGAGCAATGCACGGCCGGCCGCCGTCGAGCCCGCAGGACCGCCCGGCGATATCGACCCCCGGGGGGTGCGGAGCCTGGAAGAGTACCTGGGCGCAATCGGCAGGAAGTACAGCCTTGCATCCTTCACGCTGGCAACCGCGGACGGCCTCCTGATCGGCTCGACGAGGCCCGGCAGCGAAGACGAGGCAGCCCGGTACAGTCACCTCTACGCCCAGGGAAGACTGCAGGATGAGACCGGAGCAGAACTCCTTGGTATTCCCTACCGCGGGGAGACGGTCGTCGGCATCGTCCGCCCTTCGGAGCACCTCTCTGCTGAACTGATGAACGCACTTAAACAGGATACCCGGGATGCCCTGCAGCGCTGGGTGTAAGGCCGGCGTGCCCGGGAGATACGATAACGAGTGATTCCATGGTGAAAGTATACACGATTGCATCCGGCAAAGGTGGTACCGGCAAAACGACGGTTACAGCAAACCTGGGGCCGATGCTGGCCCGGTACGGGAAGAAGACATGCATCCTCGATGCCGATGTCGGGATGGCGAATCTCGGACTCATACTCGGGCTTGAGAACCTGCCGGTGACCCTGCACGAGGTGCTGGCAGGCAAAGCCCGCGTCCGCGAAGCCATATATGACGGGCCGTTCGGCGTGAAGGTGGTGCCGTGTGGACTCTCCCTGCAGGGGTTCCAGCAGTCGAAACCGGACCGGCTAAAAGACGTCATGGCCGACCTCGTGAGCGAGTTCGATATCCTGATCCTGGATGCTCCTGCAGGGATAAGCCGGGACGGCGTCATCCCGCTGACGATCGCCGACGGGGTGATCCTCGTCGTGAACCCCGAGATCTCCTCGATCGTCGACTCCTTAAAGACGAAGATCCTGACCGAGACGGTCGGCGGGCATGTCGAAGGCGCGATCATCAACAGGGTTGCCGGCAGCGGGGACGAGTTCAACCGCGCACAGATGGAGAAACTCCTCGGAGTCCGGGTGCTCGGGGTCGTACCCGAAGACCCCAACGTCCGGCGTGCGTCGGCCGGCAGGTCGCCGATCGTGGTGAAGTATCCGGACTCCGACGCGTCCCGGGCCTTTAAGCGCATCTCCGCCGATGTAGCCGGTATCGAGTACGTCGAGGAGGAGGCGCCGGCACAGCGGGAAGGGTTCGTCGACCGGCTTGCCCGCGCCCTCTTCCGGTCAAAGGCGTGATGCAGGAGCCGTCTGAACGCGAAAGATCGCGCATCGCTCCTCCGCGCTCAACGCGAGCGGCCGGATTACCGCTCGCTACAGGTTAGCTCTCGCGAAGAGGAGCGGGGATATCAGATGGAGCGGTCTAATACTGGACCGTTTCACCCTATTTTGATGGCGCGAGGGGCGGATCGCCGTCGCTCGCGAGAAATTATGGTGCACGTGAAATAGCCTGCTACGCCTCACGCTGCACGGATGAAAACGGCCTGCTCTCCGGGCAATGCCCGGATAGTGGACCATGGCGGCTATCGCGCCGGGAGAATGGGGGCTGGAGGGGGACCGCGCCCCCCGCTCCCCCAGAGAAAGCCATGCCCGGGCGTGATGGAGTTGGCAGCCGGGAGTTTCCCGCCGCCCGGGCCCCGGGGGATTCGTGGAAAATACATAAAATCCACGATTTTAGCCGCAAAGGGAAGTTTATGTAACGAACTGATTATATACAATCATATTTTAATAGCAGGAGGTGGTAACCACAAACAGAGGCTCATAATGGATATATTTGTGGACAAGGATGCGTGTGTCGGATGCGGTCTCTGCGTCAAAGATTGCCCGATGCACGTATACGAACTCCAGGACAACGTGAGTGTTCCGGTCAGGCCGAATAACTGCATGGGGTGCCTGTCCTGCCACGAGATCTGCCCGGCCCAGGCACTCGAGCACCGCGGCATCTACCCTGCCCGGAGGCATTACGTCGACATCAAGGTCTGCGAGATGCTTCGGAAGGTGATCTGATGAGCGCGGGCTACATCGACGAACTGCACGAGGCCTTCCACTCCGATCTCGTCTACCGGCCGGAGGATATTCCTCTTGACTGCACACCGCGGCCAAAAGAGATGGAGCAGACGCTCCACGGTGTGATGAAGCTCAACGGCCTGGTCATCAGGTCGCTTGAAGAGATCGCCGGCAGAGGGGCAAACGCGGTCACCTACCGGGCAGGGAAGAAGTTCGGCCATGAGGTCGCCAAGTACTTCCAGAAGCGCGAAGACGTCGAGGGAGCGCTTCATGAACTCTCCGACCTGCTCCGGGGCCAGTACTCATTCGAGGTCTGGAAACCCGAGGATAAGGAGACGTTCATCATCGAAGAGAACGGCGAGACCTTCATCTACCTTGTCTTTCACGACTGCATCGTCCGCCAGACGCTCCGGCGCAACGGCCTCGACCAGGGCGGCCCGCTCTGCCAGACCCTCTTCGGCTACGTCGTGGGGGCGGTCGAGGAGATCACCGGCCGGAAAGCCAAACTGGAGATCGTCCACACCGGCCCGAACGCCTGCCTGAAGAAACTGGTCCTGAAATGAGGCTGAAACGATGAAGATCGCCATTGAAGAACTGGCAGGATGCTCGGGATGCACGATTGCGGTCCTCGACCTCCACGAGATGCTCCTCGACGTCGTCGCGAAGGCGGAGATCGTCTACTCCCCGGTGATCATGGATGTGAAAGAGCCTCCTGAGGGTATCGACATAGCGTTCGTGACGGGGGCCGTCCGGAACGAGGAGAACCGGGAGCGCCTCGAGAAGATCCGGAAGCGGGCAAAGACGCTTGTCGCGCTCGGGACCTGCGCCTGCTACGGGGGGATATCGGGCCTCTCGATGCTGAACTCGAACCAGGACCTCTTCTCCTGCGTCTACCGGGAGGTGGAGACGGCAAAGCCGGACGGCGTGATCCCGACGGACGTGCCGCCGTTCCTCTACCGGGCGTTCGCGGTGGGCGACCTCGTGAAGGTCGATTACTATGTCACGGGCTGCCCGCCGAAGGAGGCGTTCCTGAAGAAGATCATCCCGGCGATGGTCTCCGGGAATACCCTCGAACTCTCACGGAAATCCGTCTGTTCGGAGTGCGACAGGACCATGGGGCCGGTCGGGAACTGGACGCTCTCGCGGCGGCACGAGGGTGTTCCCGACCGCGAGCACTGTCTGCTCGGGCAGGGCTACCTCTGCCTCGGGAGCGTCACCTTCGGCAGGTGTGGGGCGGCGTGCCCGAAGAACAACATACCATGCCACGGGTGCAACGGCCCGTCGCTTGATATCCTCCGCGAGCCCTGCCGGGACATCTACGGCATGATGGTCCGGAGGATCTCGGATCTCACCGATAAACCGCAGAAAGAGGTGGAGAAGGAACTCTACGACGTCGCCCACACGATGTATGCCTTCACCATCGGGAGCCTGATCATGGAAGACAAGGAGACGTCAAAGATTCGCGACCTCGTGAAGGAGAGGAGCCGATGAAGGAGATCACGATCAGCCCGGTGACGAGGATCGAGGGTCACGCCGGCGTCAGGATCTATCTCAATGACCGGGGAGAGGTCGACTCGGCCCATTTCCAGGTCGTTGAACTCCGGGGGTTTGAGAAGTTCCTCGTCGGGGCGGCGGTCGAGGAGGCACCCCGGATCACCCCCCGGATCTGCGGCATATGTCCTTCGGCACACCACCTCGCCGCAGCGAAGGCGACCGACCAGATCTTCGGTGTCGAACCGCCCGCGACCGGGAAGAACCTCCGGGAGCTCCTCAGCGTCGGTCAGTTCGTCCATTCCCACGCCCTTCACTTCTTCATGCTCGCGGCCCCCGACTTCATCCTGGGCCACGACGCGCCGCCGGAGGAGAGGAACGTCATCGGGCTTGCCCGTCACTCGCCGGAACTCGCGAAGAAGGCCATAACGGTCAGGAAGTTCGGCCAGCGCCTGACGGAAGCGGTCGGCGGCAAACCTATCCACCCGGCAAACGCTCTCCCCGGCGGTATGTCGGCGCCGCTCACGGAGGGGAAGAGAGCCGAATTAGCCGTTATGGCAGACGAGGCACTCGTCATCGCCCGTGAGGGATGGGATATCGCACGCACCCTCCTCGACGGTGTCGATACGGAGATCGGCGCCGTCAGGACCGGGTTCCTCGGTATGACCAACCACGGGCTCCACTCGACCTGCGACGGGCCCGTTGCGATGCTTGGCCCTGATGGGGGCCGGGTCGGTTCGTTCACGGGCCCGGACTACGCGAACTTCATCGAGGAGTACTCGGAGGACTGGTCCTACCTGAAGTTCGCCCGGTTCAGGGGCGGGGACTACTACCGCGTCGGGCCGCTTGCCCGGCTCAACATCGTGGAGAGGATGGGGACCGAGCATGCCGACGCCGCCCTCGCGGAGTACCGCGAGCGGTTCGGCACCGTTACCCAGGCTGCACTTGCCTACCACCTGGCCCGCTACATCGAGTTCATCGCCTCCTGCGAGCGGGCGAGAGACCTGCTCTCGGATCCCGGGATCACCGGCTCCGACATCAGGACCCCGGCAGGAAAGGTCGTGAACCGGCGAGGCGTCGGGATCATCGAGGCCCCCCGGGGAACCCTGATCCACGACTATACCGTGGACGAGGCCGGCACCATCGAGCGGTGCAACCTGATCGTCGCGACCTGCCAGAACAACTACGCGATCGACCGGGGCGTGGAAGACATGGCACGCCGGGTAGTGGAGAACGGGGCGTTGACCCAAGGTGCGGCAAACCGCATCGAGATGATCATCAGGGCGTACGACCCCTGTATATCGTGCGCAACGCACGCTATCGGGCGGATGCCCCTTCGAATTGAGTGCGTCAGAAGAGCCTGAGGTGTTTGGAGTTATGTTAAGACAGATTCTCGGAGAATTCCTGAAACTTGACGGGGTCACCGCCGCGGTCGTGGCGGGACGGGACGGCTTTGTGATCGAGAGCGTTGTTGCCGGCGATGTGGACGTCGAAGCCCTCGGCGCCATGGCATCGACAGGCATGGGTACGTCTGAGGCGATGAGCAACGAACTCGGGAAGGGCGAGATGCACCAGATGCTCGTCGAGCTCGAGAACGGGCCAATTCTCCTCTCCCCGCTCTCCGAGGACGAGTTGATCGCCATCGTGGCGAACGCGAACGTCAATGTCGGGCGGATCCGATACGAACTGAAGAAGAACAGGGACCGTATAACCGCTGCCCTGTGAGATGATGCTGCCCGACGGCGTCTCGCTTGGACGGCTGCAGGGGCCCCTTTCGGCCCTTGCTTCCATCAGCCCCCGCTTCACGGGAGCGGTGCGTATCGAAGGGCCCGGGGGCACGGGGTTTGTCCTGACCCAGAGCGGGAACCCCTACGCGGCCGCGTTCGAGGACACCGAGAGAAACCTCCTGCTCAGCGGAGACGAAGCTTACCGGTATCTGCTTGATCGGCCGTCGCTTGATTACGAACTCATCGCCTACACCGCCGAAGAGACCGGGGCGGCCCGGGAAACCTCCCGGGAGACGGGGTGCCTGGTCAGCGGAGACGGGGCAATGCCCGCTGCCCGGACCGGTTCGGGAGATACGGATCGCCTTGATCGGATCGCGCGTCAACCGGGGGTGATTGCCGTCTCGGTCTTCCACGAGGGGTTTGCCCTCCAGTCGCTCGGCTCCGCGGACTTCGACCAGGTGGCTGCGGTCGCCGAAGACCTGCTCCGCGCCGGCACCCGTATCACCGCTGACATGGATATGGGGGACCTCACCCAGGTGGTCCTCGAGACCCCGGCAGGAAAACTCATCATCGCACCCCACGGGGACCTCTCCCTCTGCATACTCGCGAAACCTGACGCCAACCTCGGCCTGATCCGGCTCTCGATACGGGGCATGCAGGACAGGTCCAGCTGAGGAGAGGGGATCCCCCGCTCCGCCTCCCGCTTCTTTCACACCCGCAGGTTGATATCCCGGCGGGCCGGAGAGAGACGTATGCAACTCCGGACAGCACCAGGAGTACAGCCGGCGGTAGCCCTTCCCGGGCTCCCGGTTCGATCGCCCTGCCGTCGTGAGGTGACCGCGCAATGAAGTATTACCCGGTTCATTCCGGATACCCGCCGTACACCCGGGTGAACCCGGCGATCGAGGCGGCTTTTGCAGAGCACGGCAGAGGGGGAGTCCAGATGCCGCCGAAGGTCTACGTGACGCTCGTTGAGAACGGGGATTTCCGGACGATGCCCGCATACATCCCGGCGCTCGGAATTGCCGGGGTGAAGGTCGTCAACGTCCACCCGAACAACCGCGCACGAGGCCTGCCTACCGTCATGGCGCTCACGGAGGTCATCGATGTGGAGACGGGCGTGCCGAGAGCGATCGTCAACGCCACCGAACTCACGGCGATGCGTACCGGGGCGGCGGGCGCCATAGCGGCGAAGCATCTTGCGTCCCGGCGCCCCGTCACTCTCGGTGTCGTGGGTGCCGGACGGCAGGCGGAGGCGCTCGTCGAGGCGACGGCGGCGACGATCACGATCGAGGAGATCCGGGTCTGGAGCAGGACGGAGAAGAGTGCAGAGGCGTTTGCAGCACGCTACACAGATTATAACGCGATACGTGCCCCCATCGAACGCGCCTGTGACTGCGACGTGCTGAACACGACGACGCCGTCAAGGAAGCCGCTCGTTATGGCGGACTGGGTCCGGGAGGGGACGCATATCAACGCGATCGGCGCCGATGCTCCCGGCAAACAGGAACTGGACCCGCTGCTCCTGTCGAAGGCGGAGGTCTTCGTCGACGACCCCGGCCAGGCGGTCCACTCGGGCGAGATCAACGTCCCGATCAGCACCGGCCTCTACGACGCCGGGATGATCGCGGGAACCCTCGGGGAGGTCGTCACCGGGAAGAAGGGGAGGTCATCTCCCGGCGCCATCACGATCTTTGACTCCACCGGACTTGCCATACAGGACCTTGCCATCGCCGCCCTTGTCATGGAGGGAGAGGATGGTTATGAACTGCCGTTTCCCTGATGATCCCGGGGGCAAGGGACGGTCGGTTCGCCGGCGATCGCGCCGTCCGTCGAGAGCATCGCCGCAATCATGAAAATGGGCGGCCGGGGAAGGGGCAGTGAACTCCTCCCCCGGTGGTGTGATGGGCCGTTACTCGTCCTGTGAGGGCTGGGCGAAGGCTTTCCAGACCTGCTCCCGGTATACGGGGCCGCTGTTGTAGGTGCAGAACGGGATCAGGCGGCCGTCGGGGGTCGCGTAGTGGATGCAGCACCGCTGCACCCGGGAGAGGTCGTAGTTGTAGTTGTCCATGAAGTGCATCGTCCCGATGAAGAGGGCGTTCCAGTGGAACTCGCGCAGGGCCTCGAAGTTCTGCAGGACGAGGGTCTTACCGATCAGTTTCAGGAACTCCCCGGTATTCTTCTGCTCCGCCTTCCTTGTAGAAGTGTAGAGATCCTTGACGCCCTCGACGAGGGTCACGTACTTGTTGAGCGACCCGCCTTTCACGAGTTTCGCCCCCATCTTCTCGACCGACTCGAAGAAGGCGTCGACGTCCACCATCTTGTTGACCGGGACCATCCCCTCATCGGTGACGAAGACGTAGGTCGCTGCCCCGCAGTGCTGGTGCGTGGTGAACGTGACCTGGGGTTTGCCCGTATACGCCTCGACGAGCTCGGATATCGGGACGACACAGGGCACCGGGTAGAAGTATTCCTTCCTGATCACGCCGTCCGTCTGCTCCTCGATCCGCTCCGCAAGTTCCGGGATGGTGATCCGCTCTTTTCTGACATCATCCTCGCTTGCGGCCCCGGTGAACGCCACCGGCTGGAAGTTGACGCCCCTGATGGTCTTGATGTGCTCTGCGGCATACCTGATGATGGCGCCCACCTCGTGGTCGTTCCTGCCCTTGATGACCGTGGGGACCAGCACCACGCCCATACCGATCTTCTCGCAGTTCTCTATGGCCCGTCGGTCGCTCGCGAGTTTTGTGTTGGTCTTGCGGGTTACGCCGTCGAAATGCAGGTAAACAGTGGAGAGCCCTGCCTCCTTCAGTTCTGCAATGTAGCCGGGTTCCTGCGCTATCCTGATGCCGTTCGTGGCGATCTGCACCTGGTACAGCCCGAGTTCCTTTGCCTTCCGGATGAGTTCGGGGAGATCGTCGCGCATCGTCGGTTCACCGCCCGAGAACTGGACGGCAGGCACCGGGACCGGCTTTTCCTCGCGCAACATACGCAGCATCCCGACGATCTGGTCGAAGGTCGGTTCGTAGACGTAGCCGCATGCCCGGGCGTTCGCAAAGCAGAAGTCGCAGTTGAGGTTACACCGGTTCGTCAGATCGATGTTCGCAAGCAACGTCGTTGACCGGTGGTTCTGGCAGATGCCGCAGTCGTTCGGGCACCCCGCCGGGGAAACGGTCTTCTGCGGGTTCGATACCCCTTTTCCAATGCGCTCGTAAGCATCGAACCTCCGGTACATCTCCGCGTCAGACCAGTAGAGGGCCTTGTACGCGCCGTGAACAGGGCAGGTACGGACCAGCCAGACCTTCCCCTCTTCCTCGACGATCTCGGCATCGAGCACGCTGCCGCACATCGGACAGAGGCTTTTTGTCTTTTTTATCAGCATTCTCTCACCGTGCCCATCTTTCATTCGTATCTCATATTTCGACACTTTAATCTTTATAATTACTGATTGTACTGAGTATTGGCACTGATTGATGCAGACATCGGCTACTGGATCTTCTCCGGGCTTGCGGCGCTGTGGATCATGATCCCGGCCTACGTGCCGAACTCAGCGGCGGCACTCTTCGGCGGCGGAACACCCATCGACTTTGGCAGGACGTGGAGCGACGGGAGACGGGTCTTTGGCGATGGGAAGACGTACCGGGGGTTCTTCGGCGGTGTGCTCGCCGGAGTGCTCGCCGGTCTCGCCGAGATCCTGGCATGGGCCTCGTTCGGCCTGACCGCACTTCCCCACCAGACCGTCCTCTCCGTTACGCTGCTCGCGGCAGGCGCGCTCCTCGGCGATCTCGCCAAGAGCTTCCTGAAGCGGAGGCTGGGTAAGGAGCGGGGCGAGTCCTGGTTCCTGGCCGACCAATACGATCTGGTCATCGGTTCATTCCTGCTCATCCTCCTGGTTTACCCGGAATGGCTCTTTGAGAATATTACCTTACCCATTGCAGTCTGGATCGTCGTCATGACACCCCTCCTTCACCGTGCGGTGAACATTATCGGCTACTACATCGGAGTTAAAGAGGTACCATGGTGAACCCAATCGCGACACTGTTACTGGAGAGCGGGGCTATCGAGTTCGGGGATTTCGTCCTCGCATCGGGGGCCCGGAGCTCTTACTACATCGACATCAAGGCCGCAACGACGAACCCCACCATCCTTGCGGCGATCGGAAAGACCATTGCCGAAGGCTGGGACTTCGATATGGTGGCCGGAGTGGCGGTCGGCGCCGTCCCGATCGCCGTCGCCGTCTCGCTTGCAAGCGGCCGGCCCTACGCGATCGTCAGGAAAGAGGAGAAGGACCATGGCAAAGCCGGGACGATCGTCGGTGACGTGAACGGCAGGAACGTTCTGCTCGTCGAGGACGTGACCACGTCCGGGGGAAGCGCGCTCTACGGCCTCGCGGCCCTGCGTGCCGCAGGTGCAGAGGTCGACCGGGTCGTGACCGTCGTTGACCGGGAAGCGGGCGCCCATGAGGCGCTCGCAGAAAAAGGAGCATCTCTCTTTGCACTTGTGCGGGTCAGCGAGCTGCTGGACGGATAAACATTTTTTAAGAGCGGGCAAATAGATGGATATGAAAGTACTCGTTGTAGGTGGTGGTGGCAGGGAGCATGCGATCACCAGGGCGCTTTCCTGCAACAGCGACGTGAAACTATTCTCTGTCATGGCACGAAAGAACCCGGGAGTTGCCCGGCTCGCGGAGCGGGTGCTTCTTACGGATGAGACCAACATCCCGGATATCGTCAGATTCGCTACCGAGAACGGGCTTGACGCTGCGGTTATCGGGCCGGAGGCGCCCCTTGAGGCGGGCATCGTCGACCACCTCGAGGCTGCGGGGATACCCTGCGTGGGCCCGACCCGGGCTGCGGCCCGGATTGAGACGGATAAGGCGTTCTGCCGCCGGCTGATGGAGCGGCACGGGATCGCAGGGTGCCCGGAATACCGGGTCTTCCACGATCCGGAGGAGGCCGGGCGGTTCATCGAGGCCTACGACGGCGATCTTGCCGTCAAGCCCATCGGGCTTACCGGGGGGAAGGGTGTGCGGATCATGGGCGAACATGTCGACGTGGCGGGGGCAGTCGAGTACGTCCGGGAGATCGGGGGGGATGTCGTGCTGGAAGAGCGGCTCCTCGGGGAAGAGTTTACCCTTCAGGCGTTCGTCGACGGCGAGCACCTGGTGCCCATGCCGCTCGTCCAGGATCATAAACGGGCCTACGAAGGTGACGTTGGGCCGAACACCGGCGGGATGGGTTCCTACTCCCTACCTGACCACATGCTTCCCTTTGTCACCCGTGCGGACTACGAAGAAGCGCTCCGGATCATGGAGGATACGGTCGCGGCCATGCGGGACGAGGGGACGCCGTACCGGGGGATTCTCTACGGCCAGTTCATGAACACCCGCGAAGGCCCCAGGGTCATCGAGTTCAACGCCCGCTTTGGTGACCCTGAGGCGATGAACGTCCTCTCGCTCCTGGAGTCTGATTTCTCCGGGATCGTCCGCCATATCGTCGAGGGAGACCTCTCGCCGGCGCATGTCCGGTTTGCTAACCAGGCGACGGTCTGCAAGTATCTCGTCCCCGAGGGTTATCCGGAGGCCCCGGCGGCTCGCGAGCCTCTCACCCTCGGCGACTCCGGCGACGCCCTCCTTTACTACGCGAACGTCGAGGAGCGGGACGGGGCGCTCTATACCCGGACGTCGCGGACGCTCGCGTTCGTCGGGAGAGGTGAGACGCTCGGAGAGGCCGAGGCGATCGCCGAGAAGGCGGCATCTTCCGTTACCGGGCGCGTTTTCCACCGCAGGGATATCGGCACCCGGGAGGTCCTCGAACGGCGGTGCCGGCACATGAAGGAGATTGCATGAAGAAGGATTTTCTCTCGATCATTGATATCGACGGGTATGAGCTTGAGAGCATCGTCGCCGACGCGATGCGCTTAAAGCGGCTGAAGTCTGCAGGGACTGCACACGAATTCCTGAAGGGGAAGAGCCTCGGGATGATCTTTGAGAAGGCGTCCACCCGCACCCGGGTCTCGTTTGAGGTCGGGATGACCGACCTCGGCGGCCACGCACTCTTCTTGAACCCCACGGATATGCAACTTGGACGGGGCGAAGAGATCAGGGATACGGCACGGGTGCTTGCCCGCTACACCGATGCGGTGATGATCCGCGCCTACCATCACGCCACCATCGAGGAGTTCGCCCGCTACTCGACGGTCCCGGTCCTCAACGGGCTGTCCGACCGCCTGCACCCCTGCCAGGTGCTGGCCGATATCATGACCCTCAAGGAGCGGTTCGGCAACCTGCGCGACCTGAAGTTAGCGTGGGTCGGGGACGGCAACAACGTCTGCAACACGTGGATCCTCTCCTCGGCCCTGACCGGGATGGAGATCGTGGTCGCGAGCCCCCCGCGTTACCAGCCCAGGGCTGCCGTCGTCGACCAGGCGCGGGCGGGAGGAGGCAGGATCAGCATCGTCACGGACCCGGAGGAGGCGGTCCGGGATGCGGACGTCCTCTACACCGACATCTGGGTCTCCATGGGCGATGAGCAGGAGCGCACCGAGCGCCTTCTGGCCCTCAAGGGTTACACGATAAATTCCCGCCTTCTTGCCCGGGCACCACCCGACGCGCTCGTGATGCACTGCCTCCCCGCCCACCGCGGGGAGGAGATCACCGACGAGGTGCTGGAAGGGCCGCAGAGCATCGTCTGGGACCAGGCCGAGAACCGGCTCCACGCGCAGAAGGCGCTGCTCCTGCGGCTGATCGCCGGCGGCATGCCTGCGACGGAGTGACGGCAGGAGCAGAATATCTTTTTCTGAGTTCCCGCGACGATGAAAGCATGAGGTTGCCGGTTATCCCGATCGTGCCCTTTTCATCACGGCTGTAGCGATACTCAAGACCCGGTAGTCTCACGGGTAGAGCGTGCCAATCGGAGTTCGCACTCCTGATGCCCCCGCCCATTTCGGCAGGTTGCACCCCGGGCACGGCTTCCCGCCGGCTATCGCCATGACTGTCCCCCGCCCTCCCCAATGGCGATATCCCCACGGTTCACTGTCCGGGGACAGGCCGGGAGGCAACGGATCCGGTCTACCATCTTAGGTGTATCGCGGGCACGGCTTTCCCCGGATATCGCGGGCACTGCCCCCCCCCCTCAGGAAGGGGAGGAGCGCCGGAGGCGCGGGCGGGGTGGGGGTGCCGGAGAGGAACTTTCGGGTATTATTTTGCCCGGGGAGGGACGAGCCCTCCCCGGTCCCTCCCCCGGTTGCGATAGCCACCACGGTCCACTGCGCGGGGAGCTCCGGGGAAGAACCGGATTCTGGCTGGCTCCACCTGGTCCCTCTCGCCAACCGGCGCCAGATCGAGAAACCGGCGTCAGCACCGCTTCCTGGAACGGCTTTCCACCGGGTATCCCCACGCACTGCCCCTGCCCCCGGGGGGCGGGGTAGTTCACCGTTCATGTCTGTGATGGAGGTCGGGAGAGTGCGGATGGTCATGGTCCAGCGGTTCGTGGAGATGAGGATGTGCATGATCCCCGGTAGCTCCGTTATGGCCATGCATATGGTGTTCTTCGGGGTGATGATGGAGGTGCTCATGCTCGATCGGAGCATGGTGGTGCTGATGCTGATGCCTCTCGGTTGTGAGGACCAGGGCCCCTGCAAGCATCATGCCAAACGCAATCGTCAGCTGCAGGTCCGGATACTCCCCGAACATGAGAAATGAGAGTGCCGCACCGATGAAGGGTGCGGTGCTGTAGTATGCACCCGTCCGGGCCGCGCCGAGATCCCGTAGCGCACGGATAAACAGGACCATACTCACACCATAACACAGAAACCCCAGAAGCATCGCAGCAAGGACCAAGGGTAACCCGGGAAGGGAGTCGTGTCCCGGTATCGCAAGGATCAGGGCCATACTTCCCGCAAAAAGGCCCTTAATCGTAACAATGGCAAACGGGTCTTTTCCGGAGATATTCCGGGTGGCATTGTTGTCGATGCCCCACAAAATACAGGCGAGCAGTATCCCGACTGCACCGACAGAGAATCCAAAAGCAGCGTTGGGCTCCCATGACAGCAACAAACTTGCGAGCGTGATGATCCCGAGTGCTACCCAGATACGCCTCCCGACCGACTCATGGAATACCGCGAAGGCGATTATCATCGTTGCGACGCCTTCAAAGTTCAGGAGCAGAGATGCCGTCGCAGCAGGAGTGACCGCCAGGCTGGACATCAGCAGGATCGGTGCAATGACGCCACCGGCGAGAATTGCCAGCAGGAGCCACGGGATGTCGTAAACCCGTATCCCCGCTTCCCCTGACAGGGGATTATGCCGGGATTTCAGGACCTTCCCGAGAAGGAACATCCCGAGAGCGGTCCCGAGGTACAGGAAGGCGACGAGGAGAACCGGTGAGATATCCCCGACCAGGATCTTTGAGAGCGGGGTGCTTATCCCGAACAACAGGGTAGAAAGGAGGGCATAGCCTACCGGAGACCACGCATGTTTCACCATGGCAGAGTTACCTTCCCGGCCACTTGCGCGGCGGGACATTCAATGAAAGAAAGGTAATTGTTCGTATTGAGGGATACTGCGGGGTTACTACACCTATTCCTCGACGAACTCTTTGAGCCGCGCGAAAAGATATTTCTGCACCTCTTCGACGACCTCTCTTCTGCCGCGGAACGCGAGCAGTTCCCTTGCATCCCCGCCCATGTTCGCAAACGCCATCTTCTGCGGCCGCCGCACCACTTCCACGTCGTACTTCTCAGCGACATCGTACAGCATCTTCCGGGGCACGCCCGGGGGAACGAGCAGATCGTAGAGTTCTTCCTCAGCCATCATTTACCATATCCTACTTTCCTACTTTGATCCGGCGGGACATAATACATGGCCCTCCCCGCACGCCGCCGAGCGGGGCCTTCGGTTTCCCGAGAGAGTTCATGCACCGCCCCATCAGTGCCGCACCCCGGGCAAGACCGTCGTCCACGAAGACCAGGTGGTCGTTCGGAGTGTCGTAGAGGTTCCGTTCAGTGATGCCCTCGAGGATGTATTCGGGTTTCCTCCCCGAGATCGCCGCCCGCCCGGTGAACCCTATCGACGAGTTCGGCGGGACGAGCCCCCTCTCGATGGCGACATCGACGAGCCGGAGCGCCATCTTCGCGCAGACCCGGTCGACGACCTCGGTCAACATGCCCATGCCGTGCTTCTCGTAGATCTCGTGCCCGATCTCCTCGAGAACCGGCGTCTCACTCCCGTTGACGCCCGAGTCGCACCCGATGAGGGCAACGCCCGACTTGTCGGCCACCTCCGCGCAGACCGGCACCCGCCCGAACCGCGTCCGGTCGGGAGGGACGATCCGGATATCGATGTGGTCGTGGCACCGGTCGACGTAGCCCTCGACGACCGAGCGTTTCCTGCCCCCGAACGCGCCCTGAATGCTGTGATCGCCAAAGAGGTCGAGGGCCGTCCCCGTCCGCCCCTTCACGAGCCCGGTGCCCCGGACGATAGCATCCGGTATGGCCCCGGCAAGCCCGCAGAAGTTCCCGATCGTCTGGGCGAACGGGTTCGGGTCATCGCGGGCGACGTCGCTCGTGATCCGTCCGTCAAGCGTCGTCCCGAAGTCGATGGAGATGCAGGGGTTCCGGAAGTCGACGGCCGTCCACTTGGCACCCTCCTTGATCCCCGCCATTGCAAGTTCTCCCTCCATCTCGTTTGCCACCATCTCAACGCCGGTACACCCGACCGGCGGCACGACGCCGGCCACCGCACCGACGAAGACCACCCGGTCGGCGAACGAGAACTGCCGGAGTTTCGGCGGGAGGTTGTCGATCGACATCGGGGGCGTCATCTTTCGCGGGGGGACGCCGGCGGCGAGGCAGCCGTTTGCGAGAGCAATGACAAAGTCCCCGACCTGGTCGGGCGAGTCCATCGCCGCCACGACGCCGGTGCTCCTGACGACGAAGTCCAGGTCGTCCTTGATACTCAGGTGAGCCTCGTTGTGGCACCGGATCAGGGTATCGCGCACCAGATCCGTGACCGATTCCCGGGTCAGTTCCGTGCCGTCCAGGGTTTCCCCGAAGATCGTCTCGCCGGGCAACGGCCGCCGGACGTCCCGGCTCATGGTCACGGTCTTGTTGATGACGTATGACCTGCCCGTCTCCAGGTTCGTGCCGGTCAGGATGCACTTTGTCGTAGTATTGCCCATCTCAACAGACGCCACGATAAAATAGGGCTTCACCCGGTACTCGGGAACACCGTCGCCCGGTCCGTGGGAGAGCGACGGCGGTGGCGGGCTTTCGACGATATGCGGCGTAGGTTTGAAAAAGCGCTCCAAAAAGCGGGCACACATAGTAGTCTTTTCCGTGTCTGCCTGCTTATAATTTTCTATACACCTCCGGATGCCCGGAACGCAGGGAGAAAGGGACCCCCGGCGAGACTCGCCCTGGCGGGCCGGATTGCCGTATACCGATCCCGCCGGGGACCTGTGCCGATTCGGGCGGGGATACGGGGACTTCGGCACGCATACGGTGGGGTGCTGCCCGGTACGGTGGGGGTGGCGACTGCAGACCGCGGGTCGCCTCATGCGGCAAAGACCGGGACCAGGCCGCACGCGGAAGCAGCATGGAAGACGAGATGTGCCGGTCCACTACCCGGGCCGGCAGAGTCCTTTATATAGCGATAGCGCGGATAACCACATTACCGGAAAGGCTCCGGCGCTTCGCCGCGCCCGGTCCGTTCCCAGGAAGAGGTGAACCGTATGGTTGCGCTTTCAAACGAAGTTAAGGATATATTTACCAGGACCAAAGTCATGCCGATGGCCACCGCGTCGAAGAGCGGCATCCCGAACGTGGCGCCGATGGCATCCATACAGCTCGTGGGCGACGATACCGTCTGGATCATGGACAACTACATGGTCAAAACACTGGAGAACCTGAAGGAGAACCCTGTTGTAGCCCTTTACTTCTACGATCAGGAATCGAAGCGCTGCTTCCAGATAAAGGGCTCAACGGAGGTTAAGACGTCCGGCCCCGAGTACGAGAAGTTCCGAAACCAGATGAAAGCAAAGAGCGACAAGTACCCGGCGAAGTCACTTATCGTCATCAAGATCACCGACGTCTTCGAGTGTACGCCGGGAAAAGAGGCCGGGAAGAAGGTGCTGTAAGCACCCCTTCAACACTTTTTGAGGTTTTTGAGCAGGCGCGCCTGCAGCCCGAAATAATTCGAGAACCCGACAGCGTGGTTCTGGTCGATCGTCGTCGAGTCAAAGGAGACGAGGTCGCCCGAATAGAGCCCGGCATCCGAGCTCCGGCCGAGCACCGAGAGGCTGCCCTTGTAGAGGCCGATGTCCACGACGCCGCTCGCACGCTCCTGCGTCTTATCGATGAACGCATTGAGCGCATAGAAGAGCGGTTCGTGCACGAGCCCCATGTAGGCGAGCTCCGACCATTTGTCGTCGACGATGTGCTTGAACGCGAGCTCCGAGCGGGTCAGGACGAGGCGCTCGAGGTCGCGGTGCGCGGCAAGGAGGACGGTCGCGGCCGGGTGCTCGTAGATCTCGCGGGCCTTCAGGCCGAGGATCCGGTCCTCGACCATGTCGTTGCGGCCCACGCCGTTCCTGCCGGCGATCCGGTTCAGCTCCCGGATCAGGGCGATGCCGGGAAGTCTCTTCCCGTTGAGGGCGACCGGGACCCCCTGCTCGAACTCGATCCTGATCTCCTCCACGGCGTCGGGGGCCTCCTTCGGCGATACCGTCCAGGCGTAGATCTCCTCGGGCGGGCGGAAGGCCGGGTCCTCGAGCCTGCCGCCTTCGATGCTCCGGCTCCAGCAGTTCTCGTCGACGCTGTAGGGGTTCTCTTTCCCGACGCTCACCGGGACGTTGTGCTCCTGCGCGTAGCAGATCTCCCACTCGCGGGTCAGGTTCATCTCCCGCATCGGTGCAACGATCTCGTAGCCGGCGGACCTGAAGATGAAGTCGAACCGGAGCTGGTCGTTTCCTTTTCCGGTGCACCCGTGCGCAACCGTCGAGGCGCCTTCCTTCTCTGCGACCTTCACGATCTCTTCGGCGATCAGCGGGCGGGCGAGGGCCGTGCCCATCGGGTAGCCCTCGTAGGACCCGTTCGCTTTTATCGAGGGGAAGATGCACTCTGCTATGAACTTCTCCTTCGCATCGATGGTGTAGTGGTTATCTGCAAGCATCCGGCCCTTCTCTGTTGCCCGGGCAACCTCCTCCTCGGGCTGGCCCACGTCGACTGCAACGGTGACGATCTCGTCAAACCCGTAGTGCTCGCGCAGGAGGGGGATACAGACGGAGGTGTCGAGACCTCCCGAAAACGCTAGGACGACTTTTCTCTTTTCCATGGTACTGATCTCCGCGTTCCTGGTTCCTGTCGGACAGCGACAGTCTGGAGTAATCTACATTGATACGACCTCTCACCCAATAAAAGAAATGGTATGGACGGGCGCACCGGGAGGAACCGGAACTGTTACCGGTATTTCCAGGGGTCGGGGGATACCGGAGATCCGGGGTGCGGAGATGCACAGGGCATCCATTGTGACGACACCTGCAGTCCCGGCGCAGTCGGGACTTCCAGGGCGGAGGGGCGTGAGAACGAGATCAGGAAAAATGAACGTTATGCGAAGAATGATCGACAAACCGGCGATAAATCGCAGAATAACAGGCACGACTGTACTCTATCCCTGAATGCACCACAAAATGCCGGAAAAACTGAAATTCCCTTTAATATTGGGCTATTTTCGAAATCAGAAATTATAAAACAGATAAAATAGAAATCGTGAGTCGGAGGGTTCTGTTATTCTTGAGCAGGCATCACCCACAGAAGACTCAACATCACTACAACCAATCATCAGTGTAAATGGTCTGACCCGAGTATTTGGACAGGATCCCGGAGAAGCACTGGCACTGCACCGGTCCGGTTGCTCAAAGCAGGAGATCTATGAGAAGACCGGTGCGAGGCTGGCCCTCAATAACGTTTCATTCGAGGTTATGCGGGGCGAGACGTTCGTCCTGATGGGGCTCTCCGGGAGCGGGAAATCAACTCTTCTGCGCTGCATCAACCGGCTTATCGACCCTACCGAGGGCACAATACTGATCGACGGCGAAGATATCGTCAGGATGAGCCAGGAGGAACTGCGAGCAACCCGGCGGCGTAAATTGGGCATGATCTTCCAGAGCTTTGCTCTCCTCCCTCACCGGACGGTCCTCGACAACGTCGCCTTCGGTCTTGAGATCCAGGGCATCCCGGTGAATGAGCGCCAGCGGAAAGCCGAAGAAGTGCTCCGGACGGTGGGGCTTGGCGGCTACGGGGCGAGCATGCCTGGCGAGCTCTCCGGCGGCATGAAGCAGCGGGTCGGGCTTGCCCGGGCGCTCACGAGCGACCCGGATATACTCCTGATGGACGAGGCGTTCAGCGCGCTTGATCCGCTCATCAGGAGGGATATGCAGGATGAACTGCTGGATCTCCAGCAACGGTTGGCTAAGACGATCATCTTCGTCACCCACGATCTCGATGAGGCCCTGAAACTCGGCGACCGCATCGCCCTGATGAAGGATGGCGCGATCGTGCAGATCGGTACGCCGGAGGAGATCCTGACCAACCCGGAGAATGCCTACGTTGAACGGTTCGTCGCCGATGTGGATCTGACAAGGGTGCTCTCGGCAAGCGACGTGATGCGCCGCCCCGAACCGGTTGCCCAGTGCACCGCAGGACCAAGGGTAGCCCTGCACCTCATGGAGGAGCACGATATTGCAGGGATATTCGTCGTCACCCGGCAACGCTTGCTTCGGGGGCGGGTGACGCTCGACGATGCCGCCAGGGCTGTCAGGAGGGGAAAAGAGATGAAGGATATTCTCATCACCGAGATCCCCATTGTGGCTCCCGATGCAACGCTATCCGACATCATCCCGCTGATCGTCGAGAGCCCCCACCCTGTGGCGGTGGTGGACGACGCGGGCAGGCTCAGAGGGGTCATATCACGCGGCGCCATCCTTGCAGCTCTCGCACGAAAGGGAGAGAACACTCATGCAGCTGCCTAAACTTCCCGTGGGAGAGGCTGTCGAGATGCTCGTCGACTGGATCGACGAGTACTTCGGCTGGCTGCTTGACGGCATCAGCGAAGGGCTTGGATACCTCATCGAAGGATTCCAGGACCTCCTTATCGCCACACCGCCACTGGTCCTGATCCTCATCTTGAGCGTGCTGGTCTGGTTCGTCACCCGGCGGAATATCAGGCTGGCGGCGCTGACCGCGCTTGGCCTGCTGCTGATCTGGAATCTTGAACTCTGGGACCTCGCGATGCTCACCCTGGCACTCGTCCTCGCCTCGACGGCCCTTGCGCTCGCGATATCGATCCCGGTCGGGATCGCGGCTGCAGGGAGCGACGCCCTCAATGCCGCGCTCCGGCCGCTCCTCGACCTGATGCAGACCATGCCCTCGTTCGTCTACCTCATACCGGCGGTGATCTTCTTCGGGCTCGGGAGCGTCCCGGGCACCATCGCGACGGTCGTCTTTGCGATGCCGCCGGCGCTCCGCCTCACCAATCTCGGGATTCGGCAGGTGCCGACCGAACTGATCGAGGTCGCGGACGCCTTCGGCTCCACGCCCCGCCAGAAACTCTTCAAGGTGCAACTCCCGGTCGCGCTCCCCACCATCATGGCGGGGGTGAACCAGTGTATCATGCTCGCCCTCTCCATGACCGTCATCGCATCGATGATCGGGGCGGGGGGGCTCGGCTACCAGGTGCTCGTGGGCATCCAGCGGGTGGATATCGGTATGGGGTTTGAGGCGGGGCTTGCCATCGTGATCATCGCGATCGTCCTCGATCGGATCACCCAGAACCTTGTGCCGCAGCATGACACCCGGTGACCCGTTCAGAGTGAACCGGGCCCCGCTCATCCGCCCCGGACAGTTCGTCAGAGCCCGGAACCCCACATAGTCGGGCTTGAAATGCCATCTGGCCGCCTTCTGGCGGTAAACAATGACAAGGTGAAGAAATGATTCAAAAGAAAGGAAGCGTACTCGTACTGACAGGTATTGTTCTGATGCTCTGCCTCTTCTCTGCCGGATGCGCCGGCACAGGAGCGACCGAGCCCAAAAAGAAGATCAGCATCGGCTACGTCACCTGGGACTGCGCCATCGCGAGCACCAACGTGATGAAGCAGGTCTTTGAAGAAGCAGGGTATGACGTCAACCTGGTCGCCGTCGACGCAGGGCCGCTCTTCCAGGCGCTTGCTAACGGAAACGTCGATTTCACGACGACCGGATGGCTCCCGCACACTCATGAGCGTTACTGGGAGCAGTACGGCGACAGGATCGATTACGTCAGGGCCAACATCCCCGGTGCAGCACGTATCGGGCTCGTCGTCCCCACCTGCGTGACCATCGACTCGATCGAGGAGATGAACAGTGTCGCAGATAAGTTCGGCGGCAGGATCGTCGGTATCGAGCCCGGAGCGGGCGTTATGGCCCGGACCGAGCAGGCCATTGCGGAATACGGCCTTGATTACGGCCTGATCGCAAGCAGCAGTGCCGGCATGGCAGCTGAACTCGGCTCCGCTATCAACGATGAGGAGTGGATCGCGGTGACCGGGTGGTCACCGCACTGGAAGTTCGGCCGCTACGACCTCAAGTTCCTTGAGGATCCGAAGGGCATCTACGGCGGGGCCGAAGATATCGTGACCCTCGCGCGGCAGGGCTTGAAGACCGACGACCCGGAAGCCTACGGCATCCTGACCCGGTTTGAGTGGACCGGCGAGGATATCGCCTCGGTCATGACCGATATTGCGGGCGGCATGCCTGAAGAGGAAGCCGCAAAGACATGGATCGATGCCAACCGCGACAGGGTCAACGCCTGGCTTGGGAAGGCATAACCCTCTCTTTTTTGGCTCTGTATAACCGCTTTGCGTAACTCCGCATATCCCCACAGACGATGGAAACAGGTGGCGTGGCCTCCGAAATATGATCGAATACAACGCCAGGAATCCCTGTAGCCTCGCGCGAAGCCGCGGAAGTTCGCGAAGTTCGGCAGATGGATTTGCAACGCCCCATCAAGGCTTCGCGTTCTTCGCGTAAACTGACGCAGACGGCAACACCGGAACAAAAAGAGAGGGTGCTACGTTCCCGGATCATACCAGCTCGTGGTAGTGCCCGAGCGGTTCGAGGGTGATCTCTTCGCGCTTGATGGCGTCGATCGCCATCGCAGCGGCCCGCGCCGCCTGGAGCGTCGTGATGTAGGGGATGCCGTAATCGACGGCGGCCCGCATGATCTGGATATGGTCCTGCCGGGAGGCCTTATCTGCCGGGGTGTTGATGATCAGCCGGATACCCCCGGAACGCATGATGTCGATGACGTTCGGGGAGCCTTCCTGGACCTTCCGCACGAGGTTTGCCTCGACGCCGTTCTGGGTGAGGAAGTCGACCGTCCCGCTCGTGCCGTAGAGCGAGAGGCCGAGTTCCCGGAGTTTCCGCGCGATCGGCAGGATCTCTTCCTTCTGCTCGTCCGTCACCGATATGAAGATGTTTCCTGCCGTCGGCAGGGTGTTGTCCGCGGCGGTGCTCGCCTTGTAGTAGGCGCGGCCGAAGTCGTAATCGATCCCCATCACCTCGCCGGTGCTCTTCATCTCGGGCCCAAGGACGGTGTCGACACCGGGGAGTTTGTTGAAGGGGAGGAGCACCTCTTTGACCGCGACGTGCTCGATCTCGGGCTCGGTGACACCCATATCGGCGAGCTTTCTCCCCACCATCACCTTCGCCGCAAGCTTCGCAAGCGCAACACCCGTCGCCTTCGCGACGAACGGCACCGTCCGGCTTGCACGCGGGTTTGCCTCGAGCACGTAGACGACATCGTCCTGGACGGCGTACTGGATATTGATCAGCCCGACGACCCCAAGGCCGAGCGCGATCTTCTTCGTGTAGTCGCGCACCCGCGCGATCACCGAGGGCGAGAGGGACTGCGGCGGGATGACACAGGCCGAGTCGCCGGAGTGGACCCCGGCCCACTCGATGTGCTCCATGATGCCCCCGATCAGGACGTCCGTCCCGTCAGAGACCGCATCGACGTCGATCTCGACGGCGCTCCTGAGGAACGAGTCGATCAGCACCGGGTGTTTCCTGCTCACGCGGACGGCCTCTGCGATGTAACTCTCAAGCTCGAACTCGTCGTGGACGAGTTCCATCGCCCGCCCGCCGAGGACATAGGACGGCCGCACGAGGACCGGGTAGCCGATTGCCCGGGCCATCGTTCGCGCCTCCTCCTCCGAGTAGGCGGAACTGTTCGCCGGGCTCGGTATACCGAGCCGGGAAAGGAGCCGGCTGAACCGGTCGCGGTCTTCCGCCGCATCCATGGCGTCGGGCGACGTGCCGAGGATCTTCGTCGGAAGGCCGAGGCGCTTGATCTCGGCCTCAAGCGGCACGGCCAGGTTCACCGAGTTCTGGCCGCCGAACTGGACCAGGACGCCGTAGTAGTCGTCCTTCTTGAGGATGTTCACGACGTCTTCAAGCTGCATCGGCTCAAAGAAGAGCCGGTCGGACGTGTCGGCGTCGGTCGAGACAGTCTCGGGGTTGTTGTTGACGATATGGACCTCGATCCCTTCCTCCTCGCGCAGCGCCATCACCGCGTGGACGGTGCAGTAGTCGAACTCGATCCCCTGGCCGATCCGGATCGGCCCGGACCCGAGGATCAGCACCTTCTTCGCACCGTCCCGGGTGAGCTCGCACCCTTCTTCCCAGGTCGAGTAGAAGTAGGGCGTGGTGGCCGGGAACTCCGCAGCGCAGGTGTCCACCATCTTGTAGGTCGGCGCCCCCGCGAGAGCCACGATCTCGTCGGCGGTCTTCCCGGTCAGGGCCTGCAGTTCCTCGTCCGAGAATCCGTAGCGTTTGGCGGCCCTGATATCCCCGGGCCCACAGGCGGTCCCGAGCCTCCGTTCGAGGTCCACGATGTTTTTGATCTTCTCTAAAAAGAACGGCGTGATGGAGGTGAGGCCGGCGACCTCCTCGACCGTGAACCCCTCCCGGAATGCGTCGAAGAGGCACCCAAACCGCTCGTCGGTCGGGGCCGTGAGGATCATCCGGATCTCGTTTGGGTTTGTGTGCCGTTTCATGTCGGTATCAAGCGACCGGAGCGCCTTCTTGAACGCCTCCTCGACCGTCCGGCCGATCGCCATAACTTCGCCGGTGCTCTTCATCGCCGTGGTGAGCGTCCGGTCTGCAGACTTGAACTTGTCAAACGGCCACCGGGGCACCTTCACGACGACGTAATCGATGGCAGGCTCGAAGGATGCCGGGGTGACGCCGGTCACGGTGTTCATGATCTCGTCGAGACGGAGCCCTATGGCGATCTTTGCCGCCACCCGGGCGATCGGGTAGCCGGTCGCCTTGGATGCGAGTGCAGACGACCGCGAGACCCGGGGGTTCACCTCGATGATCCGGTAGTCGCCGTCCTTGTAGGCGAACTGGATGTTGCACCCGCCCTGGACGTCGAGCGCCCGGATGATCTTTATCGCGGCGCTCCGGAGCGTCTGGTACTCGTCGTCCCGCAGGGTGAGGATGGGCGCAACGACGACGCTCTCGCCGGTATGGATGCCCATCGGGTCGACGTTCTCCATGCCGCAGACGATGATGCAGGTGTCGGATGCGTCCCGCATCACCTCGAACTCGATCTCCTTCCACCCGGCGACGCTCTCTTCCACCAGCACCTGGCGGATACGGGAGCGTGTGAGCCCGATCTCGATGATCCGCCGCATCTCATCAGGCGTATGCGCAACACCGCCGCCCGATCCGCCGAGGGTGTATGCGGGCCTGATGATCGCCGGGAGACCGACCTCCCGGATGGCCTCATCGATCTGGTTCATGTTCCCGAGGATCATGCTCCGGGGGACGGGCTCCCCGATAGCGTTCATCAGGTCACGGAACTGCTCGCGGTCCTCCCCCCGGTAGATCGCCTCAAGCGGCGTCCCGAGGATCTCCACGCCCGCAAGCGCACCCATCTCCGCGAGCTCCGCCGTCATGTTGAGGCCGGTCTGGCCGCCCATGCCGCTCAGGATCCCGTCCGGTCTCTCCTTCTGGATGATCTTTGCTATGATCTCGGCCTTCAGGGGCTCGATGTAGATGACGTCCGCCGTATCGGGGTCGGTCTGGATCGTTGCGGGGTTTGAGTTGACGAGGACGACCTCGACGCCCTCTTCCCGGAGCGCCCGGCAGGCCTGCGACCCGGAGAAGTCGAACTCTGCCGCCTGCCCGATCTGGATGGGGCCGGAGCCGATGATGAGGACCTTTTTGATGTGAGACTTCCGCGGCATTACGGGATCCCCCTGTATACGCGGTCAAAGAAGTGCATCTCCGTATCCCGGGGGCCGCCGTGCGCCTCCGGGTGGAACTGGACGCAGGTGATGTTGAGGTTCTGGTCCTCGAACCCCTCGACCGTGCCGTCGTTCACGTTCCGGTACGAGACGGTGCATCCCTCGGGCAGGGTCTCTCCATCCACCGCAAAACCGTGGTTCTGGGTGGTGATGGATATGCTCCCGTCCCGGTAACGGACCGGCTGGTTTGTCCCGCGGTGGCCGAACTTCATCTTGTAGGTCTCGGCGCCGAGCGCGAGAGCAGTCACCTGGATGCCCATGCAGATGCCGATGACCGGCACCGCGCCGGCGAGCTCCCGGACGCACCGGATGGCGTCGACTGCCCTCCTCGGGTCGCCGGGACCGTTGCTGATGAAGAGCGCATCGGGCTTTGCCGCCATGATCTCATCGGGCGCGGCGGTGTGCGGGAAGACATGGATATCGGCGCCACGGCGGCTGAGGCTTGCAAGGATATGCCGTTTCACCCCGAGGTCGATGACGGCGATCCGTTTCCCGGTGCCGCCGATACGGTAGGGCCCGGGGCAGGAGACGCTCGCGATGAGGTCGGCGTCGCCGACCGGGGGGGCGGCCCGGGCGCGCCGGACCGCTTCTTCTCCGTCATCGCTGCCGACGATGAGCGATGCGCGGAGTGTACCGACCGTCCGGGTCTTTATCGTCAGGCTGCGGGTATCGACGCCCGATATCCCGAGAAGGCCGTTCTCTTCGAAGTATTCTGCAACCGACGGCCGCATGGTGGGCACGCGAGCGATCTCGCGCGCAACACAGCCCCGTGCGTGAACCCGGGGACTCTCAAAATTCTCTAGATCCACACCATAGTTCCCGATGAGGGGATACGTAAACATCAATATCTGCCCGGCATAACTGGGATCCGTTAATGCCTCCATGTAACCGGTCATCTGTGTGGAAAAGACGAGTTCACCGGAACATACCCCCTCAACGCCAAAACCGCTCCCTACAACAAATGTTCCGTCTTCAAGACCCAGAACCGCCTTCATGGATTACCATACCATGTGGAACGGATTCCTTATTAACGGTAATGACGGATCGCACATCTTCCCCGGAAAGCCGGCCGGAAACCCTGAAAAAAGGGCTCATATTCCCCCAACTGCCGGATCGGGCGGCGTACCGGGTGACGCGTGATGAGTGAGGGCGCGGTGGAGAAGATCCGCGCGATCGAGACACCTGAGGGGACGTTTACCATCCGGCTCATCCTCGACGACCTCGGAAGCATCTACCCGGGCATGATCCGGTATACCGTTGAGGTCCTCTGCGGCGCGGAGCCGGTCGCCACCTACGCCGTCAACTCCTACGAGGTGCCGCCCGGCTCACTCATCGATACCCGGGAGGCGGCGGAGATCCTCTTCTCGCGGCTCGCGCACGACGTGGCGTCCCGCCCCCACGCCTACACCCGCTCTCGCCGTCTCACCCGCCCGCTCCCCGGGAGCGGCACCTCTGATGTCGTCATACTGCAGGGGAGCCCGCGCCGGTTCGGGAACTCTGCCAGGATTGCGTCGTGGTGCGCTGACGAGGCCGCACGGGCAGGCCTCTCCTCCCGAATCTTCTTCCTGCACGAGCTCTCTATCCGCCCGTGCATCGGGTGTTATGCCTGCTACAACTACGGTTATTGCCCGGTCGACGATGATATGCCCGGGATCGTCCGGGCTCTCGAGTCCGCCTCGGTCATCGTCGTCTGTACGCCGGTCTACACCGGCACCGTCCCGGCCGGCCTGAAGGCCGTGATCGACCGCTGCCAGTGGCTCCACGCCCGGCAGAAGGTGCTGGGAAGAGAGGTGCACGCCCGCGGCCTGCTCGTCGCCGTCGCGGGACGGCGGGGGGCCGCGCCGTTTGTCTGCATAACCCGTGTGGTCAGTATGTTCATGGAGAACCTGGGCATCCGTCCGGCCGCCCCGGTGCTGATCGGCGATCTCGACCGGGCCCGGGATGTGAGGAAGATTGAGGGGTCCGAGGACGACGTCCGGGCGGCGCTGCGGACGCTGTTCGCCCCCGGGGACGAAGGATAATATACCCCCGCTCCCCCACCGATGATGCATGGCAGAAGTGACTGTTGAGATTGTCGGGCTCATGGAATCCGAATGCGGCCCGTTCCCCTGCGATGAGACGAGAACCTGCGGTCTTGAGACCTGCTACCCGTCAAACAGCCTGATGGATGCCATCAGCGCCCTGCGCGACGAACTCCTCGCCGGGTACGGGGATAAGGTCGAGGTGAAGATGACCCTGATCGACGAGGGGATGCCCGACCACGTCAGGAAGATCATCGAGGAGCGCCATCCCCCCATCCCGATCATTCTCGTCAACGGCAGGCTAACATCGATCGGGAGGGTTTCGCTCGATCTGATAAAAGAGGAGATTGATTATGCGCTTGAAGAGTCCTAAAATATCTTCTTCAACTCTCCGGTCGCAAGGTCGAAGTACAGGCCGTGAAGCCGGACCCGCCCTTCTTTTTCCGCAGCCACGACCGGCGGATAGGTGCGGAGGTGCTCAAGCTGCAGGCCGACGTTCTCGATCTCGATGAGCCGCAGCCGGATCTTCTCCTCTTCCGGGTTCTTCGGAACCTGCATCCTGTCATCGACGCGGCGTTTCGCCTCCCTTGCGTTGTTGAGCCAGAGCGGGACGTAGGCGTCTTCGCTCTCGTGGTCGAGCCCCTTTATGGCGCCGCAGTCCGAGTGCCCGCAGATGACGATGTCACCGACCTGGAGGTGGTTGAGCGCATACTCAAGCACCGTCGCGAAGTTCCAGTCATGGACCGGGACGATGTTGCCGATGTTCCGTTGCACGAAGAGTTCCCCGGCCTGTGCGCCGGTGATGCGTTCGGGGTTCACTCTTGAATCCGAGCATCCGATCCAGAGGACCACCGGGTGCTGGCTTGATGCCAGGGCCTTGTAATGCTCAGGGTTCTTTCCGAAGTCGTCTTCCCTGAACCGTTCGTTTCCCTCAAGAAACTTCTCTATCATCTCTCGTACTCCATTAAACAGTATGCAGGCGCCCGCCACGGACGGGTTGTGCCTGCAGAGGGGGTTACCTCCCGGGGGTTAAAAATACATATGCCTGGATTCTGCAGGGGGAGAAAGAGGCATAAACAAGGCGAATCGGAGTTTTACTATCCCAAATAGGGATTTGGTTCGTCGGAATACCTCACGCTTCATCTCCTCGAACCAAGGTGGAGAGGGGGCGACGCACCACGGTACACAAGGTAATATGGTAAGCAAACTCGATTTGTTCATGAAAGATAATGTTTGATCCCGGCCACGAGACCGGCAGCCCGGTATGCGCTCTCCTATAAGAAGAGCTCGGGTTCTATCGAAGTCTTCGGATCGTTGTGGCCGAGAGGCCCCGTGACGAGAGAATCGGGACGAATCGGCCACCTGATGTACCTTCCGAACACTTTCGCCCCGCAGGGGGAAGTTATATGCCTCAGGAACGATATGAGTAGGGCCGTTCCAAAATCCTCTTACGAGAGGGGCGACCCGCTCACATCACCCAGTGGTCATCCCGCCGGGTGCACAGCGAAACTCTTCGAGTCTCTTGTGTTCGCTACGCTCCCACACCAAACCCATTGGGTTTTTTCATGCTCCCTCCGGTCGCATTCCGCACCTCGGAACATCCTTTCGCACGAACCACCCTCCAACCGATCAATCCCGCCCGGAGACGATCTTCCGCAGATGAGGTCACCTCTGGACAGCCCCGAGGTTCGCCTGCTCGACGGTCCGCGCGTACCGGGCGAGAACGCCCGTAAGCCGGCGCGCCGGGGGTTTCCAGGCCCGTCGCCGCTCTTCCAGGATCTCCGGATCAACCAGGAGGTCGAGGCGCTTCTCGTAGAGGTCGATCGCGATCTCATCCCCGTCCTCCACGAGGGCGATCGGCCCGCCGACCGCGGCCTCGGGGGCGACGTGCCCGATGCACGGCCCCCGGGTGCCGCCCGAGAAACGGCCGTCGGTCACCAGCGCGACCCGGGCGTAGCCAAGCCCCATCAGCGCAGACGTCGGCGAGAGCATCTCGGGCATCCCGGGTGCTCCCCGCGGCCCCTCGTAGCGGATCACGACGACGTCACCCTCCGCGATATCGCGGTGGAGGATCGCCTCCATCGCCGCCGCCTCGCCGTCAAAGACCCGGGCCGGCCCCTGGTGCCGCCACATCGCCGCCGGGACCGCGGCGCATTTGACGACGGCGCCGTCGGGGGCGAGCGACCCCCGCACGACCTTCAGGCCGCCGGCAGGGCTGACCGGGGCGTCGGCCGTCCGGATAACGTCCGGGTCGGCGACCCGCGCTTCTCTCGCGATATCGAGGATTGAGCGGCCCGAGACCGTCGGGGCGTCGTCGATGTAGCGCTCAAGCATCGCGAGGACCGCAGGAATGCCCCCTGCCCGGTGGAGGGCGAGCATCGAGTGCGGGCCGCCGGGCTGCATGTGGCAGATGTGAGGGGTCTCCTCGCCGATGACGTTGAAGGTCTCAAGGTCGAGGGGGACGTCCGCCTCCCGGGCGACGGCCATCAGGTGGAGCACCGTGTTCGACGAACCGCCGAGCGCCATGTCCACCCTTATCGCGTTTGTGAGGCTCGCCGGCGAGACGATATCCCGCGGGCGGATGCCCTCCCGGACGAGGCCGACCGCCCGCTCCCCGCTCTCCCGGGCTATGCGGAGTTTTGCCGCGTCGACCGCCGGGATTGCCGCACAACCCGGGAGGGAGAGGCCCAGCGCCTCGGTCACGCACGCCATGGTGTTTGCGGTGTAGAGCCCCTGGCAGCTCCCGCATCCGGGCATCGCCGCGCACTCGAGTTCACCGAGCTCCTCCTCGCTCATCGTGCCGGCGGCGACGCGGCCCACGCCCTCGAATATGTCGATCAGGGAGAGCTCCCGGCCCGCCGCGTAGCCGGGGAGCATCGGGCCGCCGGTGACGACGATCGTCGGGATGTTGCACCGCACCGCCGCCATGAGCATGCCGGGGACGATCTTATCGCAGGTCCCGACACAGACCAGGCCGTCGAACCGGTGCGCCTCGACCATCAGCTCGACGGCGTCGGCGATGTTCTCCCGCGAGGGGAGGGAGTAGCGCATCCCCTCGTGGCCCATTGCGATCCCGTCACAGATGCCGATGGTCCCGAACTCGAACGCCACACCGCCCGCAGCCGCGACACCCTCCTGCACCTTCTGCGAGAGGGACCGAAGGTGGATGTGCCCGGGGACGATCGTGTTATACGCGTTTGCTATCCCGATGAAGGGCTGACCCATCTCGCGGTCGGTCACGCCGAGCGACCTGAGCAGCGCCCGGTTTGGAGCACGCTGGTAGCCAATCTTTACCGTCTCACTCCGCATGGTAATTCTCATAGGAGGATAAGCGCGCAGGGGGAAAAGAGTGTTCCGGTTGCCGGTGTGGTGGTGCAGGGGGGGAGGTTTTTCAGCGTGGGGAAAGGAGTAGTTCACCGCGTTTGAGGGCGCATGACATAAGCGTCCTTCGAGCGACTCGAATCATATCGATCAAGCAAACTTGGACACGGATTTGTGGTGGGTATCGCCACGCACTGCCCCCGCCCCCTCAGGAAGGGGGAGGAGGCCGAAGGCCGGGTGGGGTGGGGTTACAGCCTTCTTTTGGGAGTGGAGACAGGGGGGGATGGCTTCCCCTCCCCGTCAGCCCTCCCCAATGGCGATACCCCCACGGTCCAGTGTACCTGGCTTTCTCTCGTTCAGCCATTCAGTATGTCGCAACGCCGACTAATTCAGTGCTAAAGGGAGGGACAGCATTGACACAGTGGGAACTCCATCTCCTCACTCCTCAGTCCCACCATATAACTCCACCACGCCCCCGATGACGATCACTGCCGGGGGCCGGACACCTGCTGTGCGGGCTTTCCCGGCGATATCGGCGATGGTCCCGACCGTCACGCGCTGGTCGGGCCGCAGCCCCCTCTCGATGATCGCGACCGGGGTCGCGGGGTCTTTGCCGTGCGCCGCGAGCGCCGCCGTGATGGCAGGGAGGTTCTTCACGCCCATCAGGATCACAAGCGTCCCCTTCAGGCGTGCGAGGACCTCCCAGTCGAGGGCGGACTCGGGTTTCGTAGGGTCCTCGTGGCCGGTGATGAACGTCACCGTTGATGCGTACCGGCGGTGGGTGACCGGGATCCCGACCATCTCGGGGACGGCGATGGCGCTCGTGACGCCCGGCACCACCTCAACCGGGATGCCGTGCTCCCGGAGCACCTCAAGCTCTTCTCCGCCGCGGCCAAAGAGGAAGGGGTCGCCCCCTTTCAGGCGCACGACCGTCTTGCCCTCTCTCACCTTCTCGACCATCAGCGCTTCTATCTCGTGCTGCTCCAGCGTGTGGTTGCCGCCGTACTTCCCGCAGTCGATCCGTTCGGCGTCCCGCGGGAGCGTTGCGAGGATCTCCTCGCCCGGGAGCTGGTCGTAGAGGACCACGTCCGCCGCGTCGATCACCTCACGCGCCCTCATCGTCAGGAGGCCGAGCCCTCCCGGGCCCGACCCCACAAGGTACACTCTTCCATTCATGATCTCAACCCCAGTGCCGCATAGGCCTCCCGGATCAGGTCTTCCGCCTTCCCGCGCAGGGCCCGCCCGCACGCCCGCGCCTCTTCAGGCGTCGCAACATGCCGCTCGATACGCTCCCACCGGGAGCCGTCGAGCGCGAGCACCTCGGCGATCAGGTCCCCGCCCCTGCAGTAGATCCCCTGCGGGGTGAAGCACCCGCCGCCGACCTCCTCCATGACGGCGCGCTCGATCGCCACGTCGAGGCGGGTGGGAGCATGGTCGAGCGCCGCGAGGGGGCCGGCGATCCCCGGATCGTCCCGGCAGACGACCGCGACGGTCCCCTGGTTTGGGGACGGGACGAACCGGTCCGTGGGGAGGGGCTCTCCCGGCAGCCTGAGCCCGAGGCGCTCGAGGCCCGCCTCCGCGAGCATGATGGCGTCGTACTGCCCCTCGCGGAGCTTCCGTATCCGGGTATCGACGTTCCCCCGCAGTTGCTTCACCGTTAGCGTCGGGTCGTTGCGGAGGAGCTGGGCGCGGCGCCGGGTGCTCGACGATCCGACGACGCGGACCGCGTCGAGAGGGGCCTCGTGCGCAAGAAAATCCGCAGGCGAATCCCGCTCGAGCACCGCGCAGCAGACGAGCCCTGCCGGCCGCGCCGCCGGGATATCCTTCATGCTGTGCACCGCAGCGTCGATCTCGCCCCTGAGGATGGCATCGTCAAGCGCCCGGACAAAGACTCCCTGCCCCCCGATAGCGTGGAGCGGGACATTCGTTGCGGTATCGCCCTCGGTCGTGATCGTGACGATCTCCGCTTCAATTCCCCGGTCGGCGAGCATGCCGACCACCTTTCCTGCCTGTGCAAGCGCAAGCGCGCTTCCCCGTGTGCCTATGCGAAGAGACATGACCCGTATGCGTCTGCTATCTGTTCGATATCCGCTTCCGTGTGCGCAGCAGAGAGGAAGTTCGTCTCGAACTGCGACGGCGGGAGGAAGATCCCTGCATCAAGCATCGCCTTCCAGAACCGCGAAAACGCCTCTGTGTCGCACTCTTTGACCTCCCGGTAGTTGTGCGGCGGGGCGTCCCGGAAGAAGTGCTTGAAGACCGATCCCATCCTGACGAACGAGCCACGGCGCGCATCGACAGCCACCTCCTCGATCGCCCGCGTGGCGTCGTCGAGCCGCCGGTAGATCTCCGGGTGCTCGTGGAGGTGGCGGAGGGCCGCAGACCCCGCCGCAAGGCTTGCCGGGTTGCCGCTGAACGTCCCCGCCTGGTAGACCGGCCCCGATGGGGCGACCAGTTCCATGATATCGCGCCGCCCGCCGAAGGCGCCGATGGGGAGGCCGCCGCCGATGATCTTTCCGAATGTGGCAAGATCGGGCTTTACCCCGTAGAGCACCTCAGCGCCGCCGATACCGACCCGGTAGCCGGTGATCACCTCATCGAGGATGAGAAGGACGCCGTGGGCGGCGGTGATCTCCCGGACGTCGGCGAGGTAGCCGTCGTCGGGGAGCACCGGCCCGATGTTTCCCATGATCGGTTCGAGGATGAACGCGGCGACGTCGTCGTTTCCGGAGAGGAGCGCCTCCAGCGCCTCGGGGTCGTTATACGGGACCTGCCGGGTGTGGGCCACAAGGTCGGCGAGGACGCCGGCGGAGTCGGGCACCCCGAGGGTGGTCGCCCCCGACCCGGCCTTCACCAGGACCGCGTCGTGGGCGCCGTGGAACCCGCCTTCGACCTTGATGATGTCCTGCTTTCCGGTGTAGCCCCGTGCGAGCCGGATCGCAGCCATCGTCGCCTCGGAGCCTGACGAGACAAATCGGACCATATCGATCCCGGGGTGGTCGCCGGTGATGATCTCCGCAAGGTCGATCTCAAGCGGCGACGGTGTGCCGTAGAGCCAGCCCTTCTCGAGCTGGCGTTCGATCGCCTCCCTGACCGCCGGGTGCGCGTGACCGAGGATGAGAGGGCCGTAGCCGAGGCAGCAGTCGATGAGAGCCGCCCCGTCGACGGTCGCCAGGTGCGAGCCCGCCGCCCGCTCCACGTAGAACGGGTAGGGCTTGATGGCCCTGACCGGGCTGCTGACGCCGCCCGGCATCAGGGCCTTTGCCCGTGCGAAAAGGTCACTGCTCTTCATCGAGCCACCCCGCTGCGTCTTCGGCAAAGTAAGTGATGATCAGGTCGGCCCCGGCGCGCTTGATGGCGGTGAGGCTCTCGAGGGCGACGGCCCGCTCGTCCAGCCAGCCGCGCTCTCCGGCCGCCTTGATCATGGCGTACTCCCCGCTGACCTGGTAGGCCGCAACCGGCAGCCCGAACTCCGTGACGGCTGAGAGGATGTCGAGGTATATCCCGGCCGGCTTGACCATCAGGATATCAGCCCCTTCGGCGGCGTCGAGTTCCGACTCCATCACCGCCTCCCGGGCGTTCCCCGGGTTGATCTGGTAGGTCGTCCGGTCGCCGAACGAGAACCCCGAGTCCGCGGCGTCGCGGAACGGCCCGTAGAGGGCGCTCGCGAACTTCGAGGAGTACGACATGATGAGGACATCCAGATATCCGGCGGCGTCCAGAGCCTCCCTGATCGCCTGCACCATACCGTCGAGCATACACGACGGCGCGACGATGTCGGCGCCGCTCTCTGCATGGGAGACGGCGATCCGTGCCATCAGCGCGAGAGAGGGGTCGTTTTTGAGATCCGGGCCGTCAGGGGTCTCCCCGACGATGCCGCAGTGGCCGTGGTCGGTGTACTCGCAGGCGCAGACGTCGGTGGCGACCACCATCTGCGGCAGCCGCCCCTTGATGCTTTTAGCGGCTCGCTGGACGACGCCGTCGGCCGCGCAGGCCCCGGTCGCCTCGCTGTCTTTCGCCGCCGGGATACCGAAGAGGATCACCGCACGGATGCCGGCGTTCAGGAGGCGTTCGCAGTAGTCGGCGACCCCGTCCACCGGGTGCCGGAACTGCCCCGGCATCGAGGCGATGGGTAACGGTGTGCTGATCGATTCATCTACAAAGACCGGCATAACGAGGTCGGTCTTCCTGAGTTCTGTTTCGCGGAGGAGCGGCTGGATGATCCGCCGCCGTATCCGTCTCATTCGTCGTTGTGGAAACATAGTTCTCCCCGGGTAATCGCCCTCATCAGGCCCTCGGCTTTCGCTGTATCGCCGCACTCCGCGCTCGCGCGGATGGATGCGGTCACGTCCGAGAGGAGTTTCTTCGTGAGCGCCCGCGTCAGGTCATCGATGATCTCTGCCGTGCGGCTATCCTCCTCCCCAAGGCGGGCCAGCGCCCTGTCGCGCTCGCGCGCCCGGATCGACTCCGCCCAGGTGTAGAGGAGAGCGAGCGTCTCGTCGGCCGCCGTCCGCCGGAGGAGCCGGATGAAGTGGTCGAACTCCTCGTCGATGATCCCCCGCGCCCGGTCCGCCTCACCCCTCCGGGAGTCCATGGCGGCGTCGCTGACGCTCCGGAGGTCGTCGATGGTGAAGAGGTGCACGCCTTTGATGGACCGCACCTCATCCTCGATATCGCGGGGCTGGGCGATGTCGATGAGGACCAGGTGGCGGGGGCTCGGGTCGAGCGGCCAGAGGCGCTTCTCCATCACCCCCCGTATCTCCTCCGTGCGGATGACCGGGTGCGGCGCGGCGGTGCAGGAGATGACGACGTCGGAGAGCGCTATGTAGCGGTAGAGATCCCTGAAGTTGACCGCCCGTCCCCCGATCTTCTCCGCAAGCACCACCGCACGTTCGTAAGTCCTGTTCGCGACGTATATCGCCGTCAGGCCCTTCGCGGAGAGAGCCTGGGTCACCAGCAGCCCCATCTCTCCGCTCCCGATGACCAGGATGTGCCGGTCGCGCAGGGTGCCGAGGAGTTTTTCCGCAAGCGTCACGGCCGCGGAACCGACGGAGACCGCTCCCCGGTTGATCTGCGTCTGGCGCCGGACCCTGACCCCCACGTGCACCGCCTTGTTGATGCAGATCTTGATGACGGTGCTCACGGTCCCTGCCTCCTCCGTGGCCGCGAGCGCTGCTTTGAGCTGGCCGAGGATCTGGTCCTCGCCGACGACCAGGGAATCGATGCCTGCGGCGAGTTCCAGGAGATGGCGGGGCACGGCCTCCCCTTCGATGACCATGAAGTCGCGCCTGCCCTGCTCCTGCAGGAACCCTTCAAGGCTCCGCGCGTCCCCCTCCACCAGGACCTCGACGCGGTTGCAGGTCTGGAGCAGGAGGACGCCCCTGAACCGTTCCCGTGCCTCGCGGAGGAACGCCGCCTCGTCGGGGAACCGGAACGCTTCGATCGTGGCGATGTCCGCGGTGTGGTGGTTCACGCCCGCGAGCGCGAGCGGGGCTGCGGCCGGATCAGGCATGCAGGTACCTCTCGATCGCCATCGTACGTGCCCGGTCATAGTCGGAGGCAAGCGCTTCCCAGACCTCTTCATCCCGGAGGATGCTCCAGAGGATGCGGGACCGTTCTGCCTGCACCGGCTCGCTCTCCTTAAGCATCGAGCGCACCTCGTCCTGCAGGTCGATCATCCGGTCGAGGTCTGCATACTCCTTCTGGAGTCGCATGCGGAGATACCGCGATACGGCGGGGCTCTTTCCGTGGGTGCTGATCGCGACCAGGTAGCGGCTGCCCCGGGCGACCGAAGGGACTATGACATCGCCGGGAACGCCTGCGGCGTTGTTGAAGAGGACGCCGGTCGCGGCGCATACTCTCCCGATACGGTCGTTGAGTCCCGGGTCCGGTGTCGCAGCTACCGCGAGGAAGGCGCCCGCGAGGAGATCCCGGAGCGCCTCATCCGGGAGGGTGGAGAGGTCGGCCTCCTGCCGCCTGATCGCGAGACCATCAAGGTCCGGCGAGAATGAACGGCTGATCACCGTCACCTCCGCCTCATGCTCAAAATACGCAGCCTTCCGGGCACCGACGTCGCCTCCCCCGAAGATGAGCACCCTCCTGCCCGTCAGGTCAAGCATGAGAGGGATCATTCTTCTATAGTGTGGTGAACGGAATAGATTAAGGTGTTGAAAAACCTGTTTCTCCCGGGGTCCCCCGGCATATGCCCTCCGGCCGATACATCAGCGCCGGTTTGTTCAAAGAAGGTTTTAATGACAGGAAGATCCTTTTCTTCACGACAAATATGGCTGAAGAGATGTATGCATTCAGCAGGCTGGAAGGCGCCGTCCATCGCACGAAAGGTCTGCTCTGGCCGGTGAGATGGGGCGTCTGGCTCCGCCTGGCCGTGATCGCGCTCTTTCTGGGAGGCGGCCTCAGTGTGCCGGACATCTTCCAGTATCAATTCGATGGAAACGATTTTGCGACCGGCACAGCAGGATCCTTCTCCGGCGTCGCGCCGATGGTCGTACTGGGGATCATCGCCGTCGTGCTGGCGATCGCCCTCCTCTGGATGCTGGTCGGAGCTACGTTGCAGTTCGTCTTCGTGGATATGCTCTCGACCGGGGACATCCACCTTGGGCGCCATTTCAGGGAGCGGCTCGGCAAAGGAGCGCGGCTCTTCCTCTTCGAGATCGCCCTCATCGTGGTCATGGTCCTCGCCGTTGCGGCGTTCGTCTTCATGCTCATCGGGTTTGAGGGGGCCGGCCCCGCCGTTGCCACGTCGCTCCTGATTATTGCGCTTATACCGGCCTTCCTGGTCGCAGCCCTCCTCTTTGGGCTCGTCTTCCTCCTGACCACCGACTTCGTCGTCCCCATCATGATCCGTGAGGACTGCGGTATTATCGCGGGCTGGCGGCGGCTCATCACGATGATCGCCTCGCGTTTCTGGCAGACCGTCGTCTACGTCATCGTCAGGTTCGTGCTGGGGCTCGTTGCCGCGATCGCGCAGGTAATCCTGGCCATCCTCGCGCTGGTGGTCATCGCGATACCGTTTATCCTCGTCGGCATCGTGCTCCTCGCCGCGCTCCAGGAGAATATCGTGCTGCTCCTCGCCCTCGTTATCCCCTACCTGATCATCGCTATCCCCGTCGCGCTCCTGATTGCGGTGCCGTTCATCACATACTTCAGGTACTACGCTCTGCTGGTGCTGGAGGGGCTTGAGCCTGAATACCGGCTCCTCCCCGAGTAACCTTTTTTCAGACAGGGGAAGAGAAAGACTCTTCCCGTATGAAATCATGAGCCTCGATCAAGCAATGGTCGACATCGAGCCGCTGGTGGTCCTTGTCCTGGCGCTGGGACCGGGGGTATTCTGGGCATGGTACTTCTACCACAGGGATAGGTTCGAGCCCGAACCAGCGGCCCTGATCGTGAAGTTATTCCTCCTCGGTGTCCTGGTCACGTTCCCCGTGGCCTTCGTCGAGGGATTTTTCGGCCTCTTCATCGCATCTCCGCTGATCATGGGCGTCGTCATCGCGCCCATCGTCGAGGAGTACGGCAAGTTCGCGGTCGTGCGCCGGTTCGCCTACCGGGACGCCGAGTTCGATGAACCGATGGACGGCATCGTCTACGCCGCTTCGGCCGCCCTCGGGCTTGCATCCCTCGAAAACGTCCTCTACGTCTTTGCGGCGTACGTGACGTCGCCGTCGCTTGCCCTCGGCACGATCGTCGTCCGGGCGATCTTCTCGGTCCCCGGGCACGCGCTCTTCTCCAGCGTCTGGGGCTACGCTCTCGGCCGGGCCAAGTTCACGGCTGCCGAGCGGCGGCCGGGACTCGTCTTCCAGGGGCTCGCTCTCGCGATGGTGTTGCACGGCATCTTCAACTTCCTGCTCTTCTCCGCCGATATCGTCGCCTACGCCATGGTCATCTTCATCCTGGTCCTGACACCGGGATTATGGATACTTGCGGACAGAAATATCCGAAGCGCGCTTCGCTGGCAGAGACAGCGGTAGAGGCAGGCCGCCTGCGCGGAGATACGGCGATCGCCGCCGGGAGAGCCCCCTGCCGTGCCGATACCGCAGGAGCGATGCCGCCCGGATCGGGCGGCGATTCGATAGGCTTATTAAGCAGCGAATCCCATGTTGTAAGGCACACAGTGCAGAGCACAGGTGTGCGCCGATAGTGTAGTGGTTATCACTAGGCGTTGCCAACGCCTAAACCCGGGTTCGAGTCCCGGTCGGCGCATGGAGCACCGCACCGGTGCGCTGTTTTTCAGAGTTTGTTTCACAGTGACCGCTCCCTCATCGACGAGCACGTTCGCAACCCTGCATCCCGCCCTCATATCCCGGTGCGGAACCTTTATGGCCGCAACCGCCTCCTCTTCCCGCAAGCATGGAATTACAGCGGGGGCTCTCGCAGTTCGACCTGACGAACATCATCGTCGGGGCGATCGTCGGCGCCGACATCTACATCGCGTCCGCCCTCACCGCAGGCCTCGTCGGCCCGTTCTCGATCGTCCTCTGGGCGGTGGCCGGGCTCTTCGCCGCGACGATCGCAATGGTCTTTGCCTACTGCAGTTACTACGTCCCCCGCGTCGGCGGGCCGTTCGCCTACGTCTCAGAGGCGTTCGACGATTTCTACGGGTTTCTCACCGGGTGGAGCATGTGGATCGCCGAACTCCTCGCCCTCCCGGTCTTTGCAATAGCGTTCGCGAACTACCTCCAGGCGCTCGTCCCGCTCACCCCGGCCGCAGAGGTCGCTGTCCGGGCGCTCTTCGTCGCGTCCCTGACCCTCGTCAACATCGTCGGGGTCCGGGCCGCAGGTAGGTTGAACGATGCCCTCACGCTCATCAAACTCTCACCGCTCTTCCTCCTCATCGTGGCCGGGCTCGGCGTCTTCTTCATCCAGCCGGAGACGTTCGCCGGGAACTACATCCCCCTGCTCCCCCTCGGGCTCGATAACGCCGCCCACGCCCTGGTCCTGATCTTCTGGGCATACGCCGGGTTCGAGCTGGGGACGCTCCCGGCCGGCGAGGTGCAGAATCCGCAAAGAGCCATCCCTCGCGCCATCACCAGCGGGATGCTGATCGTCTCCGCCTTTTACCTCCTCACGAACTTTGTGCTCTTCGGAGTCGTCAACTGGACCGAACTCGACCAGAGCACCGTCCCGCTCGTCGTCGCCGGGACCGCCCTCTTCGGGTCAGCGGGGGCGCTCATCATGACGGTCGGCGCCCTCTTCTCGGTCTCGGGGTCAAACGAGTCGGGGATGCTCGGCAGCGCACGGCTCGCGTACGCGATGGCGATCGACGGGCTCTTCCCCCGCGCCTTCGCACGGCTCCATCCGCGCTTCAACACCCCCTACGTGGTACTCATCGCCCAGGGTATCATCGCATTCATCCTCTCCAACATCGGGAACCTCTCCGGTCTGATATCGTTCGCCGTCCTCAACCTCGCGTTCTCATTTCTGCTCACCTGCTTCGCCCTCATCGTCCTCAGGAGCGATAGCGCCGCAAACCTCCGCGGCCAGCATATCCTCCCCCTCGCAGGCATCGCAATCTGCCTCTTTCTCCTCTACTCAACCACAACCTTCGATAAGATCGTAGGGGTCCTGGTTATCCTCGCCGGTATTCCGGTCTACCTCTTCTACTCCCCGAAGCAGGACATACATCACCTCAAAGCCCTCTTCCTCTCCGAAGAGACCGTGCTCCAGCGGAGGCTCGAGGCGAAGGAGACGTATCTTGCAAACTTTCTGGACATAATCCGCACAATCTCCCGGAGGATCAGGCGGTTGGACGGGCGCGAGCCGGGGGGGAGGTAGGCGTTTACCCTCGTATCGGAGGGGTGACCGATGACACCCCGAACAGTCTTCGTGTTTTTCTTGCTGCGATTGATGTGGGAGAAATATTTTTCCGTCGAATGGGGCAAGAGGCACAGCATGGATCTCATTCCGGTCGTGGTAGCGATCAGCGTCATCGCCCTTGCCGTTGCTGCATACTTTGCACGACAGATCCTCGGTGAAGATAAAGGGACCAGTCAGATGCAGGGAGTCGCTGCGGCCATCCGCGAAGGAGCGGAAGCCTTCATACGACGGCAGTACTCCACCATCGCGATCCTTGCCGTGCTCATCGCCGTGCTCATCCTCATCGCCTTCACCTCGGTCGGCGATTTCACCAAAGCGTGGCATACCGCGTCGGCCTTCCTCCTCGGCGCTTTCCTGAGCGCCCTCGCCGGAGTTATCGGGATGACAATATCGGTCAGGTCGAACCTGGTCTCCGCGGCATCGGTCGAGAAGAGCCCGGGAAAAGCGCTCATCCTCGCGCTTCGCGGTGGAGCAGTCTCGGGGCTCACCATCATCGCCCTCTCGCTGATAGGGATCTCGATCATCTTTACCCTGTTCGGGGGCGATCCCCGCGAGACACCGTTCCTTATCGTCGGATTCGGGTTCGGCGCCTCTCTCATCGCCCTCTTCGCCCAGCTCGGCGGCGGCATCTACACCAAGGCCGCCGATGTCGGAGCGGATCTCGTCGGGAAGTTCGAGGCAGGTATCCCTGAGGACGACCCCCGCAACCCCGCCGTGGTGGCCGACCTCGTGGGCGACAACGTCGGGGACTGCGCAGGGCGCGGTGCCGACCTCTTCGAGTCCACCTCGGCCGAGACCATCGGCGCGATGATCCTGGCCGTCGCCCTCTACCCGGTCTTCGGGCTCGCTGGAATCCTCTTCCCGCTGGTGATCGGGGCGTTTGGGCTGATCGCAACGATCATCGGCGTCTTCTCGGTGCGGATGAAGGACACGGAGCACAAAGATCCGATGCATGCCCTGAACAAAGGGTATTACGTCACGTCGCTCTTCTCCGCGGCATTCCTCTACGTCGCGACGATGGTTCTGCTCAAGAATGTCTGGTTCTTCTACTGCGGCCTCATCGGGATCGCCCTCTCGATCGTCTTCTTTTACGTGACGCTGTACTATACCGACGAGCGCTTCAGGCCGGTCAAAAAGATTGCGAAGGCTTCGACTGCCGGGCCGGCGATGAACATCATCGCCGGCGTCAACATCGCGTTCGAGACGACCGCGATCGCCTCGATCTCCATCTGTGCAGCCCTCCTCTTTGCCTTCAGGTTCGGAGAACTTTCGGGAGTGAGTCACGGCGGCCTCTACGGGACCGCCATCGCAACGATGGGGATGCTCGTGCCCTGCGCCTATATCCTGGCGATGGACACCTTCGGTCCGATCGTGGATAACGCCGGGGGTATCGTGGAGATGAGCGGCGCCCCGGAGACCGCACGCCGGAACGTCACGAAACTCGATGCTGCGGGGAACACCACCAAGGCACTCACCAAGGGCTACGCGGTGGGCAGTGCAGCCCTGTCGGCGTTCCTGCTCTTCACCGCCTACATGACCGAGATCTCGACATACACCGGGACCTTCTTCTCCGACGTCAACCTCGCTCACATCGATGTCTTTGCCGGGGCCCTGCTCGGCGCGATGCTCGTCTTCCTCTTCGCCGCGTATGCCATCCACGGTGTCAGCGAGACCGCCCAGTACGTGATCGAGGAGGTCCGGCGGCAGTTTAAGGAGATGAGGATCCTGGAAGGCATCGACAAACCAGATTATGCCCGTTGCGTCGATATCACGACACGGGGTGCCCTGAGGAACATGATCCTGCCCGGCGCCCTTGCGGTCGTCTTCCCGGTTGTCGTCGGTATCACCCTCAAGTACGAGGCAATGGCCGCCTTCCTGATCGTCGGCACGATCACCGGCCTTCTGATGGCGCTTGTCCTGAACAACGGCGGTGGTGCCTGGGACAACACCAAGAAATGTATCGAGGGTGGACTGTACGGTGGAAAGGGATCGGAAGCCCACATGGCAGCCATCGTGGGGGACACCGTGGGCGACCCGTTCAAGGATACGGCCGGACCGTCTCTGCACGTGCTGGTGAAACTCCTGGCGACACTGACGCTTGTGCTCGTGCCGCTCTATGTCTGACCTTTTTTCAGGAATATCGTGTTCTCCTCTCTCCCGTCATCGCGGCTACATCTCTATCCGGGAGAACGCCGTGAATCTTGTCCACGGGTTACTTGTAGAAATGGACGAACGACGGGTTAAGGTGCTTTGTGGCCGGTTACCTGACCAGACTACCGGAACTCCGGGTCGCTGTCATCGCCGCGTTCCCGCCGGCGGCGTCATCCTCAATGTGCTCAAGGAAGAACTCCCTGAGGAGCGCAAGAGCCGTATAGCGCCCTTCTTTCTCGACGCGTTCGGGTATGCCGCCATCCTCCTGCTGGGGTGAGGGAGGCGCCCCCTGGCGTATCACGCAAAGGGATGTTTCGCGGTATCTTTCTTTGCAAGCACCTCTTTCATCTTTGGTTCGCCCGTTACCGCCCGACGGATGGCGGTCTTTGTCGCCTCGTAGTTCCAGTCGTAGATCTTCTTCTTATCGGCCGCATCCCACTCGATGAAGACCGATGCGATGATCAGCAGATTGTCAGCCTCCGCCTCGGGAATAATGCCCTCAGCAACGCTGTCCACCACCGCCTTCGCGACAGCGGCCTGTGCCGGGCCGAAGATCAGGAGAGCCTGACCTGCGTTCTTGATCGTGACCTTGTTGACCATCAGCGTCGGGGGCTTTGCAGGAATGTTCGGGGTGAGAACGGCAAGCAGCGGCGTGTGACCCCGGGCAGGCGATGCGAGCGCCGTGACGAAGGCCTGCTCTACGCTGCTCCCCTTCTTCCCGATGACGAGATCGATGTGGGCAACCTCCGGCCCTTCGCCGACGAGCGCTTCTCCAATGAGTGCATGTTCAAAATTAACCATAGTATCTAACCTCCTGAACGTGGAATGGGGCGTGGGGAAGAAAAAGGTTGTGGAAAGCGGCTATGTGCCGGGGGAGGTGTCTCCCCCTCTCCGCAGGTCTCGCCGCCATCCTCCACCCCGCCCGGCCTCCCGCCCCCCGACGCGACCTTCCGAAGTGTGCAAAAAAATGACCGGTACTCACCCCCTTTGAGGGTGCCGGTCATTGAGAACCGTTGTATTACAGGTCGTTGAGCCTGAACAGGCCGGCCGATCCGGATCCGTACACCCGGTCATACCCCTCCCCGGCAAGCGTCTTCTCCGGATCGTGCGTCAACCTGAACATACCATCGTAACAGAAGATGGGGTGACCCCTGATATATTCCCGGACCAGAAGGGCGTCCATCCCGTATGAGCGGTAAGTCCCCTCGATCAGCATATCGTCGGCCGGTATGATGAACGCCGGGTCCGGGCCGGCATAATTCACAACCTGAACGTACCTGTCCGCCCCGACCGGGCCGGTCCGCATACTGTCCACCGTATCGAGCGCCCATAGCTCCGACTCCGTAAAACCGGTCCTTACGGCGCTATTGGGGGAGAAGATCGGGTTGCCGGTATCGGCCGCCGGGCTTGCGATCATGGTGAAGACAAGGAGGCCGACGCACGCGGCAAGGAGGAACGCGGTGGGCACCCTGCGTGCCCGCGGCCTTCCTGCGATCAGGAGAAGCGATGCCGCGAGCGGGACGGCGATGAGGATCTGGGAGAAGTACCACCACCGGTGCTCGATGAACGAGAGCCCCGTGATGAGCGGGAAGAAACCGATGCCGAGGAGGATGAGCCCCGCCGTCCCGAAGGCAAAACCGTTCCTCTCGCCCCGCCCCGCCAGGTAAAAGATGCCGACGAGGCTTACGGTGAAGAAGAGGAACATGCCGATGTTGTTGAAGATCTGCTCCGGGACCGGCACAAGCCCGGGATATGCGTCGACGATAGGTGGGTTCTGGACGAAGTAGGCCCGGGTGAACCCCTGGCGGACGAGGTCCCGGAGGACCGCGATATGCCCTGAGACAAAGTACCACCACCCGAGCATGGCGGCGAGGAAGAGTGAGGCCAGGCCCAGCGTGACGGGATACGGTTCCGTGGCCGCGTCCTCCCGGAGGCAGCCGTAGACCCTGCACGCGCCCCACACCACGAAGAGGACCAGCGCCATACACGCCGCCGTGATGGTGTGCGTCAGGATGATGGCGGAAAGAAGGAGGAGCGCAAGACTTCCGGCCCGTGCCGGTCTTGTATACTTCAGTTTGAAGAGGAGATAGAGGACAAGGGCTATGAATATCGCCGCAAAGGCGTTGGGAATCGATGTGACGCTCATGCCGACCTGCTGGTTTGCGGTGACCAGCATGAGCCCGGCGAGCAGCCCCACTCGCTCATCGTCAAAGAGGGCATTCCCGAGGAGGTAGATGGCCGCCGGGAAGATGACGATCTGCGCCAGGCTCACAGAGAGCATCGCCGCGAGACGGTAATCCAGTCCGGCCAGGAGCGATGTCCCGGCAACCTCCAGGTGGAAGAGCGGCATGTGGGTGTACCAGTAGCCTCCGGGGATGGCGGAGAGATCCAGGATCCGCGATACGAACATACTGTGCCACCAGGGGTCCGAGCCCAGAATGCCGGGGACGATCAGGATCTGCGACCATGCGACCGATATCCCGAGGAGGACGATCTGCGGCAGGACCCAGAGGGCCTTTCTTTGGTGCGGCAGGAGGATCTCGAGAGCTACGACGCCGGCCATGAGCGAAACCAGGATGAAGTAACCGGACGGCCGCTCATACAGCGAGGCGCGGGTATGGAGCGCGGCGATGCTCAGCACGTAGAGGACGAGGAAGAGGATGAGCAGCACGACAAAAAGCCGGTCCTTTCCGGTCTTCGCTTCGCCAGCCCACGATCCCGGGAACTCCTGGATCGCCCGCTCCCGGATCGCGAGCCAGAGGAGACAGCAGAGGAGGGTGAGAACGCCGGCGAGGATGAAGACCAGGCGCCCGACGGTGAGCGTGAGGTAGGCGATGAGAACGGCCGAGACGACGATGCCAGAGCCGGCGAGGATCTTATCAAGGTGCATGCCGCTGTCAACCCCCGAGTTCTTCGATGACGGCGGCGAACCGTTCCACCGCCCGTTCATAGGTGATCTCCTGCTCAACACATTCCCTGGCGGCTTCTGCGACGGACGCCAGTTCCGGGCGCCCGAGGATATCGAGGACCGAGGTTGCGACGCCCTCCGGTGTGTTTGGCGCCAGGATAAACCCCGTCACGCCGTCCCTGACGAAGTCCGGCACGGCACCCACGGGTGTCGCGAGTATGGGCGTGCCGCAGGCCATGGCCTCAAGCATGATGTTCGGGAGCCCTTCCGTGTAAGACGGCAGCACGAGCAGCCTGAGGCTGTTGAGGTGGCAGGGAAGGTCTTCGTGGCGTATCCATCCCGTGAACGTCACGCGGCCGGAGAGCCCGCTCTCCCGGACGAACTCCCGGATCGCCGGGAGCAGGGGCCCATCTCCGCCGATAAGGAAGCGCAGATCAGCGTTCCCGGCAGCGATCCGGGGGAGGGCGCGGACGAAATTCCAGACCCCCTTCTCGTCGGCGAGGCGGCCGATGTATCCGACGGTTGCAGGCCGCTCGCGAAGCGGCACCTCAACCCTGAACGCCTCGAAGTCGAGGAGGTGCTCGCGGGCTATCGCGATCTTATCCCGGTAGCGCTCGAGCCCCCAGTGGTCTATGAGGGCCGGGGAGTAGAGGACGATCCTGTCGCAGAGCCTGCAGGTGATCCCGGTGAGTATTCCGGCCGGGACAAGGAGCCGGTCACCCGCAGGCGCCATCATGATGGGGGTATGGGCCGGGAGCGCCAGTATGACCTTCTTCCCGGAGAGTTTTGCCGCGAGCATCGGCAGGACGAGGACTTCTCCGCCGAAGAAGAAGAGCCAGGTGCCGGTGCCGTCGAGCTCCCTGATGCGGCGGGTTATCCTCGCCTGCGTCGCGATGTTGTGCAGGACCCGCAACACCGCATTCCCTCCGGCCGCGTGGTCGACGCCGGAGAACCGGACCCGCGTGTCGGTCTCGAAGACGCGCCCGGCGTTTCCCGTCACCAGGGGGATCGGCCCATGGGTAAGGGACGACAGGATCCCGATGAGGTTCGCGGTCGGGTGTATGCCCGATCGCTCGATCGGGAACATGAGCAGTCCAATGGTGGTCTCTCTCATGGCAATCCCTGCATCCGGTGCGGCTCACCTCTCCGGGGAAGCCCCGGCGGTTGCCGTAACCCGCTCCCCGTGCCGCCGGTGCTCCCTGACCGCGTCCCGGTAGATCGCAACATACCGGTCGGCAACCTTCTGCCAGTCATACTCACCGACCCTTGCCGCCGCCGCCCTGCCCATGCGCTCGCGAGCGGCATCGTCCCTGAGGAGGAGGAGGATCTTCTCCCCGAGCCCGGCCGCGTCTTCGGACCGGAAGATGAGCCCGGTCACTCCGTCCTCAACGATGCCGGGATGAGACATGTCCGACGCGATGACGGGTTTGCCGAACGCCGCGGCCTCGAAGAGGGGAGACGGCTGGCAGTCCCACCGGGACGGGACGACCACCATCCTGCACTGCCGGTAGTAGCGGTACTTCTCCTCGTCGGGCACGAAACCGGGGAAGGCGACGTTCCTCTCAAGCCCCAGGTCCCGGGCGAGTCCCCGGAGTTCGGGTTCCCGGGGCCCCCTTCCCCCGATGCACACCTTGAGGTCGGGAAACGCCGCTACGACGTCCGGCAGGGCGCGCAACAGGACGTCCGCACCCTTCAGCCGGGTGAGCGTGTTGATAAAGACGATATCCGGCCCCTCCCCGGGCGGGAGAGGGGGGGCCTGCGACCGGAGCCGTTCGAGGTCAAGGCCGGCGGCGACGACATGGATCCGGCCGGTCGTCGGCGTCCTGACGAGTTCCCCGATCGACGGGGCGTCCACGACCAGCTCGGGGGCCCGTGAGAGCACCCACCGTTCGTTGTGGATGAAGAAGGCATGGAAGATGTGCGAGAGCGCCCGCTCAAACGGGGGCATGTCCTCCCGGTAGTGCGCAATCTCCTTCTCGAATATGCCGAACGCGGTCACGAGGGAGGGGTAGTCGTTCCCGAGGAGCATGGCAGCCGTGGAGCAGGGGTACCGGGTGGAGAGCGCATGGACGATCTCCGGCCGGATGGCCCTGACCGTCTTCACCATCCGGGAGAGTACCAGAGGATGGAAGTATGGGAGGGAGAATGGGCCGCCCTTCCGGAGGATGTGCTGGGTGAACCCCTCCTCCTGCCTTACGGCGGTCGCGCTGCCCATGGTGATGAGGTGGAGATCGATATCATCACGCCCGGCGAGGCGTGATACCAGTTCCGATACGTAGATGTTTGAACCCTGATACGGCTTCATGTCTCTGGAGTATTCGCAAAGAAGGGCTACTTTCATGATATCTTCCCCGGGGCTATGCTACACCGCCCGAACAAGGTTCTTTAACAGTCCAGTCATGTGACGCAGGGATGCAGTCGCCATCAATCTATATATAGTTTGAGGAGGGGTCCATCACGAACTGCACCAGTTCACATGCCGGCTGCTGAAATGTTGCTGCCGGAAACGCCGAGCGGGTCCCCGGCGCCGAGCGCCGTCCCCGCACCCGAAATCTCCAAAAACAGGCTGGAAGGGAGAGAAAAGGGCGGGATCCCGGCCAGATAGATGCCGGGGCATGACCGGCAAAGCCTGTGCTGCATCCTGCAGCTCGTGCATCGGTTCCAGACGAACAGACCATATCTGGCCTTCGCCCCACCCCCACAGAGGGCTCCTCTCCGTCCCCCACCCCGCCCGCGCTTCACACCGGTGGCATACCCCTACGCTTCTCCGGCAACCCCCATCCCGCCCGCGCTTCGCGCTCCTCCCCCACCCTCCGCAGGAATAGTGCTGGCAGCGGTTTCCCGGGGAGGAGAGAGTCAGAACCCGGTCTTCCAGGCTTGTCCCGGTACTGGACCGTGGTGGCTATCGCCACGGGGAGGGGACCGGGAGGGGCTCGTCCCCTCCCCGGGCAAAATGGCCGCACGTCCCTCTCCGTCCCCCATCCCGCCCGCGCTTGCGCTCCCCCCCCTCTCCGGGGCGAGGGCAGTCAGGGCGATACCCGGTGGGAAGCCGTGCCCGGGAGCGGCAGCGGAGCCGGTTTCCCGGGAAGACCGGGAAGAGCGGGCCAGAATCTGGTTCTTCCCCGGGATCTCCCGGGCGGTGGACCGTGGGGATATCGCCATGGGGGGGGGACGGGAGGTGCGGGACCGGAAGTCCAGGCACGACGCCCCGGGGGAGCGGACGGGTGTCTCCGTCCAGGCACCGGTATTCCAGGACGACCTCAATTTCAGGATCACCCCGGGGAAACGGACAGGAATAACAGGCAGAATGAGTAGATCGGCAGTTTACCGCTGCGGACGCGGAGGCGAGATCCGAGAGGCCATACCCGCAAATTAAGCCGGAATGGCCCACGGCCGTTCCAGGAGAGGGCGGGTGGCGGGGATCATCCCCGGTTCCCGCTCCAGGCGTTACAGGGAGGCGGTCCTGCCGAAGAAGAAGTCGGCCAGCAGGGCGACATCCTTCCAGTCCACGGCGCCGTTTCCATTGAAATCAGCGGCCGTGGTGGGTTTGGTCTTCCCCTGCGCCATCTCGGCGGCGACCATTACGTCGGCCCAGTCAACGCTGCCATCTCCGTTGAGGTCTCCCCTGACGGGAGCCGGGCTGGTTCCGACGACGATCTCCTTCCTCATAACGTTGTTGTTCTCATCGCTCTCCAGGATCCGGTTGACGTCGTCCACGTGGGCCTTCACGGTGTGCGTGCCCGTGACCGCCTTCCAGGTCGCACCGGCCGAACCGCCGTTCGCGGTCAGGGAGACGGAGGCACCCGGCGCGATTGCCTGCGTGTGGGTGTCGGACCAGACACCAGGACCCGCCGCACCGTCATCGAAGGTGAAGAGGACGCCGTGCTTTGTGCCCGCCGGCGTGGGGGCATCGCCCTGGTTCTTGATCGTCGCCTTGAGCGTCACCGCGCTCCCAGGGGCCGGGCTCGCCGGTTCCCAGGAGACGCCGGTCACCACAAGGTCCGGCTTCCCGGAGGGGGCCGGTGTCGTGGGGGTCGGCGTCGGGGTGGCTGCAGCGCCCGAGACCGTGATCTGCTCGCTCCTGACGTTGTTCGCCTCGTCGCTCTCGGCGATCCGGTTGACGTCGTCCACGTGGGCCTTCACGGTGTGCGTGCCGGCAACCGCCTTCCAGGTTGCGCCGGCCGAGCCGCCGTTTGCGGTCACCGTAACCCATGCACCCGGCGCGATCGACCCTGTGTGGGTGTCGGACCAGACGCCGGGCCCGGCGCCGCCGTCATCGAACATGAAGAGGACGCCGTGCTTTGTGCCCGCAGGCGTGGGGGCATCGCCCTGGTTCTTGATCGTCGCCCGGAGCGTCACCGCGCTCCCCGGGGCCGGGCTCGCCGGCTCCCAGGAGATATCGGTCACGACGAGATCCGGTTTCCCGGACGGGGTAGGGGTGAGGGTAGGGTAGGGTGGGGTACCCTGGCGAAGGTTTCCCGCCGGAGTACGGCTGCACGTTCAGGCGCGACGTGTCGACTGAACCTGAGACGGCAACCGGTTGGGCCGCGTTCGACCGGACGATCCCGGAGAACTGGACGCTCTGGCCGCTCGGGCACGACACCGCGGCACCCTCGCCGCCGTAGGTGTCGACATCGAACGAACTCTCCCGGACCGGGTATCCGGAGACACCAAAGACATTGTTCTTTGAACCGTCACCCTTCGGGGTGACGATGGCCAGCCCTTTTGCGGTTATCTTCCCGGCGTTGGCGGCATAGATGCCGTACCTGTCGGCATCGATCGAGGTGCAGTTCTCCACGTAGACGTTGTCTGTGTAGTCGAACTTGTACCCGACCTCGGAGCCGGTATCGGTGCAGTTGTAAAGCTTCGTGTACGACGACGGGTACCAGACGGCGAAGCCGGCTTTCCTGTTGTCCTCCGCGGTGCAGTTGATGAGGGTCATGTCACCGTGGAGCCAGAACCCGGCGCCGAAGAGGGCCCCGTACATATTCTCGTCAGGGCCGTTGTAGTAGTTGTCGGGCTTCACACCGTTGTTCTTCGAGACACAGTCCCGGAGAACGATCCGCTTCTTGCTCGGTGCGGCCTCGACGATGAACCCTGCTTCGTAGTTGCCTTCCGCATAACACCGGACGACCTCGCAGTCCTCGACGTTGGCGTTCTCTGCGAGCTGGAACCCGCATGTCCACTGCCCGTGCGGTGAGAAGCGGCTATCCCGGCCACAGTTGATCGCCTCACAGTCGATGTAGCGAATGTTTTTGATCGTCTTCGTAGAACCGTCTCCGTCGCTCTGCCACCCGTGTCTGCCGCAATCGATGGCCTTGCAGTTGACAAACTCGATATCCTCCATGACATCGTTGGATACCCAGAGGAAGAACGCCCCTCCATAGGAGGAACTGTCAACAGTTGCCGTGACGTTGTGGACTTTCACGCGGTCGCAGTTGTAGATGAAGATCGCGCCGGTTCCGGTCGTCTTGAAGTCACGGAGCACGAAGTTCTGTTTTCCCTGACACTGTATGCGGCCAGAGGACCACTTGAGCCAGGTAGCGTCAGGCCCTTTTCCTTCGAGTACCACGTTGCTTGGGATGTTCACGTCTCCACTGAGGTGGAAGGTACCCTCGGTCAGGGTAACTGTGCCTCCCGCGTTGCCGAGGGCGCTGAGCGCTTTCTGGATCTCGGCCTGATCGGCGGCACCGTCGCAGACGTAGTCTGCCTGAGCCCTGGAGAGAGCAGGGCTGTCGCTTGCCGCAACGACCAGGGCGCTGCCGGCCTGCACGATGCAGCCGATCGCAACGCATCCTAAAAGGAGCATCAGTACCTTCCGGTAAGTTGTCGGGCTTTCGTTAGGTTTTCGCTGAAGTCTACTGCTAAAATAGCCCAAGTACATACCTCCTTGAGTCGCAGGCTGAAGCACAGTGCTCCAGCACAGAACTATGGATAATAATTATATATATACTATCTGATTTTAAATAAAGCTCATTCCATGATTATTTTAAGAAAAAAATTATAAAAATCCGTTTAAAATTGAATAAACAACAGCTGAGGTAATTGATTATGGAATCAGGATGATATAGGTCAACCCGCACCCGGAGGCTTACCGTGAGGCAGTGCAGCCTGACTTCCCGGAACATTCAGGCGCATCGATACGTCAATCCCGATATGAACGCCCCATATTTCGAAGATATCCCTGAAATTCCATGAAAACCCAGATACCGAAGCAATCTCGTCGCCTGGACCGATATAAGCGCGTCACAGCCCGGCAGGCGGGGTCTGATAATGCATCGCTTCCGAATGATCGGACCCAGTCTGATGCTTACCCCCCAGAAGGGAATACCCGTATGGCGCTCTCCGGCGTCCCCACAGGTGGGTACCCGTACGTTCTTCTCCGACCACCCCCACCCTGCCCGCGCCTCCCTGCGGGGGAGCTCATACGTCTCTCCGGGATCTCCCGTCCTGCCCGCGCTTCGCAGGGGGATATCCATACGCCTCTTTCCGGCACCCCACCCCCACCCGGCCTCCTCGGTTTCCTCCCCGCCCCCGGGTGGGGGCGGGGGCAGTGCTTGCGATAACCAGTAGGCAGCCGTGCCCGGGGATACACCCGTCATACGCTGATCAGGCCGGATGGTAGCCGGATCCGTTGCCTCCAGGCCTGTCCCCGGGCGTGGATCGTGGGGACAGCGCCATTGGGGGAGGGGGCAGTCATGGCGATAGCCCGGGGAATGCGTCGTGCCCGGGCGTGCCCCGGGATCCGACCTTCCAAAGGGTGTAAACTCCATCGGTACTCCCTTCCTGTGAGGGTGCCGGGGTCTTGAGCATCGCTGCAACCGTAATGAACGGGGGCACGATGCGATGATGACAGCCTCGCATTTCTCATCTCTGCATGAACGTAAGGCACACGGCGGTAACGTCCACCCCTCCCCGGCGGCAGTCACGGGGAAGGACCTGCCGGTAGCAGCAAGTCTCCAGGAGATGCGGGGCTGCATGCTGCCGCAGCGAAGAACGGGATGAGCGGTCAATTAGTCATCTGCTCGTAGAGCCGCTCGTATGCCAGCACAACGTTATCCCAGGTGTAGTTTGACCGGACAAGTTCCCGCCCCCGCTCTGAGAGCCGGCGGCAGCGTGCAGCATCATCAAGAAGCCCCGTGATGGTACCGGCCAACGCGCGCTCGTCCCGGGCGGGCACCAGAACAGCGTGGTCGCCGAAGTTGTCCCTGAGACAGGGCAGGTCGGTCGTGATGACCGGCAGGCCGAAGAACATGGCCTCCAGGATCACCGTGGGCATCCCTTCCGAGAGTGAAGGGAGGACATACATGTCCGAGGACCGGTATGCTGCGACGAGGTCGCGGAGCCCCACCTTTCCCGGGAACCGGACATGCCCCTCGATACGGTACCCGCGGGCGAGCTCCCGTGCCCTCTCCCGGTAATCGCCGTCGCCGATGAAGAGGAAGACCAGATCGTCCCGGCCCTGCCCGTGTACGATCTGGTCGACCGCCCGCAGGAGCACATCGACGCCTTTCCTTGTCGATATCTGCCCGACAAAAAGCACCCGCTTCTTGCCCTCGAGCCGGTGCGCCTCCACAAACCCGGTCGTATCCTGCCCGATATAGGGCAGGAAGTCCTCCGGGCAGATCGCATTCGGTATGACGGAGATCCTCTCCTTCCCGACGCCGAACGCCGAGACGTAGTCCGCATCCGACGGAGAGAGCGTAACAACCCGGTCCATCCGGTGGACGAGCCCGTACTCGATGGTTCCCCGGTAAAGCGTCACGAACAGGTCCTTGAGAGGGTGCCCAAACATATGCTGTCCATGGTGCGTCAGGACCGTCGGTATGCCGCACCTCCGCCGGGCAACGCCCGCGCTCACCGCAGCACAACTGTAGGCATTATGAGCATGCAGGACATCGGCTCCGGCGAGGCTCTCACCGAGCCGGAAGAAAGAGGGCACAAACGGGTCGTTGAAAGGCCGCCCCAGACAGGGGCGGCGCTCAATCACAACCCCGTTCTCGGTCTCGACCGGGCTGCCTTTCGGTATATTCGCGGTCAGGACGGTGACATCGTGGCCCCGGTCGGCAAGCGCCCTGCTCAGGTTATGGACGTACCGCTCGATGCCCCCGGTGTGCGGCGGGTAGTAGGGAGTAACCTGGACTATCTTCATAGAAACGCCGTAATGATCCTGATCAGAAAGTTTTTCAGCCCGCAACCGCCATCCCGGCCGGGGTCTGCGATCTCTCCTCCGGCCTCGATCTGCAGCCCGCGGGTATCGATGCCTTCCCCTCTCGTGATGACGACCGGGTCCGGGTGGCCGGTCCGGATAACTCCCGTGAATGTGACGCCGCGGCAGCCTTCACAGTAGATTGTGCGGACGGTCCCGTCGTTTTGGCCGATGAGATCGAACCGGCTGTTGATGACCGGGTGTGCGATTGTGCCGAAGAACGAACCGTTGCCGTTGAAACCGGCCGGGTCGAGGATGTTCAGGCCCTCCGCCACGATCCCCTCTGCTTCGAGCGCATAGACCGCATACGCCCCTGCGTTTCGGCTGGTGCAGTCCTTGAGATAGACATCGCGCGTCTCAACCAGCCGGAACCCCACTGCCGACCCGTCGTCGGTGCAGTTATAGAGGCGGACTCCCGGACCCGCGGAGAAACCCGCATTGCCGTTGCCCCCGGACACGCAGTTGTAGAGCGTGGTCCCCCCCTGCACCCAGTAGCCTGAGCCGAAGTGGAGCCCGTGCGACTCCTCCGACGGGTTATAGAATGCATCCGGTTTCTGGCCGTTATTCCTGCTGATACAGTCCCTGAAGACCAGGTTTGTGATCCTGGGGGCATTTTCGACGTGAAATCCGGACTCGAACGAACCCTCGGCCAGGCAGGCAGTGAGCATTGCATCGGCAAGGTCGTTGTTCTCCGCTATGGCAAAACCGGTCGTCCACTCTCCGTAGGGGGTGAACCTTGCATACCTTCCCGAGTTGATGGCCTGACAGTTGATGTAGCGGATATTCCGGATAAGTCTCGGGGACCCCTCGCCGTCGTTCATGAAACCCATCCTCCCGCAGTCGATGGCCTTACAGTTGACAAACTCGATATCCTCGGAGATGCTGTTCTGCACCCAGACGAAGAATGCCCCTCCGCCAAGGGAATCATCGACGCGTGCGACGACGTCGTGAACCCTGACGTGGCTGCAGTTGAAGAGAAATATCGCCCCGGTCCCGCAGGTCTCAAAATTCCCGAGGACGATGTTCTCTCCCCCGTACGCGGTAAGCCGGCCGGACATCCAGTGGAGACGGGTCCGGGTCTCGCCCTTCCCCTCGATGAGGGTGTTGCCGGGCACCACCAGGTCTCCGTCGAGGTTGAACGTCCCTTCCGCGAGAGAGACGGCTGCCCCTCTCGCCCGGGACGCGTCTATGGCCTGCTGGATCTCCACCTGGTCGGCAATGCCGTCGCAGGTGTAATCCGCGAGCACCTTCGCCGCTTCCGGGCTATCGTGGGCGGCGACCAGTATGACGTTCTTCTCCGGAACGCCGGCGGCGTGTATGCCGCCCGCCTGAATAAACGCGAAAAGAGCCGTCATGCTCACGCAGACCACAAGTATCACGAGGATCCCCGTACACGCCATCTTCCGTATCATACGAACCCGTTCCATCTCCCAGAAGGCGTTTCTGCAATACAGCCCCGGACTATAATAACGTTTCTGTCACGGGGTACGGCCGCATCCACGATCAGAAGCAACCGGCGGGCCGGAGGTGACTGCACGCGAGGGTTCTTGCCCGGCCTGTTCCTGTATGTATTTCGATGAAAAAATGCCGGGATCTTCCCGGCCTCCCTTATCCGGGAGGCGTATTCCACCACCCGGCATGGGTGGGCGGGCGGTCGTCCCCGGGAGGAGAAGACGGCAAACCCCGCCTCCCGTGGCCCGGCCCACTTTCACCGGCTATATGCGGTTCCTCGCAAACCTGCTCAGCAGGCGTGCGGCCCGTGCCTCCTTGACATCGTCGGGGACCTGGTCCGGAAGGCGGGAGGCGGCGACCGTCGGCCTTGGAGAGAACCTGAATATATACGCTTCATCGAGCCGGAGCGGCGGGTCGAGAAGAGAGAGCGTTGCGGCGAAGTCGTCCTCCGTCTCCGTCGGGAAGCCCACCATGAACTGGGTGTTCAGCCGGATCGCCGGATAGTTCCGGTAGATGTCCAGCATCAGCGCACTCCACTGCTCGGCGGTGTAATGCCGGCCCATGAGTTTCAGGATCCGGTTGCTCCCCGACTGGACGGGCGACATCACCATCTCGATCTTTCCTGATGCGAGGATGGGTTCCATGTCGCCGTAGATCCCTTCAAAATGGTGTGGTTCGATCTGGTTTAAGAGGATTGAACAGTTGTCCGCCGGACCGATACCGATCAGGTCTTCGAGGAGGTCGGGGAGGCGGCAACCGATATCGATACCGTAACTCCCGAGATCCGTGGCGATCAACGAGAAACGGCTGTACCCGCGTTCCAGCCCGCTCCGGAACTCCGAGACGATATCCCCGATCGGGCGGCTATGGACGGTGTTCCCGAACACCGGGCGCTCGCTGCAGTAGGTGCAGTGCCCGGTGCATCCGACCGCGATAGGGATGTAGTATACCTCAGAGTGTCTCTGCCGGCGCGAACCGAAGAGGTCTACCCCCCGTTTATAGAGAAGGAATGCGGCGGTGAGCAGGTCGGTCCCGTTGCAGCCGTGGATACTGGGCGCGGCCATGGTTGCTAACTCTTTCGCGGCCGCCGAATGATCGATGCCTTCCAGGGAGACGCCGTTTGTGCCCGCGAGAGGGGCGAAGAGACCGGTATCCATCGGGCCGATGATCGGGCCGTCATAGATCCCCGTAAGCGCCCCGGGATTCTGTTTCGGGAGGCACCCCCAGACGACAAGCTCGGCGCCCTGCCGCATCTTTTCCTTGAGCTCCCCGGCGACGCTCAGGGAATGGCCCTCTTTCTCGCCGGTCAGGCCGCATGCGTAGAAGAGAACGACATCGGCATCGCCTATCGCCGATACCACATGGATATTCTGAGCATGAGCGCTCAGGTACCTCTCGATGAATTTTGTCCTGAGCTGCCCCTCGACGCACCCGTTCGTGCAGAGGAATACTTCCGTCATAGGTTACAGCGAAAGCACCCTATAGCATCTGCTGCAGATAATACTTTTGCCGGGAGCCGGATCGACCCCGCCGCCTTCCGGCAGAATCAGGGGAACCGGATCTCCTGCCGGCGCGTGAGGCATCTTCTGGTTCAACCCCGATAGCGGGCTGATCGTCGCAACGCTGTACCCGGGTCAACCCCCTCCCACCTGCCCGGCAGAGTTTGCCGGGGCAGTCCCGGGGAATCCTTATTCGTGCAAGATCGGATGCGACCCCGCTGCCTCGACCCGCCGGCGGCGGCCGGTGGGGTGGCCGCGATCACCCTCCCGCCCCATACCGGATACCGATGAGCGGCAGATCGGCGAGGTCCGGAGGTGCTCGCCGCTCATCGATATCCGGCCGCCCCCTGCCTCCATTCTCAACGGTAACGATGACCTGGCGTATGCAAGGAATGCCCGGTACCCCGTCTTTGCGCTGTGAGGCACGAACCTCCCGACGCTCCTCGAACCATTACCCTTATATCTCCCGCTCCGTATTATAGTCGAAAACGCAAGCTGTCTTTTACAGTTGCGTCTACTCACACGGTGCTGAGCACATCCACCCAGAAAGAGAGGTGTATTCAGCAGTATCCCGGATCTCCGGAGGGCTGTCATGGACTCGATCAGGATTGCAATTGTGGGCGTCGGGAACTGTGCCAGTTCGCTGCTCCAGGGTATCGAATACTACCGCGGAAGAGACGAGGCAGATGCGGCCGGGCTGATGCACTGGGACCTCTGCGGCTACCGGCCGTCGGATATCAGCGTGGTCGCAGCATTCGACATCGATGCGAGGAAAGTCGGAAAGGATGTCTCCGAAGCGATATTCTCCCCGCCGAACTGCACCACCGCCTTCTGTCCCGGCATGCCGGAGACCGGGGTGACCGTCCGGATGGGGCGGGTGCTCGACGGCTTTCCCGAGCACATGCAGGGTTACAGGGAGGAGACCAGGTTCGTGCTCGCCGATGAGAAGGAACCGTCACGTGAGGAGATCGTCCGGGCGCTCGAGGACTCGAGCGCCGAGATGCTGCTCAACTACCTTCCCGTAGGGTCAGAGGAGGCTGCACGCTTCTATGCCGGATGTGCGCTGGAGGCGGGTATCGGCCTCATCAACAACATGCCGGTCTTCATCGCAAGCGATCCAGCCTGGGCGGAGAGATTTCGCGCGCGGGGCCTCCCCGTCATCGGCGATGATGTCAAGGCCCAGCTCGGCGCGACGATCACCCACCGGGTCCTCGCCGACCTCTTCCGGCGGCGGGGGGTGAAACTCGACCGGACCTACCAGTTGAACACCGGCGGCAACACGGACTTTTTAACCATGCTGAACCGGGACCGCCTCGCCTCGAAGAGGACCTCAAAGACCGAAGCGGTGCAGTCGGTCCTCGATGCACCCCTTGACGACGAGAACATCCACATCGGGCCGAGCGACTACGTCTGCTGGCAGAAGGACAACAAGGTCTGCTTCCTCCGCATGGAAGGGAGGCTCTTTGGGGATGTCCCCATGCAGATCGACCTTCGCCTCTCCGTCGAGGACTCCCCCAACTCCGCAGGGATCGTCATCGACGCCATCCGGTGCTGCAGGGTCGCCCTCGACCGGGGTATCGGCGGTGCACTCGTATCCCCGTCCGCCTATTTTATGAAGCACCCCCCGGTACAGGTCAGGGACGACGACGCCTTCCGCATGACCGAGGAGTTCATCCGGGGCGCCCGCAACGACTGAAGGCCCGGCGCGTCACTCGATGAGGACGAGCCCTATCGATGTGATGTTGCCGTGGACGATCTTGCCGTACTCAAGGTCCCTGCAGGGGATGACGTGCAGGTCCCACCCGGCCTTCCGGGCAGTGGAAAAGACGTCGATCCCGGCCCCCTCCATCGTCGGGCGGACGAGGTCCATGTGCCGACAGAGCCTGCGGATGCTCTCGTCGACGACGCCTTCGTGCTCTTCGGCGACACAGTGCTGGTGCTCGCAGTATATGCAGGGGTATGCCCCGAACCCGAACGCCTTCGGGAAATCGTCGTAGAAGGCTGTCTTTTCGAGGAGGTGCACCGTCGAGTTCACCCAGAGGATGAGATCGCGGAAGAACGGGTGGAAGTCGAGCGGTATCTCGTCGGGTTTCAGGTCGGGATGACCCGGGACGCCTTCAAACCGGAGGAGGATGCCGGTGCTGTACTCGGCAAGCAGCCGCCGGGTCTCGGCGGTGGCAGGGGCATACGGGGGACAGGACATATGTTTCCCGTAGCCCTTGCACCCGAACCGGCACTTGAACCGCACCCACTCCGCGACGACCACGTCGTGGGCGGCTATCCGCCGTGCATCCGCGCCGCGTTCCCGGGCGAGGGAGGAGAGTCTCCCGATCTCATGGTCAAGTTCGCTTCTCACTGCACTTTCCCTCAGTGAGGGTATCTGCCGCATCCAGGTATTTATCCTGTGGGGTGAAGGGGGCGCCTGCCGGCGGCCGGGTGCCCGGGGCGCGCCTCACCGTCATATCATCGTCGCCTTCCAGGCCCCGCGCCGGTACATCGAGAAGAGCATCCCCGTCTGCAGGACGGCCCCGAAGACCACCGCGAGCCAGACCCCCATGATGCCGATCCCGAGGAGACCGGGGAGGATGCACGCGAGCGGCACCTGGAAGAGGACCATGGAGAAGAGCGTCGCATACATGGGCCTCTTTGTATCCCCCGCCCCGTTGAGCGCGAACCCGAGGACGATCGCGACGGCGATGAGGACGTAGAACGGCGCGATCGTCTGCAGGTACGAGACGCCGATCGCCGTACTTTCACCGCTCGGGTCGAAGATCTCGACGATCGCCGGCGCAGCGAAGTAGAAGACCATCCCCACGAGCACCATGAACCCGCCGTTCATGAGCGCGGAGAGCCTCACCCCCTCCTCCGCCCGCTCGGGTTTCCGGGCGCCGAGGTTCTGGCCCACGATCACGGCGGTGGCGGTCGCGACGCCGAACCCCGGCATGAGCGCGACCATCTCGAGCCTTCCCACGATGCCGTAGGCGGAGAGGGCCGCAGTGCCGAAGACAGCCACGACCGCCATCATCACAAGGAAGGTGACGCTCCGGAGCCCCGACTGGACGGAGTTCGGGACGGCGACCCGGATCAGCCTCCATGCCAGCGGGATCTCAAACTTCGTCCGGAACGAGAAAGGGATCGGCGTCCGTCCCGAGAGGAGCAGGGCGAACGCTATGGTGAAGGCCACGCTCCGGGATATGATGGTCGCGTATGCCGCCCCGGCAACGCCGAAGGCAGGGACGGCACCGTAACCGAAGATCAGGAGCGGGTCGAGGACGATGTTCAAGGTGTTTGCAAGGACCACAAGGAGCATGGGCGTGGTGGCGTCGCCGCAACTCTGGAATGAGGAGTTGATCACCCAGAGTTCGACCATCGCCGCGCTGCCGGCAAAGAGGACCGTCAGGTAGGAGGCCCCGAGGACCGCGACGGCTGGTTCGGCGCCGAGGAGGAGGAGCATATCCTCGGCAAAGAGGATGCCCGCAACGCTGAGGACGACCGAGAATACGAACCCGAGGGCCAGGGTGTGCGAAACTCCCTTCGCCACCATATCAAGGTCCTTCGCCCCGTAGTGCCGGGAGACGAAGGCGGTGTTTGCGGTGACAAGCCCGATGATGACGGTCATGAGGACCATGACGATCGAGGTGCCCATGGCGACACCGGCGATCGCCTCCGCCCCGAGCCTGCCGACAAAGAAGAGATCGACGATCTCGAGACCGCTCTGGAGCACGTTTCCGACCACGATCGGCGCCGCTACCGCTATGAGGCCCCGGAAGAGGTCGCCTTCGGTCAGGTTGGTCATACCGTCAGCTTATCTTTGTAGGATTCCAGGATCTGGGTGACAAAGCGCTGGTGCTCTTCCAGTGCCTGCTCGTCGTCGGGAGAGGTCTCGATCCCGACGGCGTAGAGCAGGACCAGCGCGTTGTCGAGGTCGAGCGCCGCGGGGTCCTCGATCTGGTCCGGGCGGAGGCGGATGGCAAGAGTATCGTAGTCGGCTTCCGTGAAGGTATGTTCCGGGTTCGCCGTCACGCGGGACTCGGCAAAGCCGCCGGCACGCTCCCGGAGGATCAGGAGAGCCCGCTCCAGCACGCCGGGGTGCGGGGCGATTGCGTCGAGCCGGGCAAGCGCCTCCGTGCTCTTCCTGGCCGCGCTCCCGTAAAGCCCGAACTTATACGTCAGCAGGGCCTGCGCGACAAGGTGCCCGGTCTCCTCATCGATCACGGTGAGGAGCGGGTCGAGCCGGACGATATAGTCGTTTAACATCTGCTTCATTGTCTTCTTCTCTGGTTTCGGTGCATTAAACAACTTTTCCAACCGCACCGCAAGAAGGGTGATCGTCGCCGCGTAGCATGTCTGCACAATCACGCCCGAACTGATCTCATTGGGCACGATGAAGATGAGGACCGCGTAGAGCGGCACGAAGAGCGAAACGATATCCTTGCGCGGTTTGAGGTATGCCTGGTAGAAGAGAACGCATGAGGCGGCCACGCATCCTGCGATGCCCGCCCAGACGGCGTAGGGAAACCCGGCAGACGACAGGAGCAACTCGATCCCGATCCCTCCAAACGAGACTGCGGGGACCGCCATCCAGAGGCGCGACAGGGACCCGGGTGGGGTGGTGTTTGTCTTCATCAACGATTACTCATGGAATGTTTGGGCGCCGGGCATAAACAGGGTTTCCTTTTCCGACCAGAACAGCAGCGTTGTGTGCCCCTCAGGGCCGGGAGGAGAGGGGCGGGAGGTCCGGCACGTCGACCGTGACCTCTCCGCCCGCGAGAGCGGCTGCGCGGGACAAAAGACTCTTGCGCTCCTCTGCATACGAGGCCTGCGAGATCTCCCGCTGGTTCTCCGCCCGGGCCCGCGCGGCAGCCTTTGTCTCGCGTTCGCGCTGCAGTTCCGCGAGCGCGGCCGTGAGACGCCGCTCGTCGACCACCCCCGGGAGCGCGGCATGAGTCTCCTGCAGTGCTGCGCGCTGCTCCTGGACCTCCCTCTGCCGGCAGAGGACCCGTCGTATCCCGGCGGGCAGGGTCTCCGGGTCCGAGAAGAGGCGGACCTCCTCCTGGTTCTTGAGGAGGAGATCCTCCCGCCGGATCATGGCAAGGACGGCCGGCATCACCGCCTCTATCTGGTCGACCCGGGCACCCTCGTCACCAGGGAGGCCGCCCGTGCAGGCGTCGAGGGCCCGGCCGATTGCCGTAGCTGTCTCGCCGTCTCCTGATTTTTCAGCCGCCTTCTCGGCTTTCCGGAAGACGTGGATGGCGGGGGTCCGGAGGGCTGCGATCTCTCGCCCGGCCTCCTCATCCAGGGCGTCGAGTTCCCGGATTCTCTCCTCGACCTCCTGCTTTCTCGCGTAATCAGGGCGCAGCCTGAGGGCGGCGATGTCGGCTTCGGCCTCCCGGATCTTTCTCTCCGCCTCCTCGATCGCCGTTTCATACTCCCGCACCTGACCGGAGGCGGCGACATACTCCTCGCGGACCCGGATGAGGAGTTCGTACGTCTTCCGGGTATCCTCCACCTGCTGCCGGTCCGTCCGGGCGCGGGCGATCGCCTCCGTCATCGCGTTGATCTCCCTTCCAAGGTCCCTGACGGCGGTGCGCACCTCCTTCATCTCGTCCGGGTAGGGGGCGGAGAGGTATTTTCCCTGTCCTTTCAACACCTTGAGCGCGCTCTTCAGGGTCTCGGCAGAGGTGCTGTAGAAGGCCTCCGGGTCGCCCGAAGGCTCGCGGGAGAGGATCTGGGTCATAGACTTCGTGAACTGGGGGAGCGCCTTTTTTGATATATCCCGGAGCCGGGGGTGGACCGCCTCATCAGCGTCCGCCGTCTCCATGCGGGCGACCACCTCCCGGAGATGTTTGAGGGTGCCGGTGATCGCCTCCCGCGACGGCGCCGTCGCACTCAGGAGACCGAGCGCGATCTCCTCCTCGCGGGCATCCAGCCATCCCGGGAGGTCGTCAACGGAGAGTTCCAGGTTCTCTTTCTCCGGTTCGGTCCGCCGGAAGAGGTCTCGGATCTGCTTGAACATGACTCACCCTATTATGACGACCGTCCCCATCAGGGTTCCGCCCATCAGTCGCTCCCCGCGATCCGCTGCAGGCGTTCCACGCCGCGGATCTCCCGGACGACATCCACGACTGCAGGGGGGACCAGGTGTTCCCAGGGCTCGCCGTCAAGCATCCGCTGCCTGATGGCGGTGCCGGAGTGCGTCTCCCGCTCGTACATGTCGGGCGACTGGACGTCCACCCCCGCTTCGCTGAAGAGCTGCATGACAAGAGGGTTGCTCGAGTAGACCGTATCGAACGGCGGGGTCATCGACCGGACGTGGGCGACCCAGAGGGCGTTTCTCTGGATGTCCTCGATCGGGATGACGTAGAACGGGCATTCGAGGTCGGCGAGCGACCGGGTGAGCATCAGCACCCGTTCCCCGGCCGTGAAGGGGTTCGCCACGGTGTGGGAGAGCTGGGCGCTCCCGACCCCGATGACGATCTCGTCGGCAGAACAGGCGATCCGCTCCAGCACCGACTGGTGACCGTTGTGATAGGGCTGGAACCGCCCGATATAGAACCCCCTGCTCATATCCGCCCGCCCCCGTGAGCGATCTGCGCGGCAAATGCGCCCGCCGTGAATCCGGCGTCGATGTTCACGACCGCAAGCACCGAGCATGCCTGGAGCATGCTCGCAAGCGCCGCTTCGCCGCCTCCCATGTAGCCGTAGCCGGTGCTCACGGGAACGCCGATCACCGGGCGGTCGACGAGGCCGGCGACGATCGCGGGGAGCGTCCCCTCCCGGCCGGCGGCCACGATGAAGACGTCCGCCGGTATCAGGTCCCTGAGCGCCGAGAAGAGGCGGTGGATCCCCGCCACACCGACGTCGTACGCGGTCCTGACGTTGCACCCCATCTCCTCGGCGATCAGCTTCGCCTCCTCGGCGACCGGAATATCGGACGTTCCCGCGGTGAGAATGGCGACGGTCCCGCCCCGGTGATCCGGCTCGTTGCCCGTCGAGAGGATGACGGCCCGTGCCGCCTCCCGGTGCTCCATCCGGACCCCCGGCGGCAGCCGCACCTGCAGGGCCTCAAGATGCGCCGGCGAGACTCTCGTCGCGACGCACCTCCCGGCCGCCTTCACCTGCGCGAGCATGATATCGGCAAAGGTCAGGGGGTCCTTTCCTTCGGCGAGCACCACCTCGGGCATCCCGCAACGCACGCTCCGCCCGGCATCGATCCGGGCCATTTCGTCGAGGACCTCGATACGGAGCCCTTCGATGGCGGCCGCCGCCTCGTCCTCAGATACCTCACCGCTACGATACATCCGGAGGATGTCCCTGATGGTGGCATTCGGCAGCATAGTTCGATAACAAAAATAGGAGTGGAAGTATAATATTACTTCATCTTATGTCCTACCTCGTCTACGTTGCAGGGTTCGGCGTTGCCGTCACCGTCTTCCTGTGGCTCCGCGACTTACGGATCTTTTACCGGACTGGTCTATCCGGCTACCGGACGGCGGCATACTGGGGGGTACCCTGCACGGCGCTCGCCCTGCTCGGTTTTTTCATCACCGCGTTTGCCGAAGCGTGGGAGTACCTGGGTCTCGGCCTGGTCCTGTTAGCCCTCTACCTCCAGGGCCGGGCCGACCGGGAGAACGTGTGGCACAATGAAGGCGCCGCCGAGCGGTTCTTCGGCAGGGCACAGCGCACAAAAGATAAGGGTTCACGCAAGAGACTTTAGTTCAGGAGACTACCAATGCTTCAGAAACCACGGGGAACACGGGACTTTTTACCCGACGAGATGGAACGGCGGCGACTGATCGAGCGGCGGATGCGCGAGACGGCCCGCCGGTGGGGATACCGGGAGGTCAGCACGCCCGACTTCGAGCACCTTGAACTCTTCACGATGAAGTCCGGCGAAGGGATCATCCAGGAGATGTACGTCTTCGAGGACAAGGGCGGGCGGCAGATGACGCTCCGGCCCGAGGTGACGGCGGCGGTGCTGCGGATGTACGTCAACGAGGGCAAGGTCCTCCCGAAGCCCATCCGCTGGTGCTACTTCGCCGACTGTTTTCGCTACGAACGCCCGCAGAAAGGCCGGTACCGGCAGTTCTGGCAGTTCGGCGTCGAGCTCATCGGTTCGGACACTCCACTCGCCGACGCCGAGGTGATCATGCTCGCCAATGAGGCGCTCCAATCAAGCGGGGTCACCTTCGACCTCCACGTCGGCCACCTCGCGCCGATGAAGCACCTCCTCGCCGATCTCGCCCCCGGCGACCAGCGGGCGATCATGGCCTGCCTCGACAAGCACGATGCGGCAGGGCTTGAGGCGGCGCTCGTCGGGAAGGGTCTCACCCACCTCGCCGAACCCCTCGCGGCCCTCTCGGAGTGCCGCACCGTCCCGGAGGTCTTTGAGATTGCCGGCGACGTCCCGGAGCGTGCGCGGATCGAGGAGACGTTTGCGCTCCTCGACTCCCAGAACATCAACTACCAGCCCGACTTCGGCATCGCCCGCGGCCTCGACTACTACACGGGGATGGTCTTTGAGGGGTTTGCGAGGAACCTCGGCGCGGAGAACCAGATCCTCGGCGGCGGCACCTACCGGCTCGCCCACCTCTTTGGCGGCGACGATGTCGCATCCTGTGGCTTTGCCATCGGCTTTGACCGGGTCATGGTCTCGGTCGGGGATTTTTCGCTTGCGCACGAGCCCGTCGTCGGCGTCGTCTGCACGCCCGAAGCGCGGGCACGGGCGCTCGAGGTCGCCCGGGCCTTCCGGGGCGCGGGGGTGAGGACCGAGGTCGACCTCATGCAACGGGGGATGGGCGCCCAGATCTCCCACGCCGCAAAGACCGCTGACTTTGCGGTGGTGCTCGGGAAGCGCGAGGTCGAGGCGGGGACGGTGACCCTCAGGGACCTCTCCTCCGGCGAGCAGCAGGAGAAGAGCCTTGAGGACGCCATCGCTGAGGTAGCACGGCATGGTGCTTGCTGAGGATCTCGCAAGACAGCAGCGGAGCATCAGCGTCGCGGAGTTCTTCGAGAAGAACAAGCACCTTCTCGGGTTCGATTCCCCGACGCGCGGGATCATCACCACCATCAAGGAGGCGGTGGACAACGCCCTCGACGCCTGCGAGGAGGCCGAAGTCCTCCCCGACATATTCGTCGGCGTACGGAGGGTCGATGCCGAGGTCTACCGGATCACGGTCGAGGACAACGGCCCCGGGATCGTGCCGGAGAACGTCCCCCTGGTCTTCGGGAAGCTCCTCTACGGCTCCCGGTTCCACCAGATCCGGCAGAGCCGGGGGCAGCAGGGGATCGGGATATCGGCGGCGGTGCTGTATGCCCAGCTCACCACCGGCACCCCGGCGCTCGTCATCTCCCGGACGGGAGCGAAGGCGTCGGCGCACCGGTTCGAGCTGATGATCAGGACCGAGACGAACGAGCCCGAGATCGTCAGCCACGAGGAGATCGACTGGGACCGGATGCACGGCACAAGGCTTGAGATCCAGTTCAAGAGCACCCTTGCCGCGAAGAAGCGGCTGCTGGACTACCTCCGCCTCACCGCGATCGTCAACCCGCACGCGCGGGTCACGGCCGATATCGACGGCGAGGTGACGACGTTTGAGCGGGTATCAAGCGAGGTCCCGCCGTGCCCGAAGCCCGTCCTCCCCCACCCGCACGGGATCGAGTTCGGGGCGCTGAGGAGGCTCGCGGCCGCGAGCACCGGGACCGTCGATGAGTTCCTCATCGGGAGTTTCTCCCGGGTCGGGAAGAAGACCGCAGACGAGATGATCGCTCTGGCCGGGCTCAAACCCTCCCGGAAGGTGAAGAACCTCGACGCCGATGAGCTCAAACGGCTCCTTGACGCCATGCAGAGCGTGAAGGTCCCCGCGCCGCCGGCGCAGCAGTGCCTCTCCCCCATCGGGGAGGACCTGATCTGCAGGGGGCTTGAGAAGGAGATCCAGCTCGACTTCGTCAGGGCCCGGACCCGCCCGAGCGCGGTCTACGGCGGGCACTCGTTCATCATCGAGGCTGCGATCGGCTACGGCGGCAAGATTCCCCCCGAAGGGAACGCCCAGCTCTTCCGGTTTGCAAACCGCGTCCCGCTCCTCTACCAGCAGGGCGCCTGCGCGATCACGAACTGTGTTGCGCAGGTGAACTGGAGAAACTACGGTCTCTCGCAGCAGGGCCTTCCCACGGGCCCGGCGCTCGTCATGGTCCACGTGGCGTCCACGAACGTCCCCTTCACGAGCGAGAGCAAGGATGCGGTCGCCTCCATCCCGGAGATCGAGCGGGAGATCGTCCTCGTCCTCCAGGAGCTCGGCCGGGAACTCAAGACCTACCTCTCCCGCCGGGAGAGGAAGAAACTGCAGGACGACCGGGCCCGGGCGATATGCTCGATCATCCCGGAGATCGCCGCGAAAGTGAGCGAGATCGTCGAACTTCCCCTGGTGGATACCTCCCCGATCGAGGGTAAGATCATGCGCAAGGTCGTGGCGAAGAAACGGACGAGCGACGGGAAGGTCTGTATCGATGTGAACAACTACACGGCCGGAGAGGTCACGCTCGTCCTCTACAGCCTCTCCCGTGATGCGGGGGAGGACGCGGAGCCCCGGCCGGACTTCGTGGACGAGATCGACGGGGAGTACAACAAGGTCTGGCGGTGCACACTTGCCCCCGGGGCGGTCTGGCGGGTCGTCTATACGGGGGCGGGGGATGGGTCGCTCGACCTCCGCGGCGTGGAGGACGGCAGGAAAGTGGTGGTGGATCTCGATGTCTAGGGAAGAGATGGATACGCTTGCGCGCGAGCGGTTGGTGGGCATCGCCCGCGGGTGGTATGACCAGATGCAGGACGGCATCGTGCCCTACATCCGGCTGCCGACGCGGACGAAACAGAATATCGAGTATGACGATGAGAGTGAGGTCTGGAAGTACGGCGAGAAGGAGAGCACCCGGTCGGCGGCGACCGAGAAGAGTGCGGTCCATCTCCTGAAGATGGCCTACGTCATCGGGTTCCTGAAGAGACAGCTCATCGAGAACCGGTCGTCGACATTGAGAGAGCTCTACTACATATCCGAAGGGTGGAAAAGAGCGAAGTTCGCCGCCCAGGACGAGAGCAACCTTCTCATCGAGGATCTCGAGATCATCGCCGACGTGCAGCGGGAGGCGTTCCACCTCAGGCCCGAGGAGGACGGCGCCTCGATCTTCGGACCCCTGCGGATCCGGGAGACGACCCGGCGCGGGGTGCGGGAGATGCACTGCCAGGAGGACGTCGGGGAAGCGGGCTACCCGATCCCGAACAACGTCGACAACATCGACTTCGTCGACCATGACGCGAAGTTCGTCGTCGCCATCGAGACCGGCGGTATGTACGCCCGTCTGATGGAGAACGGGTTCGACGAGGAGTACGGGGCGATCCTTGTCCACCTCAAGGGGCAGCCGGCGCGCTCCACGCGGCGGGTCCTCCGGAGGCTCAACGAGTCGCTCAACCTCCCGGTCGTGGTCTTCACCGACGGCGACCCCTGGTCCTACCGGATCTACGCGAGCGTCGCCTACGGCTCGATCAAGAGCGCTCACATGTCGGAACTTCTCGCGACGCCCCAGGCGCAGTTCATCGGGGTGCAGCCCTCCGATATATCCGACTACAACCTCCCCGCCGACCACCTCACCGAGCAGGACATCAACGCCCTGAAGGCAGAGCTGACCGATCCGCGGTTTGCGACCGACTACTGGAGGAACCAGATCAACCTGCAGCTTGAGATGAAGCTGAAGTCGGAACAGCAGGCGTTCGCGAGCCGGGGGCTCGACTTCGTGACGAAGGAGTACCTGCCGACGCGGCTATCGGAGATGGGGGTTATCTGAGGGACCCGCTCCTGCAGGGCCGTGATTCACCCTCTGTGGCGCTCGGACCTCCGGCATCCCGCCCATCAACCGTCGAGGCCTGACGACTTTCTGCACTTCACCGGGTTACACCCCTCATCCTTTTTGCCGGGAGATCCAATCGTCCATGGAGGCGAACTCTCCGCGAGGATCAGCCGGGAGAAGGGTCGGCGACCGCCCTGGAGATCTCAGGCACCGACTCGGGCGGCTTGCGACCGCCGGAGTTGGCTCTCGCTGGCCGGGATATGATCGTATCTCTCCATGTGTGTCCCCCCGCTTCGTGCGTAATTGGCCTCTCGGCGCCTTATTCATTCAGGGAGGAGCGCTCTCATCGCCCTCACCTTGTTCCGGATCGATGCTCGCTCAAAGCCGAAGAAGAAACTGATCTCCTGCCCGAGGGGAGGGGCGCCCTTTCCCGACCGGATCAGGTCTTCATCCTGGCAGGCTGCGTATACGATCGCCGCACTCCAGAGGACCCCGTCTCCCCGCAAGAGCGGTGCGGTCGGATGGTCAGAGAGGATCGTGACGATCCTCCTGCAATGCTCAAGGATGGTGTCATCCTTAAACCGCTTACAGAAATCCTCGCATCTCTCAAATATCATGGTGACGCACAGTCTGCTGGAGAATGCTTCTGTTATTCCGCTATCGAGCAAGCTGGAGAGTCTTTCCCGAACCTCTTTGTTGTCAAGGTCGATCCCGGCCATCCTGGCGAGTTCCTTCACTGCGAAGGCGAAGGATGCATCTATGTCGGTTATGGAGATGCCTGCCTCCTTTGCTTTCATCAGGATGTACCTGAAGATGGCCTGACTCTTCTCCGGGCTCGCGGCTGCTTCCTGGAAGGCGGGTTCAGCCTGTTTAAGGGCGGCGATGAGTTCGGAAGCGTTTGTGAGGCTGCCGGATGCCTCCATGCGCGAGAGGAACCGGCAGAGAATCGGGACGGCGCTCTCCGGCCAGTCATCCAGGAAGATCGGGTTTTGCGCCAGGTGTCCGATCAGGCACCTCTGCACGGATGGGGCATCCCATGCATCGATCTTCGCTCCATAGAGAGATGCATGAACGTACAGAAGGCTATGATAGTATCTCCGGCCATACAGGCGTCCTTATCCCCGTATACCGCCCCCTCTTCCTCGACGAACGCATCGATATCGGGTCCGATATCCTGGATGACGGCAGCAATCGCGGCGTTCACCTCCGCCTCATCGTCATCCGGGATCTCATCCGGTTCCTCAGGAACGATCCCATCCGTGCTCCATCCCGGCGGATACCAGAGATGCGCAGCGATGGGATCCTCGGCATAGCCACAGACGCCGTTTCTTGGAGAGTTGGCAATGGTCTCCACACAGTCGGGGTCGTGATCGGTCGAAGAGAGGCATTCGCGACAGTAATAGTGCGGGATATCTTCGTCAGGGTCGTCCAGGATAAAAGCAGCCTCGCCGCCGCAGAGGTCGCAGGGGATAACCGGCGGATTGTTCCGTGCGATCAGGCAGAGCGGCCCGCCCGGCGGGGCAACGGGCGTCTCTCCGATCACCTTCAGGTCCAGCGATGTAGTGGAGCCGAAGTCGTAGTCATAGGAGAACGTGCTGCCCGGAGAGACGAGATGCGAGAGGGGGACGCCCATGGCATTTCTGGAATACTCATCGTCCGAGTCGTAGGCGACTCCCCCGATCTTGAAGGAACTGAGATGGTCGCAGCACTCCACCCATACGTCGCGGATCAGCCGGTCGAGATCTTTAAGCCGGGCGCCGTGTCGCGCGAGGACTACCAGCCAGTAGTCTTTGTTGTACCGCCCCTGTATCACGATGAGGAGGGAGGGTTTCTTTCCGGTGGGCCAGCCCGACGCCTGAAGGCAGGCCATGCCGTGCTTGAGAGCCCTCCGTTTTGTCACGGGAGCTCTGCAGAGCAGGCAGGTACCGGGTGAGGCCTTTGGTGCCATTCACCGAAAAATATGAGCGTCAAGGGATAAGAATGATCGTGGGCCTGCCACCTTCCCCGGGGAACGCGACCGGGGCACCCTCCGCATGACCGGGCTACCGTATTCCGTGGGTTTGGTAGGCCGGCAATGGCCGTTTCGGGGGCTTCACCAGCTGTCCCTTATGGGCGAGGTTCTCCTGTCGATATCACTTTCACCCCGCACGGCGCGCCTTAATGCCTGATGGGGACAACAGCAATCAAAAACAGGATTGGTTGAGAAGATGTTACGAACCTGGATTGTGATCGACAGGATCCGGAAAGATGGGCTTATCTTCGCCTCGGACTACTCGGACTGCGACCATTCGATGGAGGGTTTCAGGAAGGTCATGTTCCGGGCGAAGGAAGGGCCGGCCTTCAGGGCCGGGGCGGCGTACTCGCTTGAGTACGAGACGGAGGATATCCTCAAACCCTTCGTGCAGCAAAGCCGGAGCGGGAAGACAACCTGCAGTTATCCCCACAGGTTCTACCACAAAATCACAAACGTCACTCTGGTAGCAACTGACCCGGATCCGGACCTCCTGCTGGACCTCTGACCCCCCGAGACTCACGAATCCCCGCGCACGGTCTATCAGAGCGATACAGCATCGCGAATCTGGAGAAATGGTGCAGCGAGCGGCCGGCAACCTTGTGGCGGCCCGGCAGCTCATACTACCAGGGCGCACACAGAGGTTCCAAAGAGACGTCACAACCCTTCCAGCCATTCTGCGATCGGGATAATGTGGACGGCCCGCCCGTCGATGATCGTCTCCGCCGATTCCGAAGCAGTGACGATCGTTCCTTCGTCGAGGCTGTGTGCATCCATCGCCTCGACAAGGCCACGCATCTCCCGCCGTCTCGTAGTGTCGTCCTGCAGGGACTGCGTCACCTGGACGGCCAGAACGATCGTCCGGCCTGACCTGACCAGGAAGTCGCACTCGTAGCGGTCCCGGTGGTAGAAGACATCGCCGTACTTCTTCATCAGGGCGATGAAGACGATGTTTTCCAGGAGTCTTCCATGATTTTCGGAGAACGCAAATGCAACTGCGTTTATCAGGCCGGGATCCACGAAATAGATCTTTTTTGGGTTTGCAACCTGTTTTTTTACAGAATAATCGAACTTCATCAGGGGGTAGAGGAGAAACGCGTTCCCGGCGTACTCGATGTACTCCCTCACGGTATCCGGTGCGATATTGAGAGTCCTGGCGATCTGGTTGTACGAGGCGGCGTTCCCAGCATTTGATATGAGGTAATAGAGCAGGTCCGTAACCTCACTGTTCTTCCTCACCTTATTCGGGTAGATGATGTCCTTAAGGTAGATCGTCTCGTAATAGTTTTTGAGGATCTGCATCTTCAGGTCCTCGTCCTTTTCAAGGACCACCCGGGGGAAACCGCCGTATTTCAGGTACATCTCGAAATAATGCCTCTTCTCGATGATTGTCGGGTTTACAATCCCCTGGATGCGGAGGAACTCAGGGAAAGAGAGAGGGTACACAGTACAGGAAAAATACCGGCCGGAGAGGAGGCGACTGCTCTCCTGCCTGAGCAGCGAGGATGTGGAGCCGGTCAGGATGCATTTGACCGTACTCTTCGTGTCATAGAGGGTTTTGATGGTGGGCACCCAGGAGGGGTAGTGCTGGACCTCGTCGATGCAGAGATAGAGCCGTTCGAGACCGGGATGGCGGGCAAGATGGTCCTCGACGATGCGACGGATCAGCCAGGGGTCGTCTGCCATCGAGAGGAGGAGTGGTTCATCCATGGTAATGAAGAGGATAGCCCTGCCGGGCACGCCTCTTCCAAGAAGAGAACTGATGATCTGGTACACCAGCGTCGACTTCCCTGTCCTGCGCGCACCGATAAGGAGGAGCACCTCCGGTGCATCAAGGTACTGCATCAGGGAGGGAAAGAAAGAAAGCCGCTCAACGCCGGTTTCAAACTCTTTTCCGAACCACCAGGGGTTCTGGCTCTCGAGTGCGATCTGCAGTTTTTCATCCATTTATCGATCATACTCGATGATAATTCATAATAGTGTCGATTATGATCTATGATTTTCCGTATCCCGGAAAGAGCGTCCGGGGAACTCCCCCTGCGCACGCCGGGGAATGGGGGCGGTGCCCTTTCGTAAGGTTCGCGAATCCCCGCGCACGGCTAATTTTTACGTCAGAGGGGGCGAACATGACACTTGCAGGCGTGGATCACAGCGCTGCTCGAGCCAGCGGGTATGTTTGGGGGGTGATTGCCGCAAAGCCCCTCCCTCACGGACGGTGTAGTTCACAGCACACAGTCGTGGCAGTCCTGGGCCCCGCACGCAAGGTTATCGATCTTCCACCGGAGCGCCCACCGCTTGATAACTTTGATCACCTCGACCATCGCAAGCCCGCTCCCGGTGAGTGTGTACTCGCTCCGGACGGGGACGGTTCCGGCCTCCACCCTCTTCTCGACGAGGCCTTCTTCCTCCAGCTCCTTCAGCCGGGCCGAGAGGACCTTCGCCGTGATCCCCGGGAGCCGCTCCCTCACTTCGGTGAACCGCCGGGTGTAGCCTTCCCCTTTGTAGAGTTCAAGGATGATCAGGAGCATCCACTTTTTTCCCAGGTACTTGACGGTCTGATTGACCGTACACTCGTCCTGCATGGTATAGTTAGAGAAACCTCCTCCTACCTATACTCTGGTATCTAATGGATACCTTGTATCAAAAAGATACCATGGAGTGAGCATGAATGTTCTGCAACCAGTGTGAAGAGACGGCAAAGGGCTTTGGCTGCACCGTACGCGGCGTCTGCGGCAAGGATATGGAAACCGCCGGGCTCCAGGACGTCCTGATCTACCTCCTCAAAGGGCTCTCGGTCCGGAACCTTGCGGCGACGAAGAAGGGCGGCGGGGACCCCCGGGCAGGGGGGTTCGTCGCGGGGTGCCTCTTTGCCACCCTGACCAACGTGAACTTCGACCCTGCGCGTTTTGAGGCCGCGATCCAGGAGGCGGCCCGTATCCGTGACGCCCTCCCGCCGGCCGGGGACGAGGAGCCCGCGGCCTGCACCTGGGTCCCGGCGAGCCAGGAGGCGATCGCGACAAAGGCGCAGGAGATCGTCGCCGCCCGGGAGACCGTGGACCCAGACCTGCAGTCGCTCCGCGACCTCCTTGTCTACGGGCTCAAAGGGATCGGCGCCTACTCGCACCATGCCGAAGTCCTCGGCTACGAGGATGAGGAGGTCGCGGCCTTTCTGCAGGAGGGGCTCGCTGCCACGCTGCAACCCCTCACCGTGGACGAGATGGTCGGCTACGTGCTCGCGTGCGGCAAAGTCGGCGTGAAGACACTCGCCCTCCTCGATGCGGCGAACACCGCTGCCTACGGGACGCCGGAGATCACGACCGTCGGCACCGCGGCAGGCACGCGCCCGGGCATCCTTGTCACCGGCCACGACCTCAAGGACCTCGCCGACCTCCTCGAACAGACGCGAGGGACAGGGGTGGATGTCTACACCCACGGCGAGATGCTCCCGGCGCACGCTTACCCCGGCCTTCGGAAGTACGAGCACCTCGCCGGGAACTACGGCGGGTCCTGGCCCTTCCAGCGGGAGGAGTTCGAGCGGTTCAACGGCCCGGTCCTCGTCACCACGAACTGCCTCGTCCCCCCGAAGGACTCCTACCGCGACCGGGTCTACACCACCGGGCTCGTCGGGTTTGCGGGGCTCAAGCACATCGGCGCCTCCCCGGACGGGAAGAAGGACTTCTCGGCCCTGGTCGAGCACGCGAAACGGTGCAAGGCCCCGGAGGACCTCTCCCGCGGCGACTTAATCACCGGGTGCGCCCACGCCCCGGTTCTCGCTATAGCCGATACGGTCGTCGACGCGGTGAAGTCCGGCGCAGTCAGGCGCTTTATCGTGATGGCCGGCTGTGACGGGCGCCATGCTGAGCGGGACTACTACACCAGGTTTGCGAAGGCCCTCCCGGCCGATACGGTCGTCCTCACCGCCGGGTGCGCGAAGTACCGCTACAACAGCCTCGGTCTTGGGGATATCGGAGGCATCCCCCGCGTCCTCGACGCCGGGCAGTGCAACGACTGCTACTCCCTGGTGGTCATCGCCCAGGCCCTCGCTGAAGCGTTCGGCGTCGGGATCAATGAACTCCCGATCTCGTACAACATTGCCTGGTACGAGCAGAAGGCGGTGCTCGTCCTCTTAAGCCTCCTCTCGCTTGGTGTCAAGGATATCACCCTCGGCCCCCGCCTCCCGGCCTTCATCTCGCCCGGAGTCCTGAAGGTGCTCGTGGAGAACTTCGGGATCCGGGGGAACACGACGGTCGAGGAGGACCTTGGCCTGATGGTGCCGGGGAACTGAACACTTTTTTTCCCGAAGAGTCGGATCTCGTGAACCCGGGTGCGGGCCTTGATTGATTGACCGGGGAGACTTTGCTGGTCGGGCGTGCTAATTTTGTGCAGGTCCGACCTCAACATCCCCCTACTTCGAACGACTTCCACCTCTCACGTTGGAGGTGGTTGAACTCGAAGGCGCTGCAGGGGTGTTTCTTGCCGGAGGTTCGCACTTCGTCACCGGGTGCACAGGGCCCGGCCTCAGAAGCGGAGCGATGGAACGCTCCGGCATCCGGGGTGCCCCGGGCACGTGCAATTAATATAGTGCCCGGTATGACCCTACCAGAGGAGAGGGAAATGCAGATCACGAGTGCTCCTGACGGGACTATCCTCATCGGTGGTAAGGTTGTGACCGCGCTCGATCGCTTTGTGGCTTCGGTGACGGAGATTATCGAGCAGTATGCCAGATACGTGATCGTCAGTGGGTATGTCGCAATCCTTTTTGGCAGGGCCAGGGGCACGGAAGACATCGATCTCTTCATCGACTATATGGACCGCGATACGTTTCGATCGTTTGCCGAAGAACTCCTGGCACGAGGGTTCTATTTCCTGAACTCGGATGACGTCGGCGAGATTTATTCGATGCTCCGCGACGGGTTGGCCGTGCGGATTGCAGAGGAGGAGAGGATCATCCCGAACGTCGAGATGAAGTTCAAGAAGGACGACTTCGACCGTTACGCGATGACCATGGCGAGAGCGGTGATGTTCGACGATATCCGTTTTTTCATATCGCCCATCGAGCTGCAGATCCCCTACAAACTCTATCTAGGGAGCGACAAGGATATCGAGGATGCCGTCTATCTCTGGGTGTTGTTCTGCGAGATGCTGGACGGGGATCTCATGCGATCGTTCATGGAGCGCCTGCATGTCCGGGGGGAACCGTATGGAATTGGGGTTTGACCGGGAGAAGAACCGGCAGGGGAGGCTGGCCTTTGTCCGGAGACATGCTCTCTGGGTCAGACGGGTCCCAAACGAGGTCTGGAGCCGCGAGCAGGCCGATCTGATCGATGCGTTCCTTGCGAACGCCGGAAGTTACGCCCTCTCCCGTGCGCGGTACCTCGAGATGCACCAGGCTCTTGCGAAACGGCGGCGCCCCGGATCGGTGGATAAACACGGTTCCGCATGATCCCAGATGACTTCGCACTCGTGCTCTTTGGAGGAGGATGTACTTTTACGTGAGTGGGACGGCGTAACTCCCGGCGTTCGCCAATTGCTTAAAGCGATTGAGAGTTATGATCTCCTGGAGGACGACAATGCCGCATAACTACGCAATCGAGATCATCTCCAGCGATGAGGATGAGGGGTTCATCGCCGTGGTTCCGGAACTTCCGGGGTGCTCTGCCTTCGGCGAGACCGAGGAGGAGGCGCTCCGGGAAGTGAAGGTCGCTGTCTCCCTCTGGCTTGAGGCCGCCCGTGAGGAGGGGAGAGTTATCCCGGAACCTGCCGGCAGGGAGCGGCTCCGGGATATCCTTGCCGGGAAGGGCGCCGCGTCTGGATCGTGAGCGCGAATGGCGCTTCTCAAAGCGCACACTGTTTTTAAGCAACTGAGTCTCGGGCTGGCTCTTCCGTGCAGATCCCACTCACTCTGGAGTTACCCGGTCCCTTCATATTTTATCCATGGCCCTGACTGTTCTGCGGTTCACTCAAACTCCGCGAGCGCCACCACCGGCACCCCCTCGAGGTCGTCAAAGACCACCGGGTAGAGCCGTAAGATCCAGGGCTCCCCAAGCAGCCGCCCGTAGGAGAGGTCCACATCCTCAAGCAGGAAGATGTGCGGGTGGTTGCAGAGGAACGCGCGGTGGGCCTCTCTCCCCTCCCCGGGGTTTGCAGGGGTGGCGATGGATATAGTATCGATCCCGAAGAGCCTGAGGGCCGGGTTCTGCATGCGGAGGAAGCCCGGCACCTCGTGGTGGACCCAGGGGTGCCTTTTCGCGTAAGCCTCCGGGTCGCTTTCCCGGAGCCGGCCGCTGCCGGTCTTCACGAAGAGCGCGCGGGCGTTCCGGACCACGTCGAGGTGCGGGAGGAGATCGTGGATCCGGACCGGCTCTTCGCCGGTCCTGAGTATCTCGATGCACCGCGCCGGTGCAAAGACCGCCTCCGGCGCAAGGAGGGCCCTGACCGTGCCCCCGCCCGGGCAGAAGTGCCGGGGGAGGTCGATATGCGTCCCGGCATGGCTGGAGAACGTGATCAGGCTCTTTTCCTCCACATCTCCCTCTTTAAAGGTCTTTACAGGGGTGATCGTGAGCGGTTCCGTTCCGGGGTAGAGCGGGATCTCCCGGTTCAGGGGGTATGAGATCGGGATGAGCATACGCTCCCCCGTAGGTACTCCCGGAGTTCATGAAGGTTCTCCACGATCCCCTCCACCCCCGGCCGGCCGGCAAAGCGGTCCGGGTCACCGGGCCGGATCCTCGCGACGAACCGGACGTTGGTCTCGTGGGCCGCCTGCCAGTCGTTCGGGGCGTCGCCGACGAAGAGGGCCTCGCCGGGGGATGCGCCGGTCTCGGCAAGGATCTCCCTGATGCACTCGGCCTTCGTCTTCGGCGAGCCGTAGATCCGGACGAAGTACTTTGTGAGGTCCCGGCGGCGGGCGATCTCATGCATCTCGCCCTCCGGGGTCGCGGAGACGATGTAGAGCGGGAGCACCCGGGAGCAGTCCTTGAGGAGGGGCTCCGCCCCCTCGACGTAGGGGACGGTGAGCATGGCATCGAAGATCAGCCCAACGTACTCGCTTGCGAGCCGCTCCTCCTGCTCGGGGGTGAGGGGCTCGTCGAGGATGTTTGCATAGATGTAGCGGAACTTGTCGTATCGGGACATCCCGCCGTTTTCGAGGTGGAAGGCGATGATCTCGTCGAGGTGCGCGGGGGGCACGAAGGAGAAGATCTTTCTGAATGCGACGGTCTTTAGGGGGATGGATTCGACGATGACGCCGTCGAAGTCGAGGATGAGGACTGTTATCATCGGACGTTTCACCTGCATTTAATCCAGATAGGGTGAATAACGACATAGCATATAGTTTCTGTCAGAAGACTAACCGGAATAGCCACCTCTAATATATCATTCCCCGTCTATTTTTTAGCGACGGGCGATTTTACCCCCATTGAGCCGATCAGATCCCTGGAAAGCGAGGTGAGTCCTAATTTCACCGCAGCCAGGTACCTCACTGTAATTGCTCTTCGAAGAATCAGTAATATTACTGCTATCTTTTCGAAAGCGGTGAGATCAAATTTGTATTCAAAGAGCATTTTGATCGAGTTGAAGATCAAAAATATGTATCCAAAATAATTATTGATCTTAGAAAGACCCAGAGACCGAGTCGTGTTGGTCGGAGAGCAGCCAGCAAAGCCCGGCCCATTGATAAATAACCCCGGATCCGTTTTTCCAATTTGTCCATGCAGAGCAAGAAACAAAACAAACGTATTATCTTCACCAAAAAAGTTTTTGAACTTATAAGACCGTGCGACATCCGCCTTCATCAGACCATAGAATTCGATATTTCGATATTGATTGAGAAGTAATTTCTTGATGCCGGAAATTTTCCCCATACCGGCGGTTGTTATATCCGATGTCAATATACTCTCCTGTTGCGAAGTGCCGCTCCTTTTCGCAGCCTCGCTGTAACACAGAACAAGCGAATCATTTTTGAAAAACTCCTGGAGATACTTTTCGATACAGGTATCCTTCCACCCATCATCATCCGCAGCCCACATAAAATATTCGCCGGTAGATTTCCCTATGACAAATTCGAAATTATATGTGGGCCCTTTATTTACTTCCTGCCGATAATACTGGATTCTGGGATCCTTCGCCATAAACTCTCGGACTACTGCCCCGGTCTCCGGTCCAGGAGAACAGTTATCCGAGACAATGATTTCCAGATTCCTGTAAGTCTGTCTGGTAATGCATTTCAAGGTCCGCCGCAGTCCGACTGGTCTGTTATATGTCGGGATGCCCACACTGACAAGAGGCTCGATCATTAGCGTATCCCGATAGCTATTCACTACTTACCACCCCTTACACCGCATCGTAAACACAATTCACATTCAAAAGCCATATCTGTCCGGCAAGGACAGGTTCACGTCATATAGGGAGCCTCGGTGGGAAACCATGGTGCTAAAAGGTGCATTCGCACCGATAACTATACGCACCGGCATTTCTGTGTCATATGTGTGCTGCGGCATTTGCAATATAGTTCCTGATATCTGGATCCTCTTATACCTTGTAAAAAAGTATACTTCTACGCTCTTTAATCTTTAACGCATTTCAAGTAGCCATCCGGGGCGACAGTGATCAACAGTTTGTCTTCAATTTCTCTATCAATGACAAACCGATCACTCTTTTTTAAGAACTCCCAAACAGCAGTTTTTGGATTATTTCCTCTCCCCCAGGATCGGTCGGTCGAATAGACCTCGGGCATATCTTCGACAATTGTATCAAAGACCACGCAGTAACTCCCTTTTGTCACAAGCGACGAATATAACTCAAGTTCCTGCAAAACATGGCCATGGGTGTGCAGAGAATCAAGGGCGACCAGTACACGCTTCTTCCCCTGCGCATGATTATATACCTCTTTGATCACGCGTAGATCTACACTTGACCCCTCAATCATTGTGATTCGCTCAAACATCGGGTGTTTCTCAATCTCCCGACGGTTCTGTTCCCGGATGTCAATATCTATGCCAAGGACCGCCCCGTTTCCCCCTATCAACTCCAGCATCGAAGCGTAAAATATCAAGGATCCTCCGTGCGCAATCCCGGTTTCGATGATGAGATCTGGCTTTACGTTCCAGATGATCTCCTGCATCGCCATGATATCCTGAGGGTACTGGATGATAGGTCGCCCCATCCAGGAGAAGTTGTATGAATATTTTGTACGAATTGTATTATCCATAAATGAATTCGACGCCTGGTGCAACTCTTCATCATGTGCGTAACTCTTAATCCGCTCATCGCATTCGTTTTGAAATGTCTTTGGAGCCATCTTAGTATCCCCGTTCTTTTAATGGTGTCCCTGAAACTACTTAGGATGATTGCTGTCCAATACTGTGGACAGAACATAGCCGTATCGCTTTTCTACCAGAAATTTGTTTTTTAATCTCGTCGGTGTAATTCTCGTTCATGATGACAATCAGGCCGTTTTGTGCAAGCTGATCCGGAGAGATTACCATATGTCCACTCCCAGGGATAAATCCTCCCTGTTTGTCTGGATTAACGTCCACAATACCGGAGATAAATTCGGCATCGGGATCGATTAAATTTGCATACATTACCCCTTTTGCGCCTGCGCCCCACAGGAAAATAGCACCTTTTTCGCTTAAACTTTTCAGGAGAGAACGGCTTTTTCGGACAAAACTCTGCTCGTGTCTTGCATATTTTTCAGCTAAATCAGGGATTTCGTTCTTCGATTTAGCTCTAATTCCGTTGCAAGCATTTTCCTCCACAGGTTTTGCAACAGACAGCATATACTGCCCCCTGAATGTCTTAATCAGTTCGACAGGGCCAAAACCTGCAATCCTCAATGCGGATGAAAGAGATTCAGGTGAGAAATAGGAACAGTGCTCATAGCAAAAGTCCCAGAATGTGTTATTTTCAAGGATCCATCTGACATCCGGGGTTTCGAGAAAGACTGTGGAGGGGCTCTGCTTGTCAAGTGCAGCTTGAATATTCATCAAAAATTCTATGGGACTGGCAATATGTTCAATTACATGACGGGAGACAACCACATCCGCGCAAAAATCAGCGTATCTCCGATCATAATAATCAACGATAAACCGGGCTCTCCCGTTGCAGTCGGATTCTGGACCACGGTAGCTCGGATCGAATCCAACTCCAGTGTTTCCATTCCGCTCATCGGAAAGGAGAAGCCTTAAAAAAGTACCATCGCCACATCCAATTTCGATGATACGGGAATGTGTTACGCCTTTGCTATAGGTGAGGCACTCTGAGACCTTTTTCATGTAGTGGTTGAAATAGTCAGAAAAATGCTGGCGATTATCGTACGCATTTCCATATAATACCGAATTTTCATCAAACGCCTTATTGAAGACAAAACCACAAGATCTACAACAAGATAGGTACAGATCTCCTCGTGGCACAGAAGTCGCGGATCTTCTATCAGAAAAGATCATATTCTGCACAACAGGCATCTTATTTCGCTCGAGGAACACAAACGTATCCTGTGATCCGCAAACGGGGCAAATTTGACAACTCATTCTTGTACCCCTATTTTTTCCCACCATGAGATCGTTTCCATAACTCCCTTCTCAAGGGGATATCGCTGGCGCCATCGAACTTCCTTTTTCAGGCGGCTGGTATCCGCTACAATGAAGGGGGGCTCATTCTCACGTGCCGGGAGGGCACCGAACTGGACATCATCTTCTTTGCCAAGACGGCGAGCAATCTGCATAACAAGTTCTTTGATCGAAACCGGCTCTCCAGATCCGATATTGACATTTCCAGTTACCTCTGAGTCAAGGAGCGCCACAAACGCGTCTGAAACATCAGCAATATACAGAAAATCACGAACCTGATCTCCGTGCGTGCATCGTGCAGGCTTATCATTCAAGAGAGACAGAATAACCGAGGGGACAAGTCGCACCGGATATTCGTATGGCCCGTATGGTTGAAAGATTCGGCCCCACGCAAATTCAAAACACATTTTGTCTGCATATTTTTCACCAATAGACTGAAGGTAGTGCTTGCATGATCCGTAATATGTAGATGGTACTGTCGGGGTAAGGTTTTCAATACAATAGCCGTACCGTACATCATACTCAATACAGGTTCCGGCACATACCGCTCTTGTACCTCCGGATTCAGCAAATTCACGGAGAAGATGCAGGCTGGAGTCAAGCCAGCTAAAGTTGTTTATCGACTCAAGATACGATCCCGGTGTGACGTCCCATGCAAGGTGAAGTAAGTATGCAGGTGAAAAAGAGCTGAATAAATTTTTAATATCGTTACCATTTAGAAGATCTGCCTTGTGCCATGTCACAGTCCTTTCATCATGAATAATTTCAGGTGTTTTTGTTCGATAGACGCAGTGAACATCAAAACCTTTCTTGACAAGCGGCTCTAGGGCATGCCTGCCAATAAAACCGGTCGCCCCGGTCACAAGAACTGTTTTCATAGGACATGGTCCGGATAGTTCCGATCTTTCTCGGATATGATCTTGGCAGGATGCGGCCAGAGAATCCCGATTGCCGGATCGTCCCACCGTACCCCTCTTGCACATTCAGGATGGAAGAACTCGGTCATCTGATAATATACCATACAATCGTCTTCCAGGGTCTGAAATCCATGCGCGCATCCCTTCGGGATATACACCATATTAGAATTATGTTCACTCAATTCTGTAGCAAACCACCGGCAATAGGAGGATGAATCTCTCCGCAGATCCACTACCACATCATAGATCGATCCCCTGACACAGGATACAATCTTTGCCTCTTCAAATGGCGGAACCTGATAGTGCATCCCGCGGAGCGTTCCTGATTTCTTGTTGTAGGATATATTGCACTGGGCGATCTCTGTTTCAAGTCCGTTTTTCCGGAACTCCTCTTTGCAGAATGACCGTGCAAAAAACCCCCGCTCATCTATGAGAGGCTCCGGTTCGACGATGTACACGCCCTTGATCTCTGTCCCGATAAAGATCATGCATCGATCACCCTGACATCGGGAATGGGAATGATAAATTTCCCTCCCCACTCACGGACGAATGAAAGTTGCTCCATAATCTCTTCTCCGATGTTCCATGGCAAGATAAGGATGTAATCAGGTTTATCGATCTGTATCTGGTTCGGATGCTTTATAGGAATATGCGTTCCCGGCAGGAATAGGTTCTGTTTGTGGGGATTTGCATCAACGGTATAGTCAAGAAAGTCCGTCCTGATCCCGCAGTAATTCAGGAGCGTGTTTCCTTTGGCAGGTGCACCGTAGCCCACAACGGTTTTGCCTTCATTTTTAATGGCGATGAGAGACGCAAGCAGCGCTCTCTTGGTTGCCTCAACACGCCTGCCGAACTCTTCGTAAGTAACCGGATCGAGTAATCCCGCACGTTTCTCTTTCTCCAGCACCTCGGCGACGCGGGGTGATGTCTCATGTATCCGAGCGGCCTTGTGTTTCGCATAGATCCGCAGTGATCCGCCATGCGTGGAGAGTTCATCAACATCAAAGATCTCGAGCTGATGCGCGTTAAACAGATGCCGCACTGAATGCAGGGAGAGGTAGGAATAATGCTCCTGATAGATAGTATCGAACTGATTATTCGCTATAAGCTTGAGAAGATGAGGGAATTCCATTGTGATGATCCCTTGGGATTTTAAAGCGATGCGCAATCCTTCAACAAAATCATTCAGGTTCGGGTTATGTGCAAGTACATTATTTCCGATGATGAGATCGGCCCTGCTGTCCTGAGCGACCACGTTCTTTGCATAATCGGTATTAAAAAAGGTGATGTCGGTCGGGATACCCTTTGCAATGGCAACCTCTGCTGTACCTGCTGCCGGCTCCACACCTTTGACGGGGATATGCTGTTCTTTGAAATACTGAAGCAGATACCCATCGTTGCTCGCAATTTCCATCACAAGGGAATCCTTGTCATAGCCGAATCTCCCTATCATCATCGCGACATATGTTTTGCAGTGAGCCAGCCAGCTTGAAGAGTACGAAGAAAAGTACGCATAGTTGGATGAAAAGATCCGGTCGGGCGCTTCAAACTCATCCAGTTGAACCAGTGAACAGTGTGGACAGTAATAGCACTCAAGAGGATAATAAGGCTCCATCACATGAGTGTCTTTTTCCGAAAGATATCCGTTTGACAGGGGCGAGTTACCCAGATCCAGGAATGGCCCAGGTAATGGTGAACCACAGGAGCGACAGGATTTCATTCTTCACATCCTCTTTTGGAGGTCCATATATTCATCAATATGGGCACACCGCTGGTCGAAGACCATTTCGGGGGTTAGGTTTTTGATCGCATATTCATCCAGGGTTAAGCGAATCATAGTATCAACGTCCAGAATCGGATGCCAGTTAAGTTTGTGGATTGCCTTGGATATATCCAGGCTGAGGAGTCCGGCCTCATGGGGAGTGTCACGTTTCGGTGTCTCTATCATCCCGCCTCTACTATGTTCGATAAATTTCCGTATCAACTCTTCAACCGTCAAATTGTTCCGGTATAATGGCCCGAAGTTCCAGGCACCACTGAATGAATGCCCGTTCTGGATCATTGCCGCACCTAACAGGAGATACCCATAAAGAGGTTCAAGGACATGTTGCCAGGGTCTGACCGCCCCGGGGTTCCTGAGGCAAATAGGTTTCTTTGCTTCAAGCGATCGCATGAAATCCGGAACAATACGATTTTCCGACCAGTCTCCTCCACCAATCACGTTGCCGGCACGTACGGAAGAAATTGCCGGAGTATTGTCTGTTGAAAAAAATGATCGGATATACGATGATATGACAATTTCTGCAGCACCTTTTGAAGCGCTATACGGATCATGCCCGCCGACAGGATCGGTTTCCCGGTACCCGTAGATCCACTCCCGGTTCTCATAGCATTTGTCACTGGTTACCATCACGCCTGCCTGAACAGATGACGTCCGGCGAATGGCCTCAAGAATATTGGCAGTACCCTGTGTATTGATCTCAAACGTTTCACGAGGCGTGATGTAAGACTCAGGTACCAATGGTTGGGCCGCAAGGTGGAACACCATCTCAGGCTCTGTTGCAGAAAAAATTTCCAGGATTCTTTCATATCGACGAATGTCGCAGGAATAATGGGTTATGACTTGTTCCAGTCCGCAGGCAACGTAATTGTCGCGGGATGTCTTTGGAGCCAGCCCTATGCCAGTGACCGTGGCTCCAAGACTATGGAGCCAGAGTGCAAGCCACGATCCTTTAAATCCGGTATCCCCGGTGATGATAATCTGTTTATCAGCATAGATTTCTGAAAGAACCATGCGCCTGCTCACCAGATTTTCCAGAATGCTTCGCCGGTATCCCATAACCGATTCAGGTATTCCATATCACGGATGGTATCCATGCATGCCCATCTTCCGGGATGTTTGTATACCATCAACTCCCCTGCCGCCGCAAGTTCCTCAAGTGGGCCTGCTTCCAGATCGCATGCCCCATCGGGAGTCAAATTGTCGAAGAAAGCGCGGTTAAATACGTAAAAACCCCCGCTGACGTAATGATTGGATGTTGAGGGTTTTTCCCTGAAGTGCTTTACTTGGTTGCCTTTAAGGTGCAGTTCACCGAACTGCGATGCCGGAGATACTCCGGTAACCGTTGCCATCTTACCGTGCGACCGGTGAAATGCAAGAAGTTGATTGATATTAATATCTGCAACCCCGTCCCCATAGGTCACCATGACCTCGTCACCAATGAGATATTTTTCAACGCGTTTTAATCGGCCGCCTTTTAGTGTGTTTTCGCCCGTATCAACAAGGGTGATAGACCAGTTTTCGGTCTCATTTGAATCGCAGGGCAGAAATGATACGGAATGGTGATTTCCGAGTTTAATACAAACATCCTGACTCATCAAGTGGTAATGATAAAAATACTCCTTGATCAGGTTTCCCTTGTACCCGAGGGGCAAGATATAATCTGTATGCCCATATTGAGCAAAGATTTTCATGATGTGCCAGAGAATTGGCTTACCTCCAATCGGGACCATAGGTTTTGGGCGATATTCAGTCTCTTCCCGTAACCGGGTTCCGAGACCCCCACAGAGAATAATGACCTGCATTGTACAACGTCCTTGCTTTAGGTTGTTAATTGTCTCCTGAACCTTCTAACTCTCATCCAAATGTTGTTCGAGGTGTTCCAAGAACTATAGTGATAAAATGACGGTTTTGTTCAAAGAGAATGAATTTGAGGCGGACATACATTTCTCACTGCAAATCGGAATAAATTAGCTCCAGTCCAACAAGGCCTCAGGGGTCGCACACGCGGGTCTCTATATTCCCCTCATTTTTCTAACGATTATACTTCACATCGTTATCTGAATCCGCAGGTATAAATATATTGGCAATATGCATCCAGAAAATAAACATTGAGAGCAATATACCGATCATCCGCAGTAAGAACTACCCCTCTCTGAATATTCAAAACCGCAAGATCTTTGTACTTTGAGCAAATAACCTTCAATATGCCTCTCGTTGATGGTTTCGACGACACCTCGATCCTCTCCATCGGCCATCTCGGCATTGTCGCCGGTGCTTACGACTCCCTCCAGATCGCTGATGTGATCGACGCTGCTCTCCCGAAAACCCGTCCCCACCATCTCAGCCACGCCCAGGTGCTCAAAGCCATGGTTCTCAACGGTCTCGGGTTCATCGAGCGCCGTCTCTACCTGTTTCCCGACTTCTTTGACGACATCGCCGTCGAACGTCTCCTCGGGGAGGGCATCACGCGGGACCACCTCAACGACGATGTGCTCGGCCGAAC